>JBMSML010000001.1:0-61924 GCA_049421125.1 Burkholderiaceae bacterium
CAGGGTATGCACCCCTTCCTGGATCAGCACATCACTGACCTGCAGACCTTCTTTGACCACGGCCATTTTGTTGCGCTGCTTGCGGTTGAGATTCAGCACTTCGCTGGCGTCTTTGACCGTCATCACGCCCATGCCATAGGTACCTGCATCGGCCTTGACCACCACAAAAGGGGTTTGGGTAATGCCGAGTTCTTTGTATTTCGTTCGGATCTGGGCCAGCATATTGGACACGTTATCGGCCAGGCAGGATTCCCCTTCTCGCGCATGAAAGTCCACCTGCGAGCACGTGGCAAAAAACGGATCGAGCACCCAAGGATCAATCTGCAGCCGCTCGGCAAACGAGGCCACCACTTTGGAATAAGCGGCAAAGTGTTGGGATTTGCGCCGCACTGACCATCCGGCATGCAGGGGGGGAATAATTTTCTGGCCCTCAATGCCTTTCAGAACATCGGGGATGCCGGCCGACAGATCGTTATTGAGCAAAATGGCACAGGGATCAAATCCTTTTACTCCCACCCGTTGACCGTTACGTTCAATGGGTTCGAGCAGTAGCCGCTGGCCATCCGGCAGATCGATTGGCGTCGGCGCCGTGATCTCCGGGATCAGGGTGCCGATGCGCACCTCCAGGCCGGATTGCTGCAATAGGCTTGCAAGCCGTGCGACATTGGACAGGTAAAACGTGTTGCGGGTGTGGTTTTCCGGGACGAGCAAAAACCGTCGGACATCGGGGCAGCGCCGCTCAACGGCCGCGCTCATGGCCTGAACGGCCAGGGGCAGCACGTCGGACGACAGGTTATTAAACCCCCCCGGGAACAGATTGGTATCGACCACCGAGAGCTTAAAGCCGGCATTGCGCAGATCCACCGAGGCGTAAAACGGCGGCACGTGGCTCCTCCACTGCGATCGGAACCAGTGTTCGATATCAGAGCTGGCGTTGAGGATCTGCTGCTCAAGGTGCAGCAGTGGGGCGCCGCCATCGGCGGCATTCAGTATTCGAGGCACCATATGAGGGCATTTTATCCCCCCAACATGACCATGTGCTTACATGGCAAACGCCGTGTTGCGGCTATGCAATAAAAAAGCCCGCCATGCGGCGGGCTCAAAGACACATCGATAAGGAGAAACACAACACCAAGGAGACTACAAACTCAGAAGAAAGTTGCACATCCGGTGAGGAATGTTGCGAGGAAATGTCGTACGGCACATCTCCTCGCATCGACCTTAGATGTAGTAGGCCTTTTCACCGTGGGCGGTGGTGTCTAGACCCTCACGCTCTTCGTCTTCCGGCACACGCAGGCCAGTCACCATTTTCACGATGAAGAGTGCAATCACCGAGACCACTGCGGAGAGCACGATCGTGGTCAGCACCGCCTCGACCTGAATAGCCACCTGGCCACTGATTGAGTACTCGCCGACCTTATCGGCCACGTAGTCAAATACACCGGTGCCACCAAGGGATGGCGCTGCAAACACGCCGGTCAGGATCGCACCGATGATGCCGCCCACGCCATGCACACCGAACACGTCCAAGGAGTCATCGGCCTTGAGCACTTTCTTCAGACCGGTCACGCCCCAGAGGCATCCAAAACCAGCCACAAGACCAATCACCAGTGCTCCAACTAGGCCCACGAAACCAGCGGCAGGCGTGATCGCCACAAGACCTGCGACGGCACCCGACGCAGCACCGAGCATAGAGGGCTTATCGCGGAATATCGCTTCGCCTAAAGTCCAGGCCACAATGGCCGCCGCAGTCGCGAACAAGGTGTTGGTCACGGCCAGCGCAGCGGTTCCGGTGGCTTCCAGGTTCGAGCCGGCGTTAAATCCAAACCAGCCCACCCACAGCATGGCGGCACCCACCATGGTTAAGGTCAGATTGTGCGGGGGCATCGGCTCTTTACCGTAACCCACGCGCTTGCCCACCATGTAGGCGGCCACTAGACCGGCGACACCCGCGTTGATGTGCACCACCGTACCACCGGCAAAGTCCAGCGCACCCTTGGCCCAGAGCGCCCCTGCAGCGGCGATCACGGCCTCCAGTGATTTCGCATCCCCCACCTTGATGGCATCCGGACCGTCCCAGTACCAGACCATGTGCGCGGTCGGAATGTAGGAGAAGGTAAACCAGATCACCAAAAAGAGCAGCACCGCGGAGAACTTCATGCGTTCGGCAAAGGACCCGACAATCAGCGCGCATGTGATGGCGGCAAAGGTGCCCTGGAAGGCCACAAACATCAGCTCCGGAATCACCACGCCACGGCTAAAGGTGGCCGCCACGGACTCTGCGGTGATGCCCGATAAAAAGAGCTTATCGAATCCGCCGAAGTAGGGGCTGCCACCGGTAAACGCGAGCGAGTAACCGTAAATGGCCCAGAGCACAAAAATCAGCGATGCACCCACCATCACCTGCATCAGCACGGAAAGCATGTTCTTGGCGCGCACCAGGCCGCCGTAAAACAATGCCAGTCCGGGCACGATCATCGAGAGCACCAAGACCGTGGACAACATCATGTAGGCCGTATCCCCTTTGTTGGGAACGGGAGGGGGTGGTACAGCGGCTGCCGGTGCATCGGCGGCAAAGGCGAGCGATGCCATGCCCAGCGACCCGAGAACAGCGAGTGCAGGACCCGCGGTTTTCGCAAGAGTAGAAGAGAAAGTTTTCATAAAAGCCTCGTGTAAAAAGGTTCAGCTCAGCATCACAACGCGTCTTTACCGGTCTCACCGGTACGGATACGAATGACTTGTTGCAGGTCGTAGACGAAGATCTTTCCGTCGCCGATCTTTCCGGTGCGTGCCGCACTTTCAATGGCTTCGATGGCACGGTCTAACAGGTCTTCGGCGACCGCCGCCTCGACCTTCACTTTGGGCAGAAAGTCCACCACGTATTCCGCGCCCCGGTAGAGCTCGGTGTGGCCTTTCTGTCGGCCAAAGCCTTTGACTTCGGTCACGGTGATGCCCTGCACGCCAATGGCCGAGAGCGATTCCCGCACCTCGTCGAGCTTGAATGGCTTGATGATGGCAGTGATCAGTTTCATGTTGTCCTCTTTGTTCAATGCAGGGCCGCGATACGCTGCTACGCCCTGAGGTTCAGTCGGTTAGGGTTAGAAGGTTTTAGTGAGAGATACGACACCGACCCCTTCGTAAAGTTTTTTATTTCGCCCGTCAGTAGTGGTGAAGAATGTTTTTCCGTCTGCAGATAATCCGGAAGTCGTTACGTACGAAACACCAAAGAGCCACCCGTCGAGATCGTAGGCCACTCCAACCGAGTAGTCTTTGATTACATCGAGCGCCGCTTCCTTCTTGTTCAGATCAAGAAACCCAGCATGAATCTTCAGTGTTGTCTTGGATGCAATCTCGTAGGTAAAGGTTAGGTCGTAGTAAAGAGTACCTTTTGATGAGGAATCTGCAGCAGTTTGGAGAGACGTATCATTCTCCTTGCCGATACCGAAGTAACGATCGGAGAGTGTGTAGGATGTTTTAAAGCTAAGGGGGCCGTAACCTAAGCCAACATACACTTCGTGCGTGTTCCAGTAGTTTTTGGTGTCACTTGTGGCCGTGTTAGTTAAGTCCGTTCCCCACTGAGCGCCAGGGTAGTAGTAATAGATAGTACCTAGATCAAAACCCACGCCAGCGATTTCTTTTTTAAGGCCGGCGTAAAAATCCATTTCGGTGCCACCGCCATTCGGGGCGGTCCATTGGGAAACGCTAGAATTCCAATTGCCGACGTACAGGCCAGACTTGTGGGTAAAGTCTAGGCCACCCTGTACCGCCGCGCTTGTGTTGGACTGAGAGATGCCTCGGAACCGATAGTCCGAAGTAAGGCCAAAATTCCCACCAACGGTGTAATCCGGCTCGGGCGCTTTTTTGTCCTGCGCGAATACGGGGACCGCTAGGGCCGCAAGGGTAAGGGCGAGTACTGTTTTTTTCATGAGGAGGCTCCTGGTTGGGTGATGCGAGCCCAACTGGCTCGTAGGCTCATTAAGCGAAAGCCGTGCCAAGCCTAAAACACTCAAAACACCGGGTTTGACGGGTGTTTTGGCCCACTATGTCGCAGTGGCGCCCCAAAATTGCACAGACTTGATGCATGACATGCACCAAATCCGATCACCTCGTGGGCAACGGATACCCCTGAAAAACGCCTCGTGCTAAATTTCTGACCATGACCAAATCCCCCTTCTCCAATCTGCCACCCCTGCCCAAGGCCTTCTCCGACCTACAAGACAAGGTGAAGGACGTGATCAAGAATTCCCCTGCTGGGGACGTGGAAAAGCACATGAAGTCCGCACTGGCTGGGGCCTTGGGCAAGATGGACGTGGTCACCCGCGAGGATTTCGACATCCAGTCCCAGATGTTGTCCCGGGCGCTCGAAAAGCTCTCCGTTCTGGAAAAGCGCGTCGCGGAGCTTGAGACCAAAAAGATCGGCAACTCGGCCTAGTCCGATTCGCCGATAGAAGTCCTCTCGGCGCCGTTTCACAGTAAGCGCCCATGGCGCTATCCGTTTTATATTCCCGGGCCATTTCCGGCCTGTCGGTGATTTCCATTCGGGTCGAGGTGGACCTTGCGCTGGGCTTGCCCAGCTTTTCGATTGTGGGCTTACCCGATGCGGCGGTGCGCGAATCCCGCGAGCGGGTGCGTGCGGCTATTCACAACTCGGGTTTTGAATTTCCGTCGATGCGGGTGACGGTGAATCTCGCGCCGGCCGACCTGCCCAAGGACTCGGGGCGCTTTGATCTGCCGATCGCGCTGGGCATTTTGGCGGCCAGTCATCAAATCGGCGGCCGGAATTTGGAAACTAATATTGCGCGCCGGGAGTTTGTCGGGGAACTCTCCATGACCGGCATGCTGCTGCCGGTGCGCGGCGCATTTGCACTGGCCATGGATTCCATCGCGGTGAACAGTCCATGCGATGAACTCATCCTGCCCTTGGCCAATCGGACCGAGACATCGCTCACCCAATCCCCACGGCTACGGTTTGCGGCCAATCTGCGCGAGGTCGCCATGGCCTTAAAGACCGGGCAGGGCTTACACGATTTGGAGTTCTCACAAGGGAGTGACCAGGCGTCTGATGTGTGCGCCATCACGCCGACCGACTGGTCCGACATTGCGGGTCAGGTGCCCGCAAAAACCGCCGCTGTAATTGCAGCGGCCGGCCGCCACAATCTGCTGATGTTTGGACCGCCGGGTGTGGGCAAGTCCATGATCGCCTCGCGCCTTCCGGCCCTAATGCCCAAGCTGTCGCATTCGGAAGCCTGTGAACTCGCGGCGATCAAAAGCATTGATCAAGGTCTAGACCCATTGTCGTGGCGGCACCCGCCATACCGTTCACCCCATCATTCCACGCCATCACGCGCACTGATCGGAGGAGGCCAACCGGTAAGGCCCGGAGAAATCTCCTTGGCCCATCATGGCGTCTTGTTTTTGGATGAGCTGCCGGAGTTTTCGCGCGATGCACTTGAAAGCCTGCGCGAGCCCTTAGAGACCGGCGAGATCAGTGTGGCGCGAGTCCGTGAGCGCATTCGATTGCCTGCCGATGTCATGCTCGTGGCCGCCATGAATCCATGTCCCTGTGGATACTTTGGCGTTCGTCATGCACGGCGTACCTGCAAATGCCCACCGGATCGAATCGAACGCTATCGATCAAAAATCTCCGGCCCCTTATTGGATCGATTCGATATGGCCATTCAATTAGAAGCAGGGGGAGACTACTCGTTAAACGATCGCCCTACTCAAAAAGAGTCGCCGATCATCGCAGAGCAGGTTGCAATGGCCCGTGATACCCAGCGCAAGCGGCAATCCACGTTAAATAGCCGTCTGTCGGTGACCGAACTGCAGCGGGTGGCGGCCATTGATGTGGACTGCGAACGTCTATTGAATCAGGTTGCACGGCAGTGGGGATGGAGTGCACGTGCCTGGCATCGCACGCTGCGCGTGGCCCGCACCATTGCCGACTTGGCGCACGCCAACACCATCAATCACACGCATATCAGTCAGGCCATTGAACTGCGCCGGGCGATGGATGGCCCCTCGGGTTAAGGCCTATCCCATGTCCGCCCGCGCATCGTGCGGCACAGATTAGGCCGCTGGGGTCGGTTGGCGCTTTGGCACTAACCACACAAGCGCCAACAGCTGCGTGATCAGCCAGACATAAAAAGCCGTGCGAAGACTATCGATAGCCGATTGTCCGGTGAAGGCAGCGAGATCAGCGACCAGACCCAGACCCCACTGCACGCCAAATGCACCCACAAACACAATGAAGTTAATGCCCGTGGTCGCACGCCCGGCCATCGCCACCGGAAATGTCAGGCTTACCTTGGCATAGCTCGCTGCAGTCATCGATGTGGTGAAAAACATGAGCGACCACCCCAGTAGGCCATTGCCCCACCAATTAAAAACGGCCGCCGTCGATGTGATCAGCATCAAAATACTGCCGATAATAATTACCGAGTCCAGTGACCATCCCCACTGTTTAAAGCGCAGACTGATGGTGCTCATGACCAGGTGAGAGAGCATTACCACGACACCCAGGACCAACAGGCTCGCGGCGGCCTGCGCCGAGGCTTGACCATCCACGATTCGAAACCAGGGTCCAATCCATAACCCCTGCACCGCCAGGAATCCACCATGGGTAAAAATGGCAAACGGAATCAGTCGCCGCACCTCCGGATGGGCAAAGACCTGTCGGGCACTGGCCCATGTGTCGTGCCAAAACGGTTTTTCAATGGGGGCGGGCTCCGGCATGGGCGGTAAGAGTGCCATCAGCGCAATGGCCGACAAGGAAAACAATCCCGCGGCGATGAGAAACACACCACGCCAGCCAATCGTGGGCAAGGCCCATTCAATTGGCACGGTGGACGCCAGCGCTCCGAACGACCCCACCATCAGCATCAGCGATGCAAGACTGGTCTGCCGCTCGGGTGCAAAGCAGGCGCGGTAGGCCTTGTACGAGGCCATCAGACATGCCGCCACGCCCAGACCGATCAGGGCACGCCCGATCCATAGCCAGACAAAGCTTGTCGCAAAACTGCTGATCAGGCAGCCGAGCACAGCAAAGATCAGTAAGGCCGCTTCCACAGATTTAGGGCTACGCCGATCCAGCAGCACTCCCAATGGAATCTGCATCGCGGCAAAGGTCAGAAAGTAGCCACTGGACAACAGACCGAGTTCAGCGGCCGACAGTGAGAGTTCATCGGTGAGCGGCCCGGAGAGCACCGCGTTCACCGAGCGCATCACATAGGATAAAAAGTAGGGTGCCGCAAACGGCATGAACACATGTAGGATGCGGTACTGCTCGCCAGACGAGGAGCTTGCGTTCATCGGAAATTAGAGTCCCACCAACTCCAGGGAGTCGACGAATTGGCGCGCATTTTCTTCTGTGAGTTCATCGTTCGGGCCCACGGCAATGATTTCGACCACCCGTGCCGGAAGACCGGAGGGCACAGAAATTACGGTAGAGCGCATGATCAAACGGGCCGGCACCGCGGGCTTGACCGGATCTACGTGCATCAGTCCATTGGCCCGAATTTCTACAAAACGATGGTTCTGCACCATAACCTCTGTTCGCACCACTTGATCCGGTGTGGCCCGGATATTGGCAAGCATGGCCGCTTCTAATTCCTCACGATGAGCGTTTGATCCATTGACGATGAGACCGACTGCATACATGGTGTGATCAATGCGTGCGGATTTGAGGGTTAATGTGACCTGGCGCTGAGCGCCCGGCAGCACAAGGGTTCGGGACACCTCGACCGGTTTGGCAGGAAAGAGCGCTTTCCAGCCGCCGTCGGCATGGTGCACCACACGCCAATCCATGGTGGGTGTGCACCCGAGCACCACCATCGTCCCCAGTATGACCGCGAATCGTGCACACCATCGCATGGCCGTTGGCGCGACTAGAATAGAAAACCAGTTCATCGGGAGCAGTGTATCGTGATCATCGAATTTAAAAGTAAAGCCGCCGGGGCCTTCTTCATGACCGAGCCGGTGATGAAAATGGTGTTTTCTGCCATGCAGATGGAATTCTCCGCCAAAGGAATTTTCACCGAGGAACAGGTTCCTCAAATGCGCGCCCGCTTGGCCGCAGCAATCGATCGTGCCAAACAACTGGATCAGGCCAGACTTTCACAACACGATGAGGCGGTTCGTGAAGGCGAGGCCTCGGGCCGAGATCTGCCCATTGGTTTATCCCAGCGTGCCTTCCCTCTGCTTGAGATGCTGACGGCGGCAGAAAAGAAAAAAGTATCGGTGGTCTGGGGAGTCTAAAAACCCAGCACCGATGACAGACGTGAGCGCGCGGTGTTCTCGTTGACCTGCGCACGCGCGGCGTAATCCTTTAACTGATCCTCACCGATCACCCCGAGATTGAAGTACTGGGATTCGGGATGCCAGAAATAAAAACCGGATACTGCCGATGCGGGCATCATGGCCAGGTTTTCTGTGAGCTGCATGCCGATCTCATCAGCCTGCAGCACATGAAAGAGATCCGTTTTAACCGTGTGATCCGGGCATGATGGATATCCGGGTGCCGGACGGATGCCCTGGTACTGCTCTTTAATCAGGGCATCATTGCTCAGAGATTCGCCAGCGGCATAGCCCCAAAACTCGGTGCGCACGCGCTGATGCAGCCGCTCTGCAAAGGATTCGGCAAGCCGATCGGCGATGGCCTTGACCAAGATCGCGTTGTAGTCATCGCCCTTGGCCTCGTAGTCCTGGGCCAGCTTCTCGGCACCATCAATGCAAACGGCAAAACATCCCAGGTAATCGGGGATACCGCTGTCTTTTGGAGCCACGTAGTCGGCCAGGGATTTATTGAACTCCCCGGAGGGTTTTTGGGTTTGCTGCCGCAGTCCCACCCAGGTGAGTAAGGGCGTAGTGCCGTTGGTATCGAGCAGCGTGATGTCTTCGGGTGCGGTGCGTTGGGCTCGGAACAAACCAAACACGCCATTGGCCGTGAGTTTTCGAGCAGCGACACATTTGGCGAGCATCGCTTTGCCATCGGCATAGACCTGTCGGGCCTGCGCCCCGACGATCGCATCGTCCAGGATGGCGGGAAAGGGACCGGCCAGATCCCAGGTCTGGAAAAACGGCGTCCAATCGATGGTGTCCACCAGTTCCTGTAAATCGTAGGATTTCAGCACGCGTCGACCAAGTGCCTTCGGGGCGGGCGGTGGCGTGCGCTGAAAGTCAATTCCTGGCGCGTTGGCGCGGGCCTGATCCAGTGTGAGCATGGGCGCCGCGGTCTTGGCGGCATGCCGCTCACGGACTTTTTGATAGTCACGCATCACCTCGCCCAGATAGGCTCCCCTTTGGGCGGCATCGCTGGTCAACGACTGGGCGACCGGTACCGAGCGACTCGCATCGGGAACCCAGATCACCGGACCGGAATAATGCGGGGCAATTTTTACGGCCGTGTGAACGCGCGAGGTCGTGGCCCCTCCGATGAGCAATGGGATCTGCTTGCACCGGCACCAGTCATCGCGCTCCATTTCCTTGGCCACGTGGGCCATCTCTTCGAGAGACGGCGTGATGAGTCCTGATAATCCAATAATGTCGGCGTCGTGATCTTTGGCGGCCTGCAGAATCTGTTGTGCAGGAATCATTACGCCCAGATTCACCACTTCAAAGTTATTGCACTGAAGGACCACCGATACGATGTTCTTGCCGATATCGTGGACGTCGCCCTTCACGGTGGCGATGATGATCTTGCCTTTGGCCTGTGTGCTGCCCGATGCCTTTTGTTCTTCTTCAATGAAGGGCACCAGGTGGGCCACGGCGGCCTTCATCACGCGGGCGGACTTCACCACCTGGGGCAGGAACATCTTGCCCTGGGCAAACAAATCACCGACGACATTCATGCCGGCCATCAGTGGGCCTTCGATCACTTCAATCGGTCGGCCATGTTTGGCGGCAATCGCCAGACGCATTTCCTCGGTGTCCTCGACGATGAATTCGGTGAAGCCGTGCACCAGCGCATGTTCGAGCCGTTTTTCCACGGTGAATCCACGCCAATGCAACTGGATCTCTTCCCGCTTGCCGTCGGCCTTAAGACTGGCTGCAAATTCGATCATGCGCTCGGTCGCATCGGGTCGACGGTTCAGCACAATGTCTTCGACACGCTCGCGCAGCTCCGGATCGAGATCCTCGTACACACCGAGCTGTCCAGCATTCACAATGCCCATGGTCATGCCGGCTTTCACGGCGTGATACAGAAAGACCGTATGGATGGCCTCGCGGGCGGGGTCATTACCCCGGAAGGAAAAGCTCACGTTGGACACGCCACCGGAGATCTTGGCATGGGGCAAGTGTGCCCGAATCCATCGGCAGGATTCGATGAAATCGATGGCGTAGGCATTGTGTTCGTCAATGCCGGTGGCGATGGCAAAAATATTCGGATCAAAAATGATGTCTTCGGCCGGGAATCCAACCTCGCGCGTGAGCAGGTCATAGGCCCGTTGGCAGATCTGTTGGCGCCGTGCCAGCGTGTCGGCCTGCCCTTGTTCATCAAATGCCATCACGATGACCGCCGCACCGTAGTGACGGCATAGACGAGCCTGACGCAGAAACTCTGCCTCGCCCTCTTTCATGGAGATGGAGTTCACAATGGCCTTGCCCTGCACGCATTTCAGTCCCGCTTCAATCACGCTCCACTTGGAGGAGTCGATCATGATCGGCACGCGCGAGATGTCGGGTTCAGAGGCAATCAGATTCAAAAACCGGACCATGGCCGCCTGAGAATCCAGCATTGCCTCGTCCATATTGATGTCAATGACCTGGGCACCGTTTTCAACCTGCTGACGGGCCACCGCAATGGCCTGCTCGTATTCACCGGCCAGGATCAGGCGGGCAAACTGCTTCGACCCCGTGACATTGGTGCGTTCGCCCACGTTCACAAAAAACGACTGCTCATCAATATTGCAGGCCTCTAGTCCCGACAGGCGAAGTTTGGGGGCGATCGTGGGAATGGCGCGTGGCTGGAAATGGGCAACGGCCTGAGCAATGGCCGCAATGTGCTCAGGCGTGGTGCCACAGCATCCGCCGACCACGTTGACCCAGCCTTGTTCGGCGAATTCCTTTAGAAATCCCGAGGTGATGGGGGGCGTCTCATCAAAGCCGGTGGGGGCCATTGGATTGGGCAGTCCGGCGTTCGGATAAATGCAGATGGCCGTATCCGACAAGCGCGAGATTTCTTCGACATAGGGCCGCATCAGGGCGGCCCCGAGCGCACAGTTCAGTCCCACCGTGATGGGGCGGGCATGACGTACGCTATTCCAGAACGCCTCCACGGTCTGTCCGGAGAGAATACGGCCGGATGCATCGGTGATCGTGCCCGAGATCATGATCGGGTAACGCATTCCGCGTTCTTCGAATACGGTCTGTGTTGCAAAAATCGCCGCCTTGGCGTTCAAGGTGTCAAAGATGGTTTCAATCAAAATCAGATCGGCACCGCCATCCAAGAGGGCCCGCACCTGATCGGCGTATGCATCCTGCAATTGATCGAAGTGAATGTTGCGTGCACCGGGATCGTTGACATCCGGCGAGATCGAGGCGGTGCGGGGTGTGGGACCGATGGCGCCGGCCACAAAGCGGGGTTTCTCGGGCGTGGAGAATTTCTCACACGCCGCCTTGGCGATTCGTGCCGAGGCCAGATTCATCTCCCGTGCCAACTGCGGCAGATGATAGTCGTCTTGTGCCACAGTGGTGGCGCCAAAGGTATTGGTCTCCACAATGTCGGCACCCGCGCCCAGATACTGATCGTGAATCTCGGCGATCACATCCGGCCGTGTCAGGGACAGCAGTTCGTTGTTGCCTTTTACATCAATGCCCTTGGCCACCGCCTGCGTAATCGCATCTCGGACAGGATCTGCGAGACTGCGCATCGCAGTGCCGCGATACTCGTCTTCAGACAGTTTGTACTGTTGGATCATGGTGCCCGTGGCGCCATCGAGCACCAGAATGCCTTCGGCCAGCCGTGCACGCAGCTGGGCAAACGCGGGGGATTCAGGCAAGGATTGGGACATGGAAATAAAAACGGGGATCGACGATCCCCGGTTTGGGCTCAATGGTTCGACAGGCCGCTATTTTAGACTGTCCAGCCAGCAGACGAGCCCGTCGGCATTGAGTTTTAGATCCAGATCGAGCACGTCCAGACACTCCGTCCGCGTCAATGCCACGCCATGGGCATCGAGCTCGGCCAGCATCAGTTCCTGCAGATCATTGCGAATCCGAGCCGGCCGCTCTTGCCCTGCTCCTTGGTGCTTGAGCGCGATCTCGGCAAACGCATCGGTCTGGCGTAATAGATGCTCGCCGTGACGGGTGACATCGCGCACCTGGGCGTAGTGCGTGAGATAGACCGCAGGGGGCTGGGCGGCCATCAGGCGCCGCATGGAGACCTTGAGGTCGTCAGGGGTAAATTGGGACGGCGACGAGGTCACAAATACATAGGCCCCGTTGGCAGTATCAAAATCGCGATACGAAATTCCAAACGTGTCACCGGTAAAAAAGCTGTTGGTGCGCCGGTCACGAATGTAGACATGATGCTTGGCATGCCCCGGGGAATCCCAGAATTCGATGGTGCGCCCGGCTAAAGTGACCGTGCCGCCCTCGGTGGTCTCCACGATGCGGTCCGCAGGAATGGGCACCAGGCTGCCGTATTCCCGAGTGGCC
The DNA here is from genome assembly GCA_049421125.1 of Burkholderiaceae bacterium. Taxonomy (GTDB): domain Bacteria; phylum Pseudomonadota; class Gammaproteobacteria; order Burkholderiales; family Burkholderiaceae_A; genus Lacustribacter. Next base: position 12,658 of record JBMSML010000001.1, read on the forward strand.
ATTTCCAGTCCGTAGACCTCGCACACGGCGGCCCAGAGTTTGCTGGGGTCCACCATATGGCGCACGCCCCGCGGGTGCAAGGTCACCCGGGCGTTGGGGCAGTGCTGCAGTAGCGTTCCGGCACCGCCGGCATGGTCTAAATGAACGTGGGTGAGCAGAATCCAGTCCACGTGTTCCGGGCCAAGCCCAAGCGCGCGGATGGATTCCAAGATCCGGGGCACCGCATACTGGGTCGAGGTGTCGACCACGGCGATACGCCCGTTTTCCACGATCAGGTGAACGGCATCGAATTCATCGCGAAAGTAACCGGAATCCAGGGCATAAATGCCATCACCGAAGTCACGCAGAATGGGGCTCACCAGGGGTGCGCTGGCATGCTGATGAAAAGCAGTGGCATAGGTCATGTGATGGAAGCGGTGCGCTAGGACAGCTTGCGTTTAATGATCTCGGTGACCTGTTGCGGATTGGCCTTGCCTTGGGATTTTTTCATGACCTGACCCACCAGCGCATTCAGTGCCTTGTCCTTTCCGCCGCGGAATTCCTCCACCATTTTCGGATTCGCGCTCAGTACCTCATCGACAAATCCTTCAATCAGCCCGCTGTCTTGGATCTGTTTTAGTCCTTTGGCCTCGATGGCCTGATCGGCGCTGACAAACTCTCCTGCCCAGAGTGCGGCAAAGACATCGCGTCCAATCTTATTGCTCACCGTGCCGTCGACCACGCGGGCAATCACACCGGAGAGCTGCACAGGCGAGACCTTGGACTGCGCAATATCTAAGCCTTCCCGGTTGAGGCTCGAGGCGAGTTCACCCATGATCCAGTTGGCGACGAGCTTGGCATCGACACCGCAGGACTCGCCTGCATGGAGCGCCGCAAAGAAATAATCGGCGCTCGCCCGGCTACTCGCCATCATCGCGGCGTCATAGTCCGAGAGGCCATGCTCGCGCACCAGTCGCTCACGCAAGGCATCGGGCAATTCCGGCATTTCTGATCGGATGCGATCGATCCAGTCCTCGGCGATCACCAGCGGCGGAAGATCCGGGTCCGGAAAATAGCGGTAGTCGTGGGCATCCTCTTTGGAACGCATGGCACGGGTTTCCGCACGATCCGGGTCAAAGAGCCGCGTTTCTTGCGTGACCTGACCGCCATCCTCGATTAATTCAATCTGTCGTCGCGCCTCGATCTCGATGGCCTGCTCTAAAAACCGAAACGAGTTCAGGTTCTTAATCTCGCACCGTGTGCCGAACTCGGACTGTCCCATCGGACGCACCGAAACGTTGGCATCGACCCGAAAGGATCCTTCTTGCAGATTGCCATCGCAAATGCCGATCCAGGTCACGATGGTGTGCATCGCACGGGCGTAGGCGGCCGCTTCTTTGGCCGAGCGCATCACCGGCTCGGAGACGATTTCCAGAAGGGGGGTGCCGGCGCGATTCAGATCAATTCCCGAACAGCCCTGCGGCAGATCATCAATCCCTTCATGGATGGATTTGCCGGCGTCTTCCTCGAGGTGGGCCCGTGTGAGCGCGATCGATTTCACTCCCTGTTCGGTCACGATGGTGACCTGACCACCGGACACCACCGGAATTTCGTATTGGCTGATCTGATAGCCCTTGGGCAGATCAGGATAGAAATAATTTTTTCGCGCAAAGATGGACCGATGGGCAATCGTTCCGCCAATCGCTAATCCGAATCGGATAGCGCAGGCGGCGGCCTCGCGGTTCATCACCGGCAGCACACCGGGAAGGGCCATGTCCACCATGTGGGCCTGGGTGTTTGGAGCAGCCCCAAATCGCGTGGAGGCCGGCGAGAAAATTTTGGAGCGGGTCTGCAATTGCACGTGGCATTCCAGACCGATCACGATCTCCCACTTCATGCGACCTCCCTCACCGTGTGCTCGAGTGTCTGAAGGTGCCAGTCCGTGGCCCGCTGAAACTGATGGGCCATGTGCAGCAATCGGGCCTCCTGAAAACGCGGGCCGATGAGCTGTAGGCCCACGGGGCGTCGCGCATGGGCACCCTGACCGAAACCGACCGGCATGGACAGGGCCGGCAGTCCCGCCAGATTCACGCCGAGGGTGTAAATGTCGGCCAGGTATTCCGCGAGTGGGTCGGCGGTGACATCCGAGATATTCCAGGCGACCGTGGGGGCGACCGGCCCGGCGATCACGTCGCATGACTGAAAAGCTACATCAAAATCCTGTGCGACCAGACGACGCACGCGTTGCGCAGCAATGTAATAGGCGTCGTAGTAGCCGTGCGAGAGCACAAACGTACCAATCAAAATGCGCCGCTTCACTTCCGCACCGAATCCTTCCGAGCGGGAGCGGCAATACAGATCCTGAAGGTCCTTGGGATTGGCGGCCCGATGCCCAAAGCGTACGCCGTCGAATCGGCTCAGGTTGCTCGAGGCTTCGGCCGGCGCAATCACGTAATAGGCGGGAATGGAGAGCGCGGTGCGGGGCAGTGTCACCTCGACCGTCACGGCGCCCAGTCGGGTGAGCCCTGCGATGGCCTCCCCGATGGCCCGACGCACTTCATCGCTTAATCCTTCTGCGAAAAATTCCTTCGGTAGGCCCACGCGCAAACCCCTCAGCGGCTGGGCGGCATCTGCGCCGTCATGGGGGGCATCGAGATGCTGCGCAAAATCATCCGCGGGCATCTCCAGACTGGTGGAGTCTTTTTCGTCGAATCCGGTCATGGCCGACAGCAACACGGCGCAGTCGCGGGCGGTCCGGGCCATGGGGCCGGCCTGATCCAGGCTCGAGGCGTAGGCGATCATTCCCCAGCGCGAGGCCCGCCCATAGGTCGGCTTGATGCCGGTCAGGCCGCACATGGCCGCGGGCTGACGGATCGAGCCCCCGGTATCGGTGCCGGTGGCCGCGGGGGTCAGCCCGGCCGCCACGGCCGCGGCCGAGCCGCCCGAGGAGCCGCCGGGCACGGCAGCGCTGTCCCAGGGGTTTTTGACACTGCCGAAGGCCGAGTGGGTGTTGCCCGAGCCCATCGCGAACTCGTCGCAGTTGAGTTTTCCCAGGCCAACCATGCCGGCGGCCGCCAGCCGCTCGACCACGGTCGCATCAAAGGGGCTGCGATAACCCGCGAGGATCTTGGAGCCGGCGGTGGTGGGCCAGTCCCGTGTGACAAAGATGTCTTTGTGGGCAATCGGCAGGCCCGCCAGCGAAAACCCGGCGGAGCCGCTCGCGGCCGAGGGTTGACCGGCATCGATTTTGGCCTGTGCCGACCGGGCTTGGGCCAGGGTCACCTCGGGATCGATGGCCAGAAAGGCGTTGCAGGAGTCGGCCTGGGCGCGCGCCAAGTAGAACTGGGCGAGCTCCACCGCGCCGATCTGCCTTTTGGCCAGCTGACCCGCCAGCGTGGCAAGATCCGAATAGGCGGAGAACGGGGACGAGGCCATTTATTCCACCACCCGCGGCACGATAAACAGTCCGCCCGCCGCCTGCGGGGCATTTTTCATGAGTTCGTCACGCGCCGGCAGGTCCTGCGCTTGGTCGTCCCTCAGCCTTAAGGCCAGGTCATGGGGGTGGGCCATGGGAGGCACCCCTGCGATGGGGGCCCGTGACAGCTCGCCGACCCAGTTCAGGACGGAGACAAGAGAGGGCAGCGCATCGCGTTGCTCGTCTTCCGAGATCGCCAATCGGGCGAGTCGGGCGAGCTTTGCGAGTTCTTTCGGGTCAAGATCCATAGTGCTTAAATTTAGTGAGCGTTGTGCTTTATTATCCTTCCCTTTAAAGATGGATTCTCTATGTTCGGATTTCTGAAAACTTATTTCTCTCAGGACATCGCCATTGACCTGGGCACTGCCAACACCCTGATCTATGTGAAAGGTAAGGGCATTGTGCTGGATGAGCCGTCTGTTGTGGCCATTCGGTACGAGGGAGGCAACGGCGGAAAAAAGGTGATCGAGGCCGTTGGCCAGAAGGCCAAGCATATGTTGGGTAAGGTGCCGGGCAATATCGAGGCCATCCGCCCCATGAAAGACGGCGTGATTGCTGACTTCACTGTGACCGAGCAGATGCTTAAGCAGTTTATTCGCATGGTGCATGAGAAAAAATTCCTCTCGCCGAGCCCTCGTGTGATTGTTTGCGTTCCGTGTGGCTCGACTCAGGTGGAACGTCGTGCCATCCGGGAATCCGCTCTCTCCGCGGGCGCGAGCCAGGTATTTTTAATCGAAGAACCGATGGCAGCAGCCATCGGTGCCGGATTGCCAATCTCAGACCCTACAGGGGTAATGGTTGTGGACATTGGTGGTGGTACGACCGAGGTGGGCGTGATCTCCCTTGGAGGGTTGGTCTACGCCGGTAGCGTGCGCGTCGGGGGCGACAAGTTTGACGAGGCCATCACTAACTATATTCGTCGCAATTTCGGAATGTTGGTGGGTGAGCAGACCGCCGAAGCGATTAAGAAGCAGATTGGATCGGCATTTCCGGGCAGCGAAATTCGTGAAATGGAAGTCCGCGGTCGAAACTTATCAGAGGGTATTCCCCGAACGTTTACGGTATCCAGTAATGAGGTTTTAGAGGCGCTTGGCGAACCTTTGAATCAAATTGTCGTCGCGATCAAGAACGCTCTGGAGCAGACACCCCCGGAGCTTGCGGCCGATATCGCCGAGCGCGGACTGATTCTCACCGGGGGCGGCGCATTGCTTCGCGACCTCAATCGCCTGCTATCGGAAGAGACCGGGCTGCCTGTTTACGTGGCCGAAGATCCCTTGTCGTGTGTGGTGCGCGGGTGTGGTGCCGCACTCGATCGGATTGATGAATTCCGGGATGTATTCGCCAGTGAATAATTGGCGTGTGAGGGGATTAGCCATTTAGTGATATGGCGCTCTCCCAAAGCCCTCCACCACTTTTTAAACAAGGCCTCTCCGCACGGCTTCGACTTCTGATCGCAGTTGTGGCCGCTGTGGGTATGTTGTATGCCGATCTGCACGTTGGGGTGCTGAAGCCGCTGCGTCAGGGTCTATCCATGGTGCTCTATCCCATCGAGCAGACCTTGATGGTGCCGCGCGACGTGTTTCGTTGGATCGCCAAGTACAGCTCGGCCATCTCGGATGTGGTAGACCGGAAATCTCAGCTGGAAAAAAAGGAAGTCGAGACATCGGAAAAACTGTTGCAGATTGATCAGTTAAAGGGCGAGAACGACAGCCTGCGTACACTGTTAGAGTTGCGTAAAGGCACCAAGCATGCCACGGTGATCGCCGAGATCAGTCATGAGACACGGGATGCGTTTAGTAATCGCATTGTCATCGACCGAGGCAGTCAGCACGGCGTGCAACCCGGCCATCCGGTGATCAACGCCCAAGGTGTTGTGGGTCAGGTGGTCCGTGTCTCGCCCATCACCTCGGAAGTCTCCTTGGTCACGGATCCCTCCCTCACCATCCCGGTTAATCTTCCGCGCTCCGGTCTGCGCAGCGTGGCCAGCGGTACCGGAGATGGTCAACAGGTGGATCTGAAATATCTCAACATCAATGCGGAAGTGGAAGTCGGCGATATTCTGGTGACCTCCGGCCTGGACGGGCTTTACCCAAGCGGTTTGCCCGTGGCCAAGATCAATCGTGTCGAGCGGGCGGGCAGTGGACAGTTTCCACGCATCTCCTCCACGCCGGTCGCCCCGATTGGAACCCACCGGCACGTCTTGGTCATTATGGTCGATCAGCAGCTGATCCCTCCGGCACCGCGTGAGCTGGAAAAGCAGACCCAACCCATCAAACGGGCCTCCGACAAATGAGACGAACGGTTTTAGGGCGTACCCCGAGCAACGCGATGATCACCTGGTCATTCGTGATCGCATTGGGGTTGGAGATGTTGCCCTGGGGCAACTGGTTAGTACCGGATTTCATGGCCCTGGTGTTGGTGTTTTGGAATGTCTTTCAGCCACGTCGGGTGGGCATTGCCCTGGCCTGGCTCGTAGGAATTGTTATGGATGTCCATGCCGGCGCACTGCTCGGACAGCATGCACTGGCCTATTCCATCTTGTCGTATGGTGCGATCGCACTGCACCGACGACTGCTCTGGTATTCGGTGTCGGGACAGGCTTTGCAGCTCTTCCCACTGTTTTTGTTGACCAACGTCGTGGTGACACTGGTTCACCTGTTTTTTTCCGGTGTGTCACCGTCCTGGGTGTATCTGGTCTCCCCCGTGCTCACGGCGGCCTTATGGATCCCCATGACCACCTGGACATTGAATCGATTGAATCGCCCCATCAGCTCCACTGCGGCCATCGGCCGTTAACGATGGCGTAGGAGTGACATCACACGCATGAATGAGTTTCGTGCCAATGACTCGGGAGATTTCCGGCTAAGGGCCTCGTTCATGGCGGCCCTGGTCTTGGTCGCCTTCGCGTTGTTGCTCTTGCGTTTTATGTACCTGCAGGTCTGGAAGTACTATGATTTTCATGCGATGAGCGAGGAAAACCGGGTCGCCTTGTTACCGGTACAGGCCCCCAGAGGCGAGATCTTTGATCGTTTTGGCAACATCATTGCCCGCAATGGATCGGCGTTTGCGCTGGAGATTGAACCCCACAAGGTTCCCAATCTCGAGGAGACTCTGCACTTTCTAAGCACGCTGATTAAGATTGATGAGCTAGATATGCGCCGTTTCCGGCGCCTCAAAAGCGAGCTGCGTAAATTTGACACTATTCCTCTGCGCCCTACCTTAAATGATGCCGAGGTGGCCCGTCTCGTGGTGCATCTGCATCAGTTACCGGGGGTGTCGGTCAACGTGCGCAGTATGCGTTATTACCCGCACGGGGATTCGTCTTCCCATTTGCTGGGCCATATCGGCCGTATTTCGAAACGAGACCGAGAGCGTATCGAGCAGTCGGAACTGGCCTCGAGTTATTACGGGACGTCGCATATTGGCAAACTGGGCTTAGAGCAGGCTTATGAAGGCGAACTCCGGGGTCGAACGGGGTTTGATCGGATGGAAATTACGGCGGGCGGCCGCATGGTGCGCAGTCTGGCGCGGCGACTGCCCGTGCCGGGCAAAAACCTGCGGCTGTCGATTGATGGGGAATTGCAGCGCATCGTGGAGCATGCCTATGGCAAGCGGCGCGGAGCACTAGTGGCGATCACGCCTAATACCGGAGAGGTGCTCGCCTTTGTGTCGATGCCTAACTTCAATCCGGCTTTATTTATCGACGGCATCGATGCCACCACTTGGGACGCCTTAAACCACTCGCCGGATAAGCCACTGCTCAACCGGCCCTTGCGGGGCACCTACCCGCCGGGATCGACTTATAAGCCGTTTATGGCCATCGCGGCCCTGGAATCGGGCACGCGCAAACCGGAAGATACCATCAATGATCCGGGTTACTTTATGTTCGGTAACCACAAGTTCCGTGACAGCAAACCCGAAGGCAATGGCATCGTAGATCTGAAAAAATCCATTGTTGTATCCAGTGATACCTACTATTACATCCTCGCTAAAGACATGGGCGTGGATCTGATTCATCAACACGTAGCCCCCTGGGGTTTTGGCCAAAAAACGGGCATCGATCTGATTGGTGAAACCACCGGGATTTTGCCCTCTTCGAAATGGAAAGAGGACCGGTTTAAACAACCTTGGCACCCTGGCGAGAACATGTCGATCGGCATCGGCCAGGGCTATAACTCGTTTTCCATTTTGCAAATGGCCACTGCCACGGCAGGACTGGCCAATCGTGGTGTCATCATGAAACCGCGATTGGTGCAGTCGATTGAGGATCCCAATACCGGGGAGGTGATCAAAACCAATCCGGAGGTGTTGCGGAAGGTCCCGGTGGATGACAAGGCTCTCGATCTGGTCATCGATGCCATGGTCGAGGTTAACAAATCCGGAACGGGAGCGCGCGTGTTTACCGGTGCGCCCTATCCGGTGGCGGGAAAGACCGGCACGGCCCAGGTGGTGAGCATTGGTCAGAATGAAAAATATAATGCCGCACGCGTGGCCGAGCGCCACCGTGACCATTCGCTCTACATCGCCTTCGCGCCGGCCGATAAGCCTGAAGTGGCCGTGGCCTTGATTGTGGAAAACGGCGGGTTTGGTGCCGCCGCCGCCGCACCAATTGCCCGTGCGGTATTCGATCATCTATTGCTCAAAAAAGGGTCTGATCGTGCCCAGTGAAATTATTCCAAGAGGATTTCAAGGCGTCTGGTTCAGGTTAAGACCATTGGTCGCGGTGCTCGATGGTCCTTTCATGAGTCTATTTTTGGGCGTTGCGGCACTTTCCTGTCTGATTCTGTATAGCGCGGGCAATGATTTTGATGGGCGATTTGCCGGGCATATTCGTAATCTCGTTATCGCCGTGGCCATCATGTGGGTCGTGGCCCACATCTCGCCATCGGTCATTCAGCGGGTGGCCGTGCCGCTCTTTGTTCTGGGCCTACTGTTGCTCGTGGCTGTTGCTGTTGCGGGGGATGTCTCTAAAGGGGCGCGACGTTGGTTAAACATCGGAATCACGCGCATACAACCCTCGGAGATCATGAAAATTGCCATGCCGTTGATGTTGGCCTGGTTAGTGCATAAGTACGAGGGCCTGCGCAACGTCCGCCAGTGGGCGGTCGCCGTGATGATCCTGTTGGTGCCCACCGCGTTCATTCTGGCCCAGCCGGATTTAGGCACCGCGATCCTCGTGTTCTCGGCCGGATTGTTCGTACTTTTTTTTGCGGGACTGTCGTGGCGTTTGGTGTTCATTGTGCTGGGGATCGTTGTCGTGGCGGTAGTTGGTCTGATTCTCTTTGGCGACGCGGCCTGTGCCGACAGCGTGTCATGGCCCGGACTGCGGGAGTATCAGCGACAGCGCATCTGCACCCTCTTGGATCCCATGCGCGATCCACTGGGCAAGGGGTTCCACATCATTCAATCGGTCATTGCGGTGGGTTCGGGCGGCTTGTTTGGCAAGGGGTGGATGCAGGGCACTCAGACCCATCTGGAGTTTATTCCGGAGCGGACCACGGACTTCCTGTTTGCCGCTTATTCGGAGGAGTTCGGGCTCCTGGGCAATATGCTGTTGGTGGCTTTGTATGCCGGTCTTATCCTGCGCGGACTCTGGATTGCCATCGGAGCGCCCACCCTGTTTTCCCGGTTGTTGGCGGGGGCCATTTCGCTCACCATTTTTAACTACGCATTTGTGAACATGGGCATGGTCACGGGCATTTTGCCGGTGGTGGGCGTGCCCTTGCCATGGATGTCCTATGGCGGCACCGCGATGGTGACGCTCGGATTCGGCGCCGGCATTCTCATGAGCATTGCCCGTACTCGATCACAGACTGTGCAGGGATTTGTTCTCCAGCGACAATAGGGCCATGGTGGCGACCCCGACGGTGATCGGGGGGCCCAACGCAAGGGAGAGCATGCACATGGGTCAGCCGCTGGCCGCTGCAAAAACCATCTTGGATGGGTTTGATCGGCACTACGCATTGTTTCGTTACAACGCCCAGCAGGCCAAACAGCGGTTTGAGTCCGGGGACTATCACGGAATTCGCCGATTAGCCCGAGAGCGGATCACGTTTTACGATCAACGAGTGATCGAGGCCCACGACCAGATGAAGGCCCTGATCGCCTATAGCGACAACTCGGGCGCCTTCTGGCAGGACGTAAAAAAGTCCTTCACATGGCTGATCTCGGATCACCGCCAACCCGAACTTGCCGAGACATTTTTTAACTCGGTCACCACCAAGTTGCTGCAGCGGGAGTATTTCCGTAATGACCTGCTGTTTGTGCGACCGCAGATTTCCACCGAGTATCTGGACTCGGATCCGCCCTCCTATCGGGTCTACTACCCTCGACGCCGTGGCTTGAAACAGGCGCTGATCGACATCGCTGTGGACATCGGACTGGCTTGTCCATGGGATGATATTTCCCGGGATCTGCGATTTATTCGGCGGGCCATCGGTGAGCGCTTAGAGCGCCCCTGGCACTCCCAGGCGGATCTGCAGATTCATGTGTTGCGCTCCCTATTTTTCCGCAACAAAGGGGCTTACCTGATTGGCCGCATCGTCAACGATGGCGATCCGATTCCGTTTGCCGTGCCCATTATGCGCAACCGTCAGGGTCGCGTCTATATTGATACCGTGCTGTTTCAGCCTGAGCAGATCTCGGTGCTGTTTTCTTTTGCCCGCTCCTATTTTATGGTCGACATGGAGGTGCCCTCGGCCTATGTGCAGTTCCTGAGAACCCTGCTGCCCAATAAGGCGAAGAGCGAGCTCTACACGATGTTAGGGCTACAAAAACAGGGTAAAACCCTGTTCTATCGTGACATGCTCTTGCATTTAAAGCATTCCACCGATCGGTTCAAAATTGCCGACGGTATCAAAGGATTGGTGATGCTGGTGTTCACCCTGCCGTCGTTTCCGTATGTGTTCAAGATCATTAAAGACAAACGCAGCAAGGACGTCACGCGCGAACACATTGAGTCTAAATACCAGTTGGTGAAGGTCCATGATCGTGCCGGACGCATGGCCGACACCTGGGAATATTCCAACGTGGACTTTCCCCGTGCACGTTTTGAAAATAGCCTGATTGAGGAACTCCGGGAGTTCGCACCCTCGATGATGACCGAGCTTGATGATCGCATCGTACTCAAACACCTGTACATCGAACGTCGCATGATCCCCCTGAACATTTTTCTGGAACATGCCACCGAACAGGAAGTGGATATGGCCGTCAAGGAATATGGCGACGCCATCAAACAACTGGTAGCCGCCAATATTTTCCCGGGTGACATGCTCTATAAAAACTTCGGTATGACCCGACAGCGTCGTGTGGTGTTTTATGATTACGACGAGATTGAGTACCTGACGGATTGCAATTTCCGACGCATCCCGCCGCCGCGCACACCTGAAGATGAAATGGCCTCGGAGCCCTGGTACACCATCGGTCCTAAGGATGTGTTCCCCGAGGAGTTTGAGGTATTTCTGTTGGGCCAGCCCCGTCTTCGCACGGCGTTTATGCGCTATCACGCCGACCTCTTGACCCCGCAGTACTGGGTGGCCCAGCAGGAAAGAATTCGTAAGGGTGTTCTGGACGATGTGTACCCGTATGCGGAAAGCCTGCGGTTTTGTCATGAGCAGGAACAGACAGAGGGATAACGACCGCTGATGACCACCGCACTTGAATTCGATACGGTTATTGTCGGTGCAGGCAGTGCCGGTTGCCTGTTGGCCAATCGGCTTTCCGCCGATCCGAGCCGGCAGGTTCTGCTGATTGAGGCCGGTGGAGAAGACGACTGGTTCTGGATCAAGATCCCGGTCGGTTATCTGTTCACCATTGCCAACCCGCGCACCGATTGGTGTTTTAAAACCGAGCCGGATCCTGGGTTAAACGGCCGCTCCATCCACTACGCCCGCGGCCGTGTGATTGGCGGATGTTCGTCGATTAACGCCATGATTTACATGCGGGGTCAGGAATCGGACTACACCCAGTGGGCGGATGTCACCGGGGACCACGGCTGGTCCTGGTCCGAGGCCTTGTCGGTATACCGATCCATTGAAGACCACTTTGGCGGCGCCAACGACGTTCATGGAGCAGGCGGTGAGATGCGGGTGGAGTCCCCTCGGGTGCGCTGGGAGATTCTGGATGCCTGGCGCAAGGCCGCTGCTGAACAGGGCATTGCCGCCATTGATGAGTTCAACCGCGGCGATAACTCGGGCTGTGCGTATTTTCATATGACCCAAAAACGTGGGGTGCGCTGGTCGATGGCCGATGCATTCCTGCATCCGATTCGACATCGGAAAAATCTCACCGTCATGACCAAGACCCAGGTGTTGCGTATCCTCACGCAGCCCATTTCGGAAGCCACGCAGCAGCAGTCGCGCTATCGTCGCGCTGCCTGGGCCGATGCATCACGGGAAGCATGCGGACTGGAAGTCCTCCAGGATGAGGTGCGTCGCACCGTGAGCGTTCGAGATCAGTTGATTCTGGCGGCAGGTGCTGTGTCATCGCCCCATCTTTTACAGGTCTCCGGTATTGGTGCCGCGCCGATGCTCTCGGGCCTTGACATCACGCCGATCTGCGATCTTCCGGGCGTGGGAGAGAATCTGCAAGATCATCTTCAGATCCGAACGGTTTATAAAGTGGAGCGCTGTAACACCGTGAACACGTTGTATCGTAATCCGATCACCCGCCTGGGCATGGGATTGCAATACGCCCTCTTTCGCACGGGCCCGCTCACCATGCCCCCATCGACGCTTGGCGCGTTCGCAAAAAGTAACTCTGCGCAACCCACGGCCAATATCGAGTGGCATGTGCAGCCGCTGTCCCTGCCTAGATTTGGCGAACCGCTGCATCCCTTTAACGCCATTACCCCGAGCGTGTGCAATCTGCGTCCGACCTCCCGAGGCTGGATTCGTCCGGCCCACCCTGACCCGATGGCATCCCCTAAGATTTTCTGCAATTACCTATCCACGCCAGAAGATCGACAGGTGGCGGTGGAAGGGCTGCAATTCACACGCCGGATCATGGGCAGCGCCGCCTTGGCACCCTACCGTCCGCAGGAACTCCTGCCGGGGAGTGCCTTACAGACCGAATCGGAGCTGGCCAGTGCAGCGGGTGATTTGGGCACCACAATTTTTCATCCGGTGGCCACATGTGCCATGGGCCATGTGGATGCACGGGGCCGGGCCACGAATCCGATGACGGTATTGGATTCCGAGTGTCGCCTGCGGGGAGTGGCCCGACTTCGAGTGGTGGATGCATCGAGCATGCCGTCGATTACCTCGGGCAACACCAATGCGCCCGTGATGCTGATCGCTGAACGTATCTCCCGAAAAATGATCACTGAATATGGGAAGTGATAGCGGGTCCGTGGATACGGTGATCCTGGATACCAATATTATTTTGGATCTGTACGTCTATCAGGATCCACGCACCTCGGCGTTGCGCAGCATGATGGCACAGTGTAAGCCGGATCTGCCGACCTGCGCTCAAGGGCGCACTGAATTGATCGATGTATTGGCCCGAGAAAAATTCAGACTCACGCTAGAGCAGCAGCAGGCAATTGTGGCGCAGTGGGACCAGGCATCCCGTTGCGTGCCACAGGACACCATCCCTGAGGCACCCTGGCGCTGCAAAGATAAGGCGGATCAGATCTTTCTGAATATGGCGTGGATGCACCGCCCGTGCACCTTATTGTCGAAGGATCTCCAGGTACTCAGGTTTAAAAAGCGTGCACTGAAAGAAGGCGTGGTGATCGCCGATCAGTGGCACAGTGATGGCGAGACCCTATAGATAATCAATGATCAGGGGCGCATGATCCGAAAAGCGGTCCTGGGTGTGAATGGTGGCCGACCGAGCGAGTGCGGCAATGCCAGGCGTCGCAACCTGATAGTCAATGCGCCACCCAACATTCTTCGCCCGGGCTTGACCGCGTTGGCTCCACCACGTGTATTGATCCGGTCGGGGGTCCAGTGTCCGAAACACGTCGACCCAACCCAGTTCATCGAATAAGCGGGTCAACCAGGCACGCTCCTCTGGAAGGAAGCCGGAGTTTTTTAGGTTGCCTTTCCAGTTTTTTAGATCGATTTCCCGATGGGCGATATTCCAGTCGCCGCAAATGACAAATTCACGGCCGCTGGCCCGATGTTCGGCCATCCAGTCCGTCATGATCGGGAAGAATGCATCCAGGAATCGGAATTTAGAGGCCTGTCGCTCAGGCGATGCAGAGCCGGACGGCAGGTAGACCGACACCACGGATACGGGAGTCTGCGCGCCATCGAAATCGGCACGCAGCACCCGGCCCTCCAGATCAAACTCGGCTGTCCCAATGCCCCGAAGAACACGTGTGGGGGTAAGCCCACTGTACAGCCCCACACCGCTATAGCCTTTCTTTTGGGCCGCGTAAAAGTGCCCGGTCAGTCGTCGGTCGTTGTGGACGACGGCCAAGTGCTCATCGGATAAATCCGCTTCCTGCGCCTTGAGTTCCTGCACGCAGATCACATCGGCATGCTGCTGTCCAAGCCATGCCAGTGCGCCTTTGGTCGTCGCCGAGCGAATGCCATTGAAGTTCAGGGAAATAATGCGCATGGGGTATATTCTCCCGCATCATGCCCATCTCCGTGGATCCCCGTCCGGCCGATCAAGACTTTATTCGCTTTGCCATTGATACGGGTGTTCTGAAGTTCGGCAGCTTCACCACCAAGGCGGGCCGTTCATCACCTTATTTTTTCAATGCGGGTTTATTTGATCATGGCGGAACCTTAGGCCACCTGGCCGAGTTCTATGCCAAGACATTTCTGGCCGCAGAGTTTGATGGCCGGATCACCGTCGACTCCCTGTTTGGCCCCGCCTATAAAGGCATCACCTTGGCCAGCGCCACGGCAGTGGCCTTATCCAATGCCGGCCGTGACATCGGGTTTTCCTTCAACCGTAAAGAGGCAAAAGATCACGGTGAAGGCGGTGTGGTGGTGGGCAAAAAACTCGAAGGCCGGGTGCTGATCATCGATGATGTGATTTCTGCGGGCACGTCGGTGCGGGAATCCGTGGAGATCATTCGGGCGCACGGTGCGACACCGGCCGGTGTGCTGATCGCCCTGGATCGGATGGAGCGCGGTGGCACTGCCCAGGCGCCCACGGAGCGCTCGGCGGTGCAAGAGGTTCAGGATCTGTTCGGCATTCCCGTAATTGCGATTGCCACGCTCACCGATCTGTTGCAGTTTCTTCAGGACAGTCATGACCGGGCGCTATCGCATTACTGTGATGCGGTGGCCGACTACCGGCGTCAATGGGGTGTGCAGTCCGACTAAAGGCTGGGATCCGGAGGCAGGCTGTCCATGGTGCGCCCAATCGCTCTGGCATAAAGCGGCAGCACTTGATCCAGATGGCGTTCAATATCCGAGATGCGACTGTTGCCCGATGGGTGAGTCGAGAGCCACTGCGGCGGTGCGTTTTTCGAGGCCGCCGACATCTTGCGCCACAGGGTAACGCCGGCACGCGGATCAAATCCACCGCGCGCCGCGATGTCCATACCGATCAGATCCGCTTCGCTTTCATTGTCACGTGAGAATTTCAAAATGGTGAGCTGAGCGCCATAGTCCATCACCGTGCGCCCAACATCTCCCAATCCCAGGATGGATGACAGCACGCCCGCTCCAATGCCCGTCAACTGACTCTTGGCGATCTGTTCGCGGGAGTGTTCGCGTAAGGCATGGGCCATTTCGTGGCCCATGATCATGGCCACTTCATCATCGGTCAGACGCAGCTGATCCAGGATACCGGTGTAAAAACCGATCTTACCGCCGGGCATACAGAAGGCGTTAATTTGCTTGACATGAAAGAGCTGGACTTCCCAGGCCCAGCGACTTGCACGGGCGTTCCAGCGCACGCTGTGGGGCATCAGGCGATTGGCAATCTCCTTTAGGCGGATCAGTTGCGGATGGCCATCGGGCGCCAGCGCATTTTTCTGCGCCGCTTGTTGCTTCATTTGCTCAAACTGTCGGGCGGCGGATCGCTCCAATTGATCGGCCGGCACCAGGTTTTTTATGCGGGATGGTTTTTCCATCTGAATGCCGGCCTCATCGGCGGCCGATGGGCTCTGGGCCAGCAATGGCCGAGCCGGCATGCCCAGGCCTATGGCCAGCACCAGGCCCAGCAGTCCCGGCCCGATCCGACGGAAACAGAAGGTGAAAGCAGAAAATTTCATAACCGTTGACAATAGCGCCAGTTCACACGCTTGACGAGAATTTTTATTTGAACACGCCTTCTCAGAATCGTTCATCGACACCCCCGACCACCACTCCCGCCGCGATGGTCAATGGGCCCGGGGGATCGATCGTGCCCACGAGATCGTTGTTGCTGATGACCTTGTGCCTGGGCTTTGCCAGTGGCTTGCCGCTTGCCCTTTCAACGGGCACGCTGCAGGCCTGGTTGACCGTTGAAGGCGTCAATCTGAAAACCTTGGGCTGGCTCACGCTGTTGGGCTTGCCCTATACCTATAAGTTCACCTGGTCCCCTGTGCTGGATCGTTACCGTTTGCCGGGGCTATGGGCTGGCCGTCGTCGGGGCTGGCTGGTGGTGCTGATGGTGTTGATGGCAGGGGTGCTCTTGGCCATGTCCTATCAACGTCCGAGTGCCTCGGACGAAAGCCTGTGGGGCATCGCCCTGTTGGCGTTTTGTCTGGTGCTGCTGTCGGCGAGTTTTGACATTGTGTTTGATGCCTGGCGGGCCGAGTCCTTAACGGCAGCACAGCGCGGTCTGGGCGCCGCCTGGTCGGTGATTGGCTATCGAATCGCCATGCTGACATCCGGCGGTCTGGCCTTGATGATCGCAGATCTTTATCTTGGATTTGCCGGCGTGTATCGCGTGATGGCGGCGCTGTGTGTATTCCTGGCGGTATTGGCCACCTTCGCACCCGAACCGACCGCGGCGGCACCACCGCGATCGCTGATGGCCGCCACGGTCGAACCGTTTAAAGAATTCTTTGCCCGCGATGGAGCGCTCTGGATTCTGCTCACCATCATCTTGTATAAGTTGGGCGATGCCTTTGCCGGCAGTCTATCCACCGCTTTTTTGATCCGTGGTGCGGGGTTCACGCCGGCGGAAGTCGGGGCTGTCAATAAGGGCATGGGATTGCTGGCCACCCTGGTGGGCGGCTTGGCCGGTGGACTCCTGATGGCCCGTATCTCGTTATGGAAAGCACTGCTGATGTTTGGCGTTATGCAGGCTGCGACAAATCTGGGCTTTTGGTGGCTGGCGGCATTTCCACCGACATTGATCGACATGACGGCCGTGGTGTTATTAGAAAATCTCGCCGGTGGAATGGGCACCGCGGCCTTTGTGGCGCTCTTGATGGCCTTATGCGATGTCCGTTTTACCGCCACACAGTTCGCCCTATTGTCGGCGCTTGCCTCGATCGGGCGCGTGGTGGTGGGCCCGGTGGCGGGGATCACCGCCACCGACTGGGGCTGGGCAAACTTTTTTCTGCTCTCAACTGCCGCTGCATTGCCGGGTCTGGTGATGCTCTTTGCGATCAAGCGCCACTTGGAGCGCTATCAGGTGACCCGCCCTCCGGCAGCGACTACTTAACCACCAGTACGGGCACCGGGCTGTGGCTGATCAGTTTGGTGGTGACCGAGCCCAGAATCAGATCACTGATGCTGCTGCGGCCTTTGCCACCGACCACCAAGAGATTTAGGTTTTGTTTTTTGACGATGTCGAGAATGGTTGCAGCGACCTCGCCGTGACCCTTAATGACGGTGAAGGAAAGTCCGGCCTCGGCCAGGATTTTCTTGGCATCTTTAAGTTCCTCTTCGGCGATCTGATCCATGTACTGCTCAATCTGATGGCGATCAATGCCCTTGGCCACCGGGGAAATCAGGGCGGACAGATGCACATTGAGCAGCAGCAATTCCGGCGTTTGTTTGAGTGCATTCGATACGGTGACGGCTTCGCGCACGGCGCGTAATGAGTTTTCAGAGCCGTCTACGGCAATGGCAATACGCATGATCGGGAACTCCTTATTGAAACGGGGCCGGACAATCGGGCGGCCGGTGAGTGGTCAAGCGTCTATTCTACCGTGACACTTTTTGCGAGATTGCGAGGCTTGTCCACGTCATTTCCACGTGCAAGGGCCACGTGGTAGGCCAGAAGCTGCAAGGGAATCACATGCAGGATCGGGGAGAGCAGCCCGGCGTGATCACCCAGTGTGATCACGTGCACACCGTCACCGCTGACAATCCCGGCACCCTTATCCGCAATGATGTACAGCTCACCGCCTCGGGCGCGCACCTCTTGGAGATTGCTCTTCAGCTTTTCCACTAACTGGTCATGGGGGGCGACCGCCACCACCGGCATGTCCGCATCGACCAGGGCCAAGGGTCCGTGCTTGAGTTCGCCCGCCGCGTACGCCTCGGCGTGGATATAGCTGATCTCTTTAAGTTTTAGTGCGCCTTCCATGGCGATCGGATAGTGGATGCCGCGACCTAGAAAAAGCGCATGGTGTTTTTCCACAAATCGCGTGGACCAAGACCGGAATTCCTCTTCGGCGGAGAGCACCTGCAATATGGCCGTGGGCAGATGCCGCAGCTGGGCCAGCAGCAACTGCTCCTGATCCGATGGTAGGCGTCCGCGCAATTTGGCCAACACCAGGGTCAGCAAAAATAAGGCGGCCAACTGTGTGGTGAACGCCTTGGTGGAGGCGACGCCGATTTCGGGACCCGCCCGGGTCAGGAACCGCAGATCGGAGCCGCGAATCAAGGCCGATTCTGGAACATTGCAAATCGACAGACTGGCGAGCAATCCTTGTCGCGCCGCAAATTGCAGCGCGGCCAGCGTGTCGGCCGTTTCGCCCGACTGTGAAATCGTGATCACCAGGGTATTCGGCAAGGTAACGCCATCGCGATAACGATACTCGCTGGCGATCTCCACTGATGTTGGAATCCGGGCGATGGACTCCAGCCAGTAGCGTGCCACCAGACCGGCGTGATAACTCGTGCCACAGGCCAGAATCAGGATCTGCTGGGCGTGGGTGAGCGGGTGTTCGGCCTGCATTCCAAAGAGCACCGGGGAGAGCGATTGCGCACCGATCACCTCTTCCAGCGTGGCGGCGATTGCACCGGGCTGCTCAAAAATTTCTTTTTGCATGTAGTGGGCGTAGGGGCCCAGCTCAATGGCATCCAAAGATAAACGGCTGAGTGTGATCGGCCGATCCACGGGCTGGCCGTCCGCATCAACGACCGTCATCGATTCCGGGTGCAGCGTCACCAGATCACCGTCTTCCAAGTACATGATGGAGCGCGTCACCTGTAACAGGGCCGAGGTGTCCGAGGCTAGAAAATGCTCACCGACCTGGGGCGCGCCCACGCCCACCAATAACGGTGCACCGTGGCGCGCTCCCACCAGGCAATTGGCATCACGGTTGCACATCACCGCAATCGCAAACGCGCCGGTCAATCGTTGGCAGGCGGCCTGAACCGCCTGGGTCAGACTGGTACCGGTGGATCGCAAGGCATGCACCAGATGGGCAATCACCTCGGTATCGGTCTGGGATTCAAACGCGTACCCCTGTTGTTGGAGTTCAGCCCGCAAGGCGTCGTGATTCTCAATAATCCCGTTGTGAACCACACAGACTTCGAGTCCACGGGCAGACGAGATATGGGGATGGGCATTCTCGGTGGTCACCCCACCATGAGTCGCCCAACGGGTATGGGCAATTCCGATCGAAGCCGATAACGAACCGCATTGGGCCTCGAGTTCGGCCACGCGGCCTACGGCGCGCACCCGACGCAGACGGTCCGATTCCCCGATAGCCAGACCGGCGGAGTCATAACCGCGGTATTCGAGCTTGCGCAGACCTTCGATTAAAACCGGAACAACATTTCGTCCTTGTTCCGGTTGGGCAATGGCGCCCACAATCCCACACATCGGTTCAGTGCGCCTTTTTCTGCGGCCGTTTATAGCCTTTTACGGTCACTTGTGGGCTGCGTGATAACGTGAGTTCATGGGCCGGCGCATCTTGGGTCAGGGTAGTGCCGGCGCCGAGTGTGGCCCCTTTGCCGACGGTAACGGGCGCCACTAATTGTGTATCCGAACCAATAAAGGCATCGTCTTCGATCACGGTGCGGTGCTTATGCGCCCCATCATAGTTGCAGGTGATGGTGCCTGCACCCACGTTCACGCGACTGCCGATGCTGGCATCACCAAGGTACGCCAGATGATTCGCTTTGGAGCGCGGCCCTAATTGGGTGTTCTTGAGTTCGACAAAGTTGCCCACGTGGGCCCCCTCGCCGAGTTCCGTGCCCGGACGCAGGCGGGCATACGGCCCCACCACTGCCTGCGGCCCGATCTGGGCGTTTTCAATATGGGAAAACGCGTCAATGCGGGCGCCCGCACCAATAGTGGCATCCCGAATCACGCAATGCGGGCCAATCACGGCACCCTGATCAATCACCACCCGGCCTTCAAACACGCACCCCACATCAATCACCACGTCGGCCGCACAGCGCAGCGATCCGCGAATATCAATTCGCGCGGGATCCATCAGCCGGACACCCGCGTCCATCAGTGCATTGGCCTGCCGCCGTTGAAACGCACGTTCGAGCTCGGCACGCTGGATTTGGCTATTGACACCGTGAATTTCGTCCAGCGACTCCGGCTGGGCGGATCCGATGGGATGCTGTTCCTTGGCGGCCATTTCGATAATGTCGGTGAGGTAATACTCGCCTTGCGCGTTGTCATCAGTCAGGGATTGTAACCACCCGATCAGTCGCTCTGTTGGCGCAATCAAGATCCCGGTATTAATTTCCTGAATGGCCCGAGTCGCGGGATCGGCATCTTTCTCTTCCACTACGCGCAGGATCATGCCCTGCGCATCGCGCATAATCCGTCCGTAGCCATGCGGGTTGGGCAGGATGGCCGTCAGAATGGCCATGTTCTGATGGTCCTGGGCTGACTGCGCCAATCGTTGCAATGTTACGGAGGTGATCAAGGGCACGTCCCCATACAAAATCAAGGTCGGTACCGCACTGTCCAACTGGTCGATGGCCTGTTGTACCGCGTGTCCCGTGCCCCGTGGAGGGTCCTGCAGCGCCCACAGGATGGAAGTCGCATTCGGATAAAAATCACCGCATTGCTGTTGAACCTGCTCCGCACCATGACCAATCACCACAATCAAACGGGTGGGGTGAAGCGCCGAGGCGGTGAGCAGCACGTGGCCAAGTAAGGGTAAGTGACCCACAGGGTGCAATACCTTGGGCAAGTCAGAGCGCATGCGCGTGCCCTTGCCGGCGGCGAGCACCACGACATTCATAGGTGCTTGGCCTCGCCGCCATGACCGCCGCCGCGATTAGGCGAAACCATGGAACCTAAGACCATGCCCACCGCATTCGCGAGGAGCCCGTAGAGCTGTGGCTCGCCTGGGCCGTCAAATTGGGTGAACTCCAGCATCAACCAGGTGGACAGTCCAAAGGTGATGCCCAGACCGGCTCCCAGGTTGCTCGCCCGCTTCCAGAATAAGCCGGCCGCCAGTGGCACAAAGGCGCCGGCCAGAGTAATGCGATAAGCATGCTCCACCATTTTGTGGATGCTCTCATCCGTGGCGATGGCGTAATAGGTGACGATGGCGGCGAAGGTGAGTACCGTGATCCGAAGCGACCACAGGAACTGTCGGTCCGTCATCCGTGGCGCAAATCCCTTGAGCACGTTTTCTGCAAACGTGACCGACGGGGCCAGTAAGGTTCCCGAGGCGGTGCTCATGATCACCGACAGCAGGGCACCAAAAAATATCACCTGCATCGCAAATGGCATGTGATTCATGATCAGGGTCGGGAGGATCAGCTGCGAGTCGCTGGTCAGATATTTTTTGACCATGTCGGGGTCAATAATGTTGGCGGTGTAGGCAAGCAGCAACGGCACCGCCGCAAAGAAAAAGTAACTGATGCCGCCAAGTGTGGTTCCCCACACGGCCACCCGTTCATTTCGAGAAGAATTAACCCGCTGGAACACATCCTGTTGAGGAATGGATCCCAGGGCCATGGTGACCAAGGCCGCAATCCATCCCAGAATATCCATCGCATCAAGTGTGGGAAGAAAATAAAACTTGCCTTCGGCCGATGCCTTGGCCACCACGGTGGCAATGCCTCCCGCCTGGTCCGCGGCGTAATGCGTGACCAAGAGCAGGCCAATCACAATCACAATCATCTGCACGAATGTAGTGAGAGCCACCGACCACATGCCGCCAAACAAGGTGTAAATCAACACCACACCGGAACCGATGAGCATGCCCTGATTGGCCGTGATCAATCCGTTAGACAGCACATTAAAGACCAAACCCAGCGCAGTGATCTGGGCCGACACCCAACCCAGATAAGACACGATGATGCAGATCGACAACAGTAATTCGGTCTGTCGGTTATAGCGCACACGAAAGTAGTCACCCAGGGTCACCAGGTTCATGCGATACAGCGGGCGTGCGAACACCAGACCAAACAAGACCAGGCACAGCGAGGCGCCCAGTGGATCGGAGATCAGTCCGCGAAAACCTTCTTCGAGAAACGTGGCCGATATGCCCAGGACGGTCTCTGCACCGAACCAGGTCGCAAACACCATGGCCAGCACCATGGGCATGGGCAGGTTTCGTCCCGCGGTGATGTAGTCCTTGGCGTTATGGACTTTTGTGGCGCCGTACAAGCCAATGGCAATCGAGACCACCAGATAGGCAATGACCAACCAGAGCAGCATCTCAGAGGCCCTTTAGCGAAAAGCCCTGATTATAGGAGTGCGATCCCCAGCACGACCAGCATGGCCAACATGAGTCCAATGACAAACCAGAGCATCTGACGGATTTCCCGCTGGTTACGCTCCAAGGCAGCAATCTGTTGCTGCACTCGCTGCTGCTTTTCCTGCCCGGTATGGGTCAGGGCCTGGTGCACCAATCGGGGGATCTGGGGAAGGGTCTGGGCCCAGCGCTCGGACTCCTTCATGAGGGAATTGCGCAGGGCCTTAAAGCCGATCTGTTCCTGCATCCAACGCTCCAGGAACGGTTTCGCGGTCTTCCACAGGTCCAGATCGGGATCGAGTTGCCGGCCAAGACCTTCCACGTTGAGCAGCGTTTTTTGCAGCAGGGTGAGCTGGGGTTGAATCTCGACATTGAATCGCCGGGATGCCTGAAAGAGTCGGACCAATACCTGCCCCAGGGAGATTTCCTTCAGTGGCCGATCAAAATACGGCTCGCACACGCCACGAATTGCTGTTTCCAGGGCGTCAATGCGGGTATCGGCCGGCACCCATCCGGATTCCACGTGCAGCTCGGCGACGCGCCGATAATCCCGACGGAAAAACGCCAGGAAATTCTGGGCCAGATAATTCTTATCGGTCTCCGACAAGGTGCCCACAATGCCAAAGTCCAGGGCGATATAGCGCCCAAAGTGCGGCCCGCGATCGGCCACCAGGATGTTGCCCGGATGCATGTCGGCATGGAAATAGCCATCTCGGAACACCTGGGTGAAAAAGATTTCCACGCCATCGCGTGATAGCCGTTTCAGATCGATCCCGTGGGCCTGGAGTTCATCAAATCGGTTGATGGGAATCCCGTAGATCCGCTCCATCACAATCACATCGCTGCGGCATAGATCCCAGATCATTTCTGGAATTTTGAGCAGATTGGAGTCGGCAAAATTTCGACGCAGCTGACTCGCGTTGGCCGCCTCCCGGACCAGATCCAGTTCGTCATGCAGATACGCATCAAACTCCTGCACGTTTTCCACTGGCTTTAACCGACGGCCATCGCTGGAAAAACGGGCCACAAAACGGGCAATCAGTTTGAGCAGCCCCAGGTCCTGCTCGATTACATTGAGCATGCCGGGGCGCAGTACCTTGATGGCGACCTCGCGACCGTCGAGCAGACGGCCTAAATGCACCTGGGCGATCGAAGCACTTGCAACGGGCGTGCGATCAAACTCGGAAAAGATCGCCTCGATCTTTTTGCCAAAAGCGGTTTCAATGGTGCGTACTGCGATCGCCGAATCAAAGGGAGGCACACGATCCTGGAGTTTGGTCAACTCATCGGCGATGTCTTCTGCAAGCAGATCACGCCGGGTCGAGAGCACCTGACCAAATTTCACAAAAATGGGCCCAAGGTGTTCCAGCGCCATACGCAGACGCACCCCCCGAGGCGCCTTCGGTCGGCGACCCAGCCGCGATAAGGCGATCAGGGTGTTGAGAATGCGGGAGTCAAATGTCTTGGCCGCCCCGTCCAGGGCAAGCTGATCCAGACCGAATCGCAATACGGTGGCCAGAATGGTGATCAGACGAAACAACGAGCGCATGGACGAGAATGCTTAGAGGGTATCGGATGAGGGCGGGCGAAAAACGAGAGTGTGCGCTGTTGGTGCAGGGTTTTCAAAATCAAAGGCCTGATCCCCGTTCGGGTTCGGCACATGGGTGGGGGTCAGGGTCTGAAAGGGATAGAGGTCGCGATCGAGCAGGTGGGATGGCGTGACCTTGGACAATCCTTGAAACATGGATTCGATACGGCCAGGGAACTGCTGTTCCCAGTCGTTCAGCATGCGTTTGATCTGTTGCCGTTGCAGGTTTTCCTGTGACCCGCACAGATCACAGGGAATGATGGGGAATTCACGCAGCTGGGCCCAGCGGGCCAGATCTTTTTCCTCACAATAGGCCAGCGGCCGAATCACCACGTGGCGGCCATCGTCCGAGACCAGTTTAGGTGGCATGGATTTCAGTTTTCCGCCAAAGAACAGATTAAGGAAAAACGTCTGCAAGATATCGTCTCGGTGGTGACCCAATGCAATCTTGGTCGCACCAAGTTCCGTGGCCACCCGGTAGAGCACGCCACGCCGCAGTCGTGAGCACAGTGAACACATGGTTTTGCCTTCGGGCACCACACGTTTCACGATGGCGTGCGTATCCTGGGTTTCAATATGAAACGGCACACCACGGGCCGTTAAATAATTCGGCAATACCTCTTTCGGAAAACCCGGATGACCCTGATCGAGATTCACCGCGATGATGTCGAAATGAATGGGGGCACGAGCGCGTAGTCCCAACAGGATATCCAACAGTCCATAGCTGTCTTTGCCACCGGACAAACAGACCATGACCTTGTCATTGGCCTGGATCATGTTGAAATCGATGATCGCCTGCCCGGTCAACCGATGCAGGCGTTTGGAGAGTTTGTTGGCCTCAAAGGCCTGCTTGTCATGACCGCCCATGGTGGCTAGGCCCAGCGCAGTACTTCAATGCCCACCGTTTTACAGTCCGGATAGACATCGGGTTTCTGGGTCGTCACGCGCACCGCCTTCACGCCGGGCTGGGCCAGGCAGTGTCCACAAATCTCGTCCATCAAGGTCTCTTGCAGATTGAAGTGACGTGATTGGGCAATCCGGGCGATGCCCAGACGAATAAAGTCATAGTCCAACACATCGGCCACCTCATCGCGCGCCGATGTGCTGGCTGCAATCGGAATATAGATGTCCACGCTCACCAGAATCCGCTGGCGTGCCTGCTTCTCAAAATCGTGAAATCCGATCGATGCCTCAATCGACAGATCCTGAAGAAAAATCCGGCGGCAATCCAGAAGGCGGGTATCGGTCAGCATGGCGGGCGAATCATCATCATGACATCACGCGGCTGGGCCATCAGGTGTTGACCGCCATCGACCAATAGCCAGGTGCCGGTGATCGCACGGGCCTGCGCCAGCCACACCACGGCATCGGCCACTTCGTGGGGATAACTCGATGCCCCCAGTGGCGTCATGGCATGTGTGGTTTTGAATTCATCGGGAGTCTGATCCGCCGAAGGCAGGGTGATGCCGGGGGCGACTCCCACCACGCGCAGCACTGGCGCAAATGCCATCGCGGTGAGCCGAGTGGCTTCCAGAAGTGCAGATTTCGATAAGGTATAGGCAAAGAAATCAGGATTGGGATTGGCTAATTTCTGGTCCAACAGGTGGATCACCACGCCGGCAGGGGGACTGCCCGCTTGAACCGTTTGGGCACAGTGGGCATGCAAGTGTTGGGTCAGCAGCACTGGCGCAATCAGGTTACATCGGTAGTGGGATTCGAGTGCTTTTGCGGTGACATCATGTGGCCGATCAAACAGGAATTGGGATGCGCTATTGACCACGGCACAAAGATTCGGAAACGCCTCGACGGCGCGTTGAAAGAGCGTGTGGATGGATGCCGCGTCATCTAAGTCCGCGGCAATGCAGATGGCCTGTCGGCCCATCGACTGCACATCGCGCATCACGGCATGGGCCTCCTCCATGGACTCACGGGCATGGAGGACGACATCCCAACCGGCCTTGGCCATCGCCAAGGCGATCTCTCGGCCGAGCCGCTTGGCGGCGCCGGTGATCAAGACGGCGTTGTCACGAGGGGGTAAGGACGCGGAATTCGACGGCATAAAGCGAAGTGTAGCTTTGATACTCTCTCGCGAATGAGCACCTTGATGGAGCGCCTTGGGCATCAGATTCAGGCCGCCGGCGGATGGATCGGTGTGGATGCCTTTATGCAGACCGCGCTGTATTCGCCGGGTCAGGGCTATTACACCGGAGGCGGCCGGCCGTTTGAGGCGGATTTTGTCACCGCACCGATGCTCGGGCCATGGATGGGTCAGGCCCTATGGAACTGCACGCGAGGCCTGCGCACGGCGGCGGTATTCCGGATACGTGAGTTCGGAGGTGGTCGGGGAGACTTGGCCGCCAGTCTGATGGCCTGTGCCCAGCGCGAACAGGCGCAGTCACCGAGCGCCGCGGCGATGTCGCCCATCCTGGAGATGCAAATGCTGGAAGTCTCGGCGGACCTGGCCCACCAGCAGGAGCGCACTACGGCCGGTTTAGGATCAATTTACTGGCTGCGCCAGTTAGAGCCGGATTTTTCGGGTCTGGTGCTGGCCAATGAGGTGCTCGATGCCATGCCGGTCAAGTTGTTCGAGTGGGCGGGGGATGGTGCGGTTCTGGAGTGGGGCATTGAAGTGGTGAATCAACGTTTGGCATGGCGCGCACGACCGGCATCGGAAGACCTCGCCACGGTGGTGACCACGCGAGCGCGGGCGGCCCGCGAGCGCGGCCTGCCCTGGTCCAGCGGCTATCGGGGGGAGTGGTGTCCGTGGACCGGGCCATGGCTCAACAGCCTGGCGCAGTCCATCCGTTCGGGTTCGGTGCTACTGGTGGATTATGGATTTGCCGAATCTGAACTGGACCATCCGGGGCGCACCCACGGCACGTTGTGCGCACACTATCGCCATCAACGGTTTGATCGCCCAGAGGACCTGATTGTTCGAGTCGGTGAACAGGACTTAACTGCCCACGTTAACTTTTCTCAGATCGCCCGAGAGGCCAGACAAAGTGGATTCGAGGTTCAGGGATTTGTGACCCAGGGGCGTTTTCTGATCAATGCAGGACTCTTGGAGTTTGCCCAAACCGTGATCGATGCCACACCGGATCCCATCGCCAAAGCAAAGCAGTTGCAAAGCCTGCAGACCATGATGCTGGAGTCCGAAATGGGAGAAGTGTTTAAGGTGATGCTGCTGACCAAAGACCTGCCCGCCAGTCAGATCGAGGCGCTCATGGACTGCGGATTTCAGCGCAGCGATCGATCCGCAAGTCTTGCGAATTAAACCGCGCTGGATCTAAATGCCGGATGGGTTTTAAAAAACCCTAACCGCGCACTCCGGGTAATGGCGGCAATGGTGCTGCCATCCGCACCGTTTTTCTGCAATGCGTTCTGCGCGGCCAACGCCACGATGTGATTGGCCTCAGGGCTGGATGCCCATTGGGCCAGCGCCATCAAACGTTGGGCCATCACTGGGGCCAGCGCGCCCTGAAGTTCATAGACGGACAGCAGAAGTGCAAAGCGCTCGGTACGGCGTGACACATCACAGGCCATTAACCAGTCAAATACCGGCGTCACGCGATCGGCAGGCGTGTGGGTCAGGGCCGTGATCACCGCGGGCAGCTCGGATCGGCGGGTCAGCACCTGTTGTGCAAGATCGATACAAGACTTTGGTGCTTTTAATAGTTCGATGGGCTGCGTCTGGCCACTGCGGTTATCCATCAGTAACGCATAGCGCACGTCCAGCGGGGCACTGCCTTTCGCGGCCCGATCTAAAGCATGGCGTGTGTCGGCATGCACGGGTTGTGCGCGGGGATGAAGCTCCGCCCAGGCACCACACCCCTCCAACACATCCAGCAATCGTGTCGGCGATGCTTCCATCAGGCCTTTAGAGATCTCCTGCCACACGCGCTCGGCAACCAACGCAGTCACTTCGCCCTGGTTCACAATCGTTGTGCACAATAGCTGGGTTTCTGGCGCGATATCAAAGTCTGGCCAGCGGGCTGCAAATCGCGCCAAGCGAAGAACACGCACCGGATCCTCGGCAAACGCCGGACCGATATGACGCAACATTCCCATGCGGAGATCCTCGATCCCGCACGTCGGATCAATCAGTTCACCTTGTCGGGAAATGGCGATGGCATTGATGGTCAGATCACGGCGTTGCAGATCATCTTCTAGCCGCACACTCGGGTCGGCATTAAACGTAAACCCCTTGTAGCCCTTGCCGGATTTGCGTTCGGTTCTGGCGAGCGCATATTCGTCGTGGGTCATGGGATGCAGAAACACGGGGAAATCCGCCCCCACGGGCTGAAATCCTGCCCGCACCATGGCTTCGATCGAGGCGCCCACGACGACATAGTCCCGATCGCTGCTGGGGTGGCCGAGCAGTGCATCGCGCACGGCGCCACCCACACAGTAAATGGCGATGGTGTTAGGCAGTCGCTGCGTGATCGGATCGTCTACAGACAACCGCGCGGTGATGTCCTCGATCCGTGCGCGAACCGAGGGGGTGGAGAGGTCAGGTTTTGGCACGACGATCGGATAACCGCGCCCGCGGGGATTCTTTCCCAAGGTACGTGGGCACTACGGCGTGAATGGAAAGCGGATGATCAATCCCAAGATCGGGTGACATGGGGGCACTGCCGACATTCGGCACGCTAGCGGAGGCGAGATTGTCGCGCGACATCAGCGGTTTGCCGGGAAGGTTTTCCATGATCCAGGCCTGCATCCAGGCGGCACTGTCGGGCAAGGGAATAATGGGGCGGGGGCAACCGGCATAGACACCTGCCCAGTGCACCAATTCGTAGAGCGTGAGCACGTCCGGTCCCACGCACTCATAGTTCTTGCCGATGGTGGCCGGGTTATCCAGGCAGTTCGCGATGGCGCTCGCTAAATCCCGGACGTCAATTGGCTGAAAGCGGGCATGCGGAGTGGCCAAAGGAATGATTGGAGCGAACTTCTGCAGTCGTGCAAAGAGGTTCATGAACTGGTCGTCTGCACCAAACACCACCGAGGGGCGAAGAATGGTGAGATCAATATTCTGGTTAGCCCGAAGCGCCGCCTCACCGGCGGCCTTGGAGCGCAGGTACATGGATGGTCCATGATCAGCCGCCCCCAATGCACTGATGTGCACCAGGCGACGGATCTTTCGGCGATTCATGCAGCGGGCAATGCGGGCGGGAAGTTTGACATGGGCGGTATCGAAATCCGCTCCCCAGGGCTTTCCAGCCTTGCTGTGCAACACGCCGACCAGGTTCACTACGCGATCCGCGTTTTCAAACGCGTCATAGAGGGCCGCCTCATCGTGAGGGTTTGCTTCGACGATTTCGATTTTCGGCAATAGCCACAGGTCACGGGCCTGTTCGCGCCGGCGGGTAATGATCCGTACGGATTGGCCACGGGAAATCAGTACCGATGCCAGCGCACGGCCGACGAATCCGGATCCCCCGACAATCACAACATCTGCGTGTAGTAAAGCCATAACGTTCTCTCCTGCATTAAAGACGGGCGGCTGCTCAC
Organism: Burkholderiaceae bacterium; assembly: GCA_049421125.1. Taxonomy (GTDB): domain Bacteria; phylum Pseudomonadota; class Gammaproteobacteria; order Burkholderiales; family Burkholderiaceae_A; genus Lacustribacter. The sequence goes on from JBMSML010000001.1 coordinate 41,962, forward strand.
GACGACTCGTTGCTGCGCTCGTTGGGATTCACACTGCCAAGAAGTTCGCGCAGTGAGGGCACGGCCCCTCCATTATGAACTGCATGGTAGAGCACGGCATTGGTCAGTACGCGTTTCACGTAATCACGGGTTTCCGGGAAGGGGATGGACTCCGCGAATACCGCACCCTCCACGGGCTTTGGCAACGCGGCGCGCCACGACACGGCCCTGGAGGGCCCCGCGTTGTAGGCCGCCGATGCCAGTAACGCCGATCCGCCAAACCGATCCTGCAGCTGACGCATGTAGGTGGTGCCCAGTTTCACGTTGACGTTCACATCGGTCAGTTTTAGTCCACTGCTGGTTTTCATCCCGATGTTTTTCGCCAGCATCTTGCCGGTCGCTGGCATGATCTGCATCAGACCCGCGGCACCAACGGGCGACTTCACATCGGGAATAAAACGGGACTCCTGTCGAATCAGTCCCAATACCCACCAGGGGTCGAGTGATTTCTCTTTCGCTGCGGGCAGTACCGCTTCTTTAAATGGAGCTGGAAACCGCAGACTGAAATCGTGTTCCTGCTGGGTGCGGTCTGCCGCCGCAATCATCCGATCGTAAAACCCTGCTTTGCGGGCATGCAGTGCCGCACGAATCAGTTCTGCATCGTTTCGTCCGCGCATGGCGCTGGACCATTCCATGACCGCCTCGGCCCGCAAGCCGGCCCGCACCAAGGCGTAGCTGCGGGCCATGCCCAGGTCCTTGTCCAGGCGTTGCTGATCACTGGCCGTTAAGCTTACGCTCGCGCTCGGTGGAAGTTTGATCGGTGTGCCGTCAAGCTCTCGCGCTAAAACGCCATAGAAACTGAAATCATCCTTCAGGTTCTTTAATAGCGGTTCGGCTTTATCGCCCTGTCGGGTCTCGCGATAAGCAATGGCCCTCCAATACTGCCAGGTGGCGTCCGTTTGGGTGGTATCGCGCATGGTGGCGATGATGTCCAACAGTGGCGACCATGCGTTACGTCGAATCGCTTCCCGGGCTGCGGTTTGTAAAGACTCGTCGGGTTGTTGCGAGAGACTCGACCAGCCCTCACGCATCAGGGACCAGGCATCGACATGGCTTCGGCGCCAGACGGCTGTGCCCACCGCAAACGCTGCGTAATGAGCCTGCTCATGAGACAGCTCTTTGTGGCGTTGCTTGTAAAGTGTCAGCGCATCCAGACTGTCCACGCGGACACGCTTCAGAATCTGTCCGAGTAACGCCTCGGTCTTAAATGGGTCCGGGCCGCGCCCCCCCAGTTCATGGGCTTTCGCATGTTGTTGCAGAACCTCCATCAGTTTACGGTGGCTGCTGTCGCTGCCCATTTGGGCGGCCCAGCGCACGCGCTGTCGCAGATAGCCCACGGCCACCTGTTCGCTTTTGGCCAATTGCTCGATCAGGGCGATGCAGGCGTCGAAAGTCTCTTGGCCCACGGCATAGTGGGCAAAGGGCGCATTGCCGCCCGGTTCATGTGCCGTTGTGAGTAGTCCCAGTCGGGCGCGGGCACAGTTGATATTCGGTCCGGTTAAGCCGGCAGGAAGTTTCTCTAATACGGCGGGAAGTTCTGACCATAAATTCTTCGCCAGCAACGCGGTGATCCAGTCCCGGTAGACCTGATCTCTAAGCGGATGCTGGCCATGGCGATGAAGAAACTTTTGCACATGAGACTGCATCGCCGCCGCATCGCTACTGGGCACTCCCAGCAAAAGCTTCAGGCGCCAGTAATCGGGCCACGCGGCCAACACATGCCCTTGGGTTTTCTGAGTCAAACGCTCCAGCTCCGGAAGCCGGCCTTTTTGAAATGCATCCCGGGCCTGCACGATCAACGCGGATGATTTATCACTGGCGCTATCCACTTTCGCGATCAGCGGAGCGCTGGTCATGGCCATGACGGCCACCACGATGGTGGATAAGACACCGGTCAGACGATTCGGCCGAACCATTAAAGGGCTTCCCCTAGGAGAAATGACTGTTGTAGATGGCGCACAAGGGGTAAATTTACCCTTAAATGAGTCTCGTACTGTCCATGGAAAAAGACCCGTTACGCCGTCGGTTACTCGAGGCGCGCACGCAGATGCCCACCGAAGACCGGCGGGCAGCCGAAAAAAAGATTGCCGACACCTTGTCCACCCAGGCCATCATGCAGTGTTGGTCGACGGTGGCCGTGTTTTTACCTTGGCGCGGGGAGCCCGATCTTATGGCCACATGGCGCGCCTGGTATGCCCGTGGCATTGAACTGGCACTGCCCGTGGTGGTGGCCCGCGATCAACCCTTGGTGATGAGCCATTGGCAGCCTGGCGCTGCGCTGATTCATGATGCAATGGGTTTGGCCGTACCGGCGGCATCGTCGGCGTTATCGTGTGACACGTGGCTCGTGCCCTGTGTGGGCGTGGATCGTTCAGGGGCACGACTCGGAGCCGGCAAAGGATTTTATGACCGCACCATCGCGGCCACGCGGCGGCCCTGGCCGCGTCTGGTCGGTGTCTGCTTTCAGTCCGCCATGCACGACACGTTGTTCTCAGAGCCACACGATCTCAGGCTCGATGCATGCGTCACTGAGACGGGCTTGCACACCTTCAAATAAGGTTCAGGTTTTTCAGAATCCTGGTGGTGGGTTCGGCACGATTCATGGTGTAGAAGTGCAGTCCGGGCACGCCGGCCGTGATCAACTGGTCGCATAAGTCGGTGACCACCTCCAAGCCGAAGGCCTGAATCGAGGCGGTATCGTCGCCAAAGCCGGCTAACCGTTGGCGAATCCATCGGGGGATCTCGGCTCCACAGGCATCCGAGAAACGGGCCAATTGCGAGAAGTTGGTGATCGGCATGATGCCCGCAACAATTGGTACTGTGACGCCCAAGGCATACGCATCGTCGACAAAGCGAAAGTAGGCATCGGAGTTAAAGAAATACTGTGTGATCGCCTGACTTGCTCCGGCCACCACTTTGTGGGCGAAGTGCTGGAGATCGTCCCGCGCACTTTTGGCCTGTGGATGAATTTCCGGATAGGCGGCCACCTCAATGTCAAAATGATCCCCGTGGTGCTGGCGAATGAAGCGCACCAGATCGCTGGCGTATTGAAACTCACCGCCTCGGCCGTACCCCGAGGGCAAATCGCCGCGCAAGGCCACGACTCGGCGAATGCCCATCCCGTGATAAAGCTGAAGCAACTCCTGCATCTGCGCGCTGGTGGCACCAATGCAGGAGATGTGAGGCGCCACATCAGTAAACACCGTCAGCATCTGGCGCACGGTGTCCAGGGACCCCTCACGGGTGGACCCCCCGGCCCCATAGGTCACGGAGACATACTCCGGACGAATGGTCGCCAGCGCCTGTGCGGTAAGAAGGAGCTTGTCGGCTGACTCCGCCGTTTTAGGCGGAAAGAATTCCAGGCTCAGGCGAGTGCCCGAGCCCTGTGCGTGGGATCCCGCAGCCATTTAGTAACGGTAGGTGTCCGGTTTGTAAGGGCCGTCGACTGGCACACCGATGTAGTGGGCCTGTTCGTCGGACAACGCCGTGAGCTGTGCACCGAGTTTCTTTAACTGCAGACGGGCCACCTTCTCATCCAGATGCTTCGGCAGCACGTAGACCTTGCCGTTTTCGTAGTAATCCTTGTGCGTGAACATTTCAATCTGGGCGATCACCTGATTGGCAAACGACGAGCTCATCACGTAGCTGGGGTGACCGGTGCCGCAGCCCAGATTCACCAGTCGACCCTTTGCCAGCAGGATGATGCGCTTGCCACCGGCAAAGATCACGTGATCCACCTGCGGCTTGATCTCTTCCCATGTGCATTTGGATAGCGATGTCACGTCAATCTCGTTGTCAAAGTGGCCGATGTTGCAGACAATCGACTGGTCTTTCATCTTGGACATGTGATCATAGGTGATCACATTTTTGTTGCCCGTGGCGGTGACAAAAATATCGGCTTTATCGGCGGCATAGTCCATGGTCACGACACGATAGCCTTCCATGGCGGCCTGTAACGCGCAGATCGGGTCACACTCCGTGATCCAGACCTGAGCCGAGAGGGCGCGCAAGGCCTGGGCGGAACCCTTGCCCACATCCCCATAGCCGCAGACCACCGCCACCTTACCGGCCACCATCACATCGGTCGCCCGTTTAATGGCATCCACTAAGGATTCACGGCAGCCATACAGGTTATCGAACTTGCTCTTGGTGACCGAGTCGTTAACGTTAATCGCACGGAATGCGAGCGTGCCTTTGGCCGACATTTCTTTCAGGCGATGGACACCCGTGGTCGTTTCTTCGGTCACGCCAATCACCGCCTTGAGATTGCGCTCATAAAAACCGGGATCTTTGGCCAGTTGTTTTTTGATTGCATTGAACAGGCAGATCTCTTCTTCGCTCTTGGGGTTGGCCAATACGGAGGGATCTTTGGCGGCATCGGTGCCCAGATGCAGTAGCAGGGTGGCATCCCCACCGTCATCGAGAATCATGTTCGAGGGCTTGCCGTCGGGCCAATTGAAAATCTGATGGGTGTACTCCCAGTACTCGTCCAGGGTTTCGCCCTTGTAGGCATAGACGGACACGCCGCTGGCGGCAATGGCGGCGGCGGCGTGATCCTGGGTGGAGAAGATGTTGCACGAGGCCCAGCGGACGTCCGCGCCGAGATCCACCAAGGTCTCGATCAGCACGGCAGTCTGAATCGTCATGTGTAGCGATCCGGTAATGCGGGCGCCTTTCAGCGGTTTTTTCGCGGCGTATTCCTCGCGAATGGCCATAAGACCCGGCATCTCAGTCTCTGCAATGCGGATTTCTTTGCGGCCCCATTCGGCCAGTGACATGTCGGCCACTTTAAAGTCGGGCTGACCATTTGCGGTAACGGGTTTTAATACAGCGCTCATCTCGCGCTCCTTTCATGAAAAACGTTGAAGGTGTCGCGAGCGCCGTTCGATCGGTAGTGTGCTCAAGCCTGGGACATGTGTCTCGCAGCGCTCCTTGAGCCGAGCGCGGATTTTATCTGAATTTGACGGACTGGCCTACCCCGTTCGCCAGTCCGTCTTGCGCAGTGGCGCGGGGTTACAGGCCGCAGGCCGCCTTCAGCGCGGCCGCTTTATCGGTGCGCTCCCACGAGAATTCCGGCAGCTCGCGGCCAAAATGGCCATAGGACGCCGTCTTTTCATAAATGGGACGCAACAGATCGAGCATTTGCACAATGCCCTTTGGCCGAAGGTCAAACACCTGCTGCACGGCTTGTGCAATTTTTTCATCGGACACGACACCGGTGCCTTCGGTTGTGACCATCACCGAGGTAGGTTTGGCCACACCGATGGCGTAACTCACCTGAATCAGCGCTTTTTTGGCAAGCCCGGCCGCCACAATGTTTTTGGCCACGTATCGGCCGGCATAGGCCGCGGAGCGGTCCACCTTGGAGGGGTCTTTGCCGGAGAATGCGCCACCGCCGTGAGGTGCCGCACCACCATAGGTGTCCACAATGATCTTGCGGCCGGTCAGACCACAGTCCCCTTGCGGGCCGCCCACCACGAAACGTCCCGTGGGATTCACCAGATAGTGGATATTGCCCTTGATCAAGTCCTTCGGCAGCACGGGCTTGATGATCTCTTCGATCACGGCTTCCCGCAGTTTGTCGAGTGCCATATCGGGCGCATGCTGCGTGGACAGCACTACGGTATCGATGCTGTGCGGCCTGCCATCCACATATTTGAGAGTGACCTGACTCTTGGCGTCGGGGCGCAGCCAAGGCAGACGTCCGTCTTTGCGCAGCATCGACTGACGCTCCACCAAACGGTGTGCGTAATAAATCGGTGCAGGCATCAGTTCTGGGGTTTCCTCGCAGGCGTAACCGAACATCAGGCCTTGATCGCCGGCACCCTGATCCAGATTGTTGTCAAAGGCTTTGTCCACACCCTGCGCAATGTCGGGACTCTGCTTGTCATAAGCAACCAGAACCGCGCAGCCTTTGTAATCGATACCGAATTCGGTGTTGTCGTAACCGATACGCTTCAGCGTGTTTCGCGCCACCTGGATGTAGTCGACATTGGCCGCGGTGGTGATCTCACCGGCCAGCACCACCAAGCCGGTATTGCAGAGGGTTTCGGCGGCCACACGTGAGCGTGGGTCCTGCGTGAAAATAGCGTCCAGAATCGCGTCGGATATCTGATCGGCAACTTTATCGGGATGGCCTTCCGAAACGGATTCGGAAGTAAAGAAAAACTCCTTCGACACTGCAACCTCCTGGTAAGTGACTCAACGCTGCGGTGGGCTAGAGCGCATCGCGTCTTCTACCGTGGGGTCCAAGAGGGCTAACGCTTTAGCGGTATTTGTGAAAGCCCCAGAAATGGCCGCGCTGCGCGTACACTTCGGACTGCTTTCATCGCCCCGCAAGTTGTGAATTAAATCGGCGATGGACCGACTATAAAACAGATGATGCTGCTCTTCAAACTCTTTGCCCGTCTGCCATTGTGGGGGGCCCGGGGAATCGGCCTGGCTCTGGGCTGGCTGACTTGGGCACTCTCGCCCACCTATCGGCGAATGATGCGCACCAATTTCATGCGGGCCTGTGCCAGCGGACGGTTGGGCCCGGCTCTGGCTCTCCAGGGGGCGGCCGCCCGAACGGCGTGGTGTCAGGCGATCGGCCACGCCGGACTCATGGCCACGGAGCTGCCAAAAATCTGGTGCGATCAACGGGCCCTCTCCCGGATGTCGATATCGGGGCTAGACGATGTTCAGGCCATCGTGAGGGCGGGCCGCGGCGTGATCATCCTGACGCCACATTTGGGGGCGTTCGAACTGTCGGCGCGCGCGTTTTCTCAGCATTTGCCCATTACGGTCTTGTATCGACCGGCTCGGCATGCAGGCTTTCGGCAGTTAATGGAGAACTTGCGCCCGCTGCCCACCATGGCCACGGCGCCGGCATCGGCCACCGGCGTGCGGCAGCTTTTGCGGGCCTTAAAGCAGGGTCAGGCCATTGGCATGTTGCCCGATCAGGTGCCCCATCAAGGCGAAGGCGTATGGGCCGAGGTCTTCGGTGCCCCGGCGTACACGATGACACTGCCCATTCGGTTAGCCCAGGCCACGGGTGCGGCGATCGTGTGGGCATTGGCCATTCGAACCCAGCAGGGCTGGCACCTGGATCTCCAGCCTTGGGATACACCCGTCGATCTTGCATCGGCGTCATTGGACGATGCGGTGGCGGCGATGAACGTTGCCCTTGAAGTGCAGATTGCCCGCGCACCGGAGCAATACCTCTGGGCTTATAACCGTTACAAGGTGCCGAAGAATGTGGCACCACCGATCCATTTAACGGCAGCACACCATGCTTAGTGCCTTCACCTGGATTGGCTTATGGATCAGTCACGGCCTAGCGAAACTGCCGCGGGCATTACTGCGCCGATTGTCCTCGCTGATCGGAACGTTGACGTATTGGTTTTACCCTTATCGCCGTCGTATTGCACGTCGCAATCTGGAGCTGTGTTTTCCGGATCGCAGTGCGTCGCAACGCGGGGAGATCGCCTTGCGTCATTTTCGACTCTATGGTCTGGCGTTCTTCGATCGCTTTCGGTTGTGGTCATGCTCGGCCCACGCGCTGCGCCAATTTGTGCGGCTCACCAACCCGGAGGTCCTGGAGGCGGCCGGTGAGCGCCCCATCATCATCTTGGCGCCACACTTTCTTGGCATTGAAGCGGGTGGTATGCGATTGCAACTCGAACGCCGATTGGTAAATATTTATTCCCTGCAGCGCAATCCGGTGCTGGACGACTGGACCCTTCGCGGCCGTCAACGATTTAATCAGCCCATATTGCTGGCACGCAGTCAGGGCGTGGTGCCCGCGGTGCGATATGTAAAACAACATGTGCCGTTTCATTTTTCACCGGACCTGGATCTTGGCCGCCGGGATTCGATCTTTGTTGATTTTTTTGGAGTGCCTGCGTCCACTGTGACCAGCCTCGTGCGCATCGCCCGCATCACGCGGGCCATGGTGATCCCAATGGTCACGCGCATGACGACCGCGGGATATGAGGCACGGTTTTATCCCGGCTGGACCCACCCCGACGATGATGCCCAGGAGACCGTGCATGAGGGCGTGGTGCGCATGAACCGGTTTATCGAAGAACGGATTCTGGAAGCCCCGGAGCAGTACCTGTGGACCCATCGACGCTTCAAAACCCGGCCAGAAGGGACACCGTCCGTGTATGGATAATTCGGGGCTATGAAAATCGCATTCACTAAAATGCAGGGCGCCGGCAATGACTTTATCGTGATCGACACCACGCTCGCGCCACTGGATCTGAGCGCCGCTCAATGGCGCTTGCTGGCCGATCGCCGATTCGGCATTGGGGCCGATCAGATTCTGCTGGTCCAGGCCAGCGATCGTGAGGATGTGGATTTTGTCTACCGAATCTTTAATGCCGATGGCCAAGAGGTCGAGCAGTGCGGCAATGGCGCACGGTGTTTTGCCCGGTTTGTCAGCGACAAGGGACTCACCACGAAGACCTCGATTCGTGTGGCTACCCGATCGGGCGTCATTGCGCCGACCGTGCATGCTGATGGCTCGGTCACCGTGGACATGGGCGCACCCCAACTGACCTGTGATGCCGTGGGGTTTGACTCGAACGGTCTTGCCCATCGCAGAGAGCATAGGGCCGACCTCTGGGAGCTGGCCCCACCGCAGTCGGCATCGTGTTGGATTTCAGTGGTGTCCATGGGCAACCCGCACGCCGTGCAGTGGGTGGATCATCTCGAGGATCACCCGGTGGCCGAAGTGGGCGCATGGCTGGAGTCTCATCCGCGTTTTCGTCACCGTGTCAACGCTGGTTTTGTCGAGCAGCAGTCTTCCCAGAGCATTGCCTTGCGGGTATTCGAGCGCGGTTCTGGTGAGACATTGGCCTGCGGCACTGGGGCCTGTGCGGCCGTGGTGGCCGGCATTCAGCGTGGCCGTCTTTCACCAGAGGCGCCCGTGGCGGTGCAGACCCGAGGGGGAGTATTAAAAATTCAGTGGTCGGGCAAAGATGGCGCTCATGTCATGATGACCGGACCGGCCGAACCCGTATTCGATGGAGTGATTGACCTGTGAGCCCAAAAGAACCCACCTTGAACCTCGATTCAGCGCCCTCGGCAGCCGAGGTTGCCCAGTACTTGAAAAACCATCCGGATTTTTTTGATCGTATGCCCGGCGTGCTCGCCGATATCAATGTGCCGCATCCGCAGTCGGGGCAGGCGATATCGCTGATGGAGCGCCAGGCCGCAGTGCTGCGCGATCGCATCAAGTCCATGGAATTAAAACTTGCCGAACTGCTGCGCCATGGCCAGGAAAACGATGCAATTGCCGCCTCCATTCAGCGTTGGGTGCGGGGCCTATTCCTGCATACCGAGGGCCGCACCCTGCCCCGCTTTCTGACCGACTCGCTGGGCAAAATTTTCAGCGTGCCGTATGCGGCCATCGTCATCTGGTCGCCTCACGAAGCCTGGGCCGATGAGGACTGGGCCAGCGCACCCGCGGCCGATGTCACGGAACACGTGGATCAGCTTCGCCTGCCGCTGTGTGGACCGTTGTCAGTGTCGCCGGCAGCCCGTTTTCTGCCCGAGGCAGGCCGCGATTGTCAGTCCATCGCCGTATTGCCCCTGCGGGCCGGTGCCGCGCCCGAGGCGTTCGGGGTCATCGTGCTCGGGTCTCCCGATGCGCGCCGTTTTGCACCGGATCTCGGCGTGGCATTTCTGGAACGGATCAGCGAGATGGCGAGCGCCGCTCTTGCACGGGTCACCGCTAAGACGTCGTGATCGACGCACTGATTTCTGAATTTCTCGCCAGCATCGCGCACCAGCGCCGTTACGCGCCTCTGACCGTCGCGCATTACACGCGTGACCTGAAAAAACTCTCCCAGGCGTTTGCGTCGCAACCGATTGCCCAGATTCGGGCCGCCGATGTCCGGGCCCAGGTGGCCCGCTGGCGTGCCCAGGGTCTCTCGCCCAAGAGCATCTCCCGCACACTCTCGGCATGGCGTTCTTTTTTTGACTGGGCCGCCCAGCGCGTGACGCTGGTGGCCAATCCGGCGAAAAGTGTACGTGCACCAAAGCCGGCAAAGCGACTGCCCAAGGCCTTGTCCACCGACTGGGCGGTGCAGTTTGTGGCGGGTTCCTCGCCGGCGCCATCCGACGATGAGTCATCTCAGCTTCAGGTGCGGGATCGCGCCATGCGTGAGCTCATGTATTCCTGCGGACTACGACTCTCCGAATTGGTGCAGTTAGATGCGCGCCCTGCGGCAACCACGGCGCCATCGGGCCAAGGATGGGTGGATGTGCAGGCGGCCGAAGTCTTTGTCGTTGGCAAGGGCGGCAAGTCCCGTCGTGTACCCGTGGGTGCGCCGGCCCTGCAGGCGTTATCGATCTGGTCGGACATCCGCACACAGTGGCTGTCCTCCGTGCCCGAACCCACCGACGCCCTCTTCATCAACCGTCACGGGCAGCGGTTGTCGGGCCGCACGGTGCAACGACGATTTGCCGCCCAGGCCCAGGCCAGTGGCATGCCCACCCATGTCCATCCTCACATGCTGCGCCACTCGTTTGCCAGCCATGTACTGCAGTCCAGCGGCGATCTGCGTGCCGTGCAGGAGATGCTGGGCCACGCTCAGATTGCTACCACACAGGTCTATACCCATTTGGACTTTCAGCGCCTCGCGCAGGTTTATGATGCGGCCCACCCCCGTGCGCGCAAGAAAGACACGGCGACCGGTTCGTCATGAATTAAATTTCTGGAGTTTTTATGTCTGCACCCACAGTGTCGGCGGCGCCGACATTACGCCCCCCCGTGATTCCGGTGACCATTCTCACGGGGTTTCTTGGCGCAGGAAAAACCACCCTGCTCAAACGCATTCTGAGCGAACCCCATGGCGAGCGCATCGCCGTGATTGAAAATGAGTTTGGCCAAGAGAGCATTGATAACGAGCTTCTGTTCGAAGACACTCAGGAGCGGATTGTCGAGATGAACAACGGCTGCATTTGTTGCACGGTGCGCGGCGATCTGATTGACATGCTCCATCGGCTCTGGGAGAAGAAGTCCGCCGGCACGATTGATTTCGAGCGCGTGATCATTGAAACCACGGGCTTGGCCGAGCCCGGCCCAGTGGCCCAGACGTTTTTTGTGGACGATGAGATCGCAGAACGTTTTTTGCTCGATGCCGTGGTCACGGTGGTGGATGCGGTGCATGGTCCGGACCAGTTGACGGCGCATGCCGAAGCCCAGGCCCAGGTGGGATTCGCAGATCGGATCCTGATGTCGAAAACCGATCTGGTGCCCGCGGCCGATGCGACGGCCCTGCGGGCCCGTCTGGCGCGGATGAATCCGCGTGCGCCGCTGCAAGACGTCCATTTTGGGGTGACCCCAATTAATCAGATTCTGGACATTCGGGGATTCAACCTGAATGCGGTACTCGAGATCGACCCTGCGTTTCTGGATACCGACGCTGACCATCGTCATATCGATGATGTCAGCTCGTTTGTGTTTAAATCCGAACGTCCGTTCGATTCCGATCGATTCGAAGGTTTCATGAGCGCCGTCTCGCAGGCCTATGGGCCGCAGTTGCTGCGCTACAAAGGCGTGCTCTACATCAAGGGCAGTCCCCATCAAATGGTGTTTCAGGGCGTGCATATGCTGATGGGTGGCGATGTGGGCCGGCCCTGGGCCGCGGGAGAAACCCGTCAGTCCAAGCTCGTGTTTATTGGGCGCAGACTCCCGCGCGATACAATTGTCAAGGGATTAGAGCAATGTCTTGTTTGAATTTTCTCAACCATTCGAGTGTGGTTTTGATGGACGATGACAAGGTGTGCGGTAACGTGTAATTTGCAGGAAAAGGGTGTGTCATGACGACTGTCTCATTCAAATCAATTGCGACGGAAAAGGAACTGTTGGCTCAGTCTGCCGATGACTACATGAGCCCCGCGCAGTTGGATTTTTTCAAGCGCAAGCTGCGGGCCTTAGAGGCGGAGCTGCGGGCCAATGCGGGTGAGACCACCGAGCATCTGCGTGAAACGGTACTCGTCCCGGATCCCGCCGATCGGGCCACGATCGAAGAAGAGCACGCCTTGGAGTTGCGCACCCGTGATCGTGAGCGCAAGTTAATCAAGAAGGTCCAGCAGGCCTTATCCCGCATCGAGTCGGGCGAGTACGGCTACTGCGAAGAGACCGGAGACCCGATTGGGTTGGCCCGTTTGTTAGCCCGTCCAACGGCCACCTTGTCCATTGAAGCCCAGCAGCGTCGGGAGTTGCGTCAGCGTCAGTTCGGCGACTGATCCTCCGACTGTTTGATTGCGCCGGTGACCCACTGGGGCGGTGTTTCATTGGCGGGCTACGAACCCGGCGTGTCCTCGTCGGGAAGATCCGTTAACGCGGCCGCGCTCATCAGGGCCAGCACGCACAGACAGAACAGGGTTTCCAGAACCACATAACGTGCGCTCATTGGCGCCGCCCAGGTGCGTGGTTTTAACCGGAATGCGAACCCGAGCGTTAGGATCGCTGCGACCCACAGGCCCCACACGGGTTGTGGCCAGACTCCAAAATACGCGATCGGCGATAGGCCAATGGCCAGGCTCAGCAGGCGCGCACTGCCGGAGGCCGCGGGCAGTCCCACCACCGGGTCGCGCCGTGCACTGAGCGTGGCGGCACGGGCCCAGGTGATGCTGCAGATCAGGGTGACGGGGATCCATTCCAAATCGATCTCGGAGACCAGTTCGACTTTCAACAGCGTGAGCATGCCCATGACGAGCGCCGAGGAGGCCTTCAGGGGCTGGTGCCAACGGATCACGGTGGCGCGTGGAAACGAGACGATCAACCCCAGGCCCAGGGCAATGAACAGGGCGACGCGCGCCGGCAGCAGCAGGCTGCCCAACAGGAAGATCAGTGCGATTCCGATGCCCAGCAGGGCACCCGCCACGCTGCTGGCCACGATATCCAATGAGGCGGAATCCGACGCCCCGGCATCGGCGCTGCGCAACGGCCAGGGGGTGTGGCGTAAAACAGCGAAGAGAAAAGTTTTCACAAAAAGCGCGGGTGCTTACAATGCGGCGAAGTGTAGATCATTCCCACCCACCACGCGCACACCATGACCCACCCCACCTCTCCACCTGCCGGCGTTCCCGATGCGGCTGTGAAATCGGCCGTATTGGCCGAAGCCCTGCCCTACATCAAACGGTTCCATGGCAAGACCGTGGTGATCAAATACGGCGGCAATGCCATGACCGAAGAACACCTGAAGCAGTCATTTGCCCGGGATGTGATTCTGTTGCGCCTGGTCGGCATCTTGCCGGTCGTGGTGCATGGGGGCGGCCCGCAGATTGAGTCCTTGTTATCCAAAGTAGGAAAGAAGGGCGAGTTCATTCAGGGCATGCGGGTCACCGATACCGAGACCATGGACATCGTCGAGATGGTGTTGGCCGGCCGGGTCAACAAGGAAATCGTGGAACTCATCAATCATGCCGGCGGCAAAGCGGTGGGGCTCACCGGTCAGGATGGTGGACTGATCCGTGCCCGGAAGATGATGGTGAAGTCGAGCAGCGAGTCTCAGGAGCTGCTCGATCTCGGGCATGTGGGTGAAATTGAAAAGGTGGATCCCGCCATCATTCATTCCCTTCTGGCCAGTGGATTTGTGCCCGTGATCGCACCCATCGGTTCGGGCGATGAAGGCGAGACCTACAACATTAATGCGGATCTGGTGGCCGGGAAAATCGCTGAAATTCTCAAAGCCGAGAAGCTGATTCTCATGACCAATACGCCGGGCGTGTTGGATAAGCGCGGTAATCTGCTCACCGGGCTCACCGCACGTGAGATCGATGCCCTGTTCGAAGACGGCACCATTTCCGGCGGCATGCTGCCCAAGATTTCCTCGGCACTGGATGCGGCGAAAAGCGGCGTGCAATCGGTGCACATCGTGGATGGCCGTGTGCCCCATTGCCTGTTGTTGGAGATTTTGACCAACGAGGGCGTGGGCACCATGATTCGCTCCCATTGACCCGGCCTTTGTGGTTAATTGATCTCGATAACACCCTGTACGACGCCTCCTGGCGGGTGATGGGCGAGATCAATCGGCGCATGACACGCTACGTGGCCGATCATCTGGCGATGCCCTTAGAGCGGGCCAGCGCACTGCGGGATCATTATTGGCACCGTTATGGCGCAACGCTTCTGGGTCTTGTGCGCCATCATGGTGTGAACGCCCATGATTTTTTGAATAAGACACATCCCACGCACGACCTCCCGGAATTTGTGCGCCGCGTAAGGGGGGAGGCCGCTCGGATTGCCCAATTGCGCGGCGAGAAGTGGCTTTTGACCAATGCCCCGCGGGCTTATTCCGATCATGTTTTGGAACTGATTGGACTTAAGAACAGTTTCGATCGGCGCATCTCCATCGAGGACATGCGGGTTTGCGGGCAGTTACGCCCCAAGCCGTCGCACTGGATGATGCGCCAGATTCTGGTGCAATCCGGCCGCTCCCCTCACCGTGTCGTGCTGATTGACGATCACCAGGAGAACCTGCGGGCGGCCCATGCACTAGGCATGCGCACGGCCCGCATCTGGGTGTCAAAGACAGCCCGTTCCAATGCGCGAAATTCTGGCGCTCCGCTCACCATACGGCGGCCAAGTTATGTGCGGCTTCAAGTAAACTCTCTTGCTGACCTTGTAAAAAACCAGCACCGGCTCGCCGGATAAGAACCACTAGAGAGACACGGATTGCCAGATCGATGGACGCTGCAGCAGAACACGTAGAACCCACCGCAGCCCCTGGCCGTAAACGGCCAAAGCCAGGTGAACGGCGACTTCAGATTCTTCAGACCATTGCGGCCATGTTGCAAGAGGGGGCCGCCGAAAAGGTCACCACTGCGGCGTTGGCGGCCAAGCTCTCGCTGTCGGAAGCCGCCCTGTACCGTCACTTCGCGAGCAAGGCCCAGATGTTCGAGGGGCTGCTGGATTTCATTGAAGAAACCGTATTTTCGCTGATCAATCAGATCGAATCCCGCAGCACGCCCGCTGCGGTAAAGGCCCGTGAAATCGTGCTGATGCTGTTGAACTTTGCCGAGAAAAATCCCGGCATGACCCGGGTGCTGATTGGCGATGCGATCGTCAATGAAGATGCCCGACTGCAGACCCGCGTGAATCAGTTGCTCGAGCGCGTGGAGGCCTCACTGCGTCAGTGCGCGCGCCTGCACTCGGCCGAGGCCCATGTGGCGGCGTCTGATCCAACTCTGCAGTCCAGTCTTGCCATGGCCTACGTGCAGGGGCGTTGGCTGCAATTTGCAAAATCTGGCTTCAAGAAGCGTCCGTCCGAGTCGGCGGATTCGACCGTCAAACTGCTGTTTTCCTAGGCCCTCAGTACCTCGACTCGTTCAGGATCCACACACGGGGCAGGCATGGTTTTTCGACACCGTGAGCTGCTGCCAGGTGTTGCTGCGCATATCGAACAGGGATAGCTTCTGTGCCTGCCGCGGTGCATCGGGTGTCGCGATCATGACCTTAAGCGCCTCGGCGGCCTGCAGGCAGCCCATCGCCCCCACCATGGGGGCCAGCACCCCGTAGGCACCGCAGGCATGGGCATCGGGCTGCGATTCCGGATCAAAAACGCACGCATAGCAGGCCTGGTCCGATCGGCGTAGATCCATTGTCAAGAGCTGTCCCGACCACTCGATGGCCGCTGCGCTGACCAGTGGCACCTGATGACGTACGCACACGGCATTGATCAACTGTCGAATGGCCCATTGATCGGTGCAATCCAACACCACCGAGGCACCGGGAATGCTCTGTTCGAGCAGGGCCTCATCGGCATAGGCCGGGGTAGTGGAAATCCGTGCCTCCGGGTGAAGCCGATGCAGTGCACGGGCGCCGGCCAGCACTTTGGAGATGCCGATATCGTCCGGTCCGAACAGCGTCTGGCGCGCGAGGTTGGTGGCATCGACTGTATCGCCATCGATCCATGCCACCTGACCCAGCCCACTGCTGACGAGATACGTGACCGCCGGGCACCCCAGACCGCCGGCACCAATGACCACCGCTCGGGCCTGCGAGACGCGATGCACCCCCTCGTCATCAAATCCGTTGAGCAGAGCGTGACGACTGTGACGAAGGGTATGAAGATCAACCACTTTCAGGGCGTGGGGACGTCGCGACCGGTTTGCCTTTGAGGTGATTGACCGCCTGCTGCAATTGATAATCGTCGGCACTTCCGAATTCAATCGGCTTGGCTTCTTTTTGTTCGGCCGCACCGCCATTTTTCGAATCGGACTTCGCGTTGGATTTTGCTTTTTCAGGTGCGCTGGGTTTGGCCTTATTGCTGTCCGTGCCCGAGAGATGGCGGTTTAAATCGGCTTCGCGAACACGCAGGCGATCCATCACGGATCCATCGGCCGTTTCCTCGACCCAGAAATCCGGTGTGATGCCCTTGGCCTGAATGGACTGGCCTTTGGGCGTGAAATAGCGGGCCGTGGTGAGCTTGATGGCCGTGTTGGACGTGAGCGGCAGGATGGTCTGCACGGACCCCTTCCCGAAGCTCTGCGTGCCGAGTATCTTGGCGCGATTGTGGTCCTGCATGGCGCCTGCCACAATTTCCGAGGCCGATGCGGAACCGCTGTTGACCAACACCACCATGGGAACAGTCTTCGCTTGCGCCGAGAGTTTGGCCAACGGATCGTCACGGCCGCGGTGATAGTCGGTCACGGTGGCAAAGTATTTGCGCTTGGCGTCCTCTTGGCGCCCATCGGTGGACACCACCAGGGTCTTTTCGGGCAAGAAGGCAGCGGACACGCCGATCGCACCGTTGAGCAGGCCGCCGGGATCATTACGCAGATCTAAGACCAGCGCCTTCATGTTGCCTTTATCGGCCAACTGATTGAAATGCTTGACCAGATTCTCGACGGTGTGTTCCTGAAACTGTGTGATGCGAATGTAACCAAACCCCGGCTCCAGCATTTTGGAGCGTACGCTCTGAATCTGAATGACGTCACGCACGATGGTGAACACCAGGGGTTTGGTCGCGCCTTTGCGGCTCACCGTGAGCGTGACCGATGTTTTGGGCTTGCCCCGCATCAGCTTTACGGCATCGTTTAAGGGTATGCCTTTGGTGGCTTTGTCATCGATCTTGATGATCAAGTCACCGGCCTTGACCCCGGCTTTTTCGGCGGGCGTGCCTTCAATGGGTGAGACCACACGCACGAACCCGTCCTCGGTGCCCACTTCCAATCCAAGGCCACCGAACTCCCCTTGCGTGCCGACTTGCAGTTCTTTAAAGGCATCCGCATCGAGGTAAGCAGAGTGCGGATCAAGGCCGGTCAGCATGCCGCTGATGGCCTCGGTGATCAGTTTTTTGTCCTCGACCGGCTCTACATAGTTGGACTTGATGGCGCCGTAAACGTCGGCAAATTGCCGAAGCTCATCGATCGGCAGGCTGAGTTTGGCATCGCGCTGCGCAACCGCGTTAATGCCCAGGCTGACCAGCACGCCGCTGACCAGTCCAATGGAAATCCATCCGGTGATTTGCAGTTTTTTTGACATGACACGAGTGTAGGGGTTAATCAGGCGGTTTTGGCCTTTCCCTGATTGGCCACGGCGGTTATCGCCGCCTCAATCACCGATGGGTCGGCCAGGTAACGGCGGTCGATGAACCGAAGCTGATCGTCTAACCGGATCTCCAAGGGCTGGGCCGTGGGGATGTTCAAGGCGATGATCGCCTCTTCGGACAGGCCCTCTAGGTATTTGATCAATGCCCGGATCGAGTTGCCATGGGCGGCCATCAAGAGCTTTTTGCCGGCACGCAGATCCGGTGCAATGGCGCTCTCCCACAAGGGAATCACCCGCTCAATCGTGTCTTTCAAGCACTCCGTGGCGGGCAGTAGCGTCCGATCGATTCCGGCATAACGGGGGTCCCGGGCCACCCAGAAGGGGTGATCGGGCGTCATGGCCTCAGGCCGAATGTCATAGGAGCGCCGCCATTTGAGCACCTCGGCCTCGCCGAACTTCGCCGCCGTTTCCGCCTTGTTCAGTCCGCTCAGGGCACCGTAGTGACGTTCGTTCAGACGCCACTCCTTGCGCACCGGAATCCACATCTGGTCCAGGCTATCCAGGGTGGTCCACAGCGTGCGAATGGCCCGCTTGAGCACCGAGGTGTAGGCCAGATCAAAACGGTAGCCTTGGGACTTCAGAAGCTCACCGGCGGCCCGGGCCTCGCGCAGGCCTTGTTCGGTCAGATCCACATCGACCCAGCCGGTGAAACGGTTTTCGAGGTTCCATTGGCTCTGGCCATGGCGCAGTAATACGATGGAAAAGGTTTTGCTCATACCCGCCATTCTATAATTTGCGCCATATCCCATTGAGGGTTGCGGCCGGTAGACATCCGGTGGACCAGGTGGCCTTCACATCACTTCGATTGCGAGGATTGCGTGCAGTTTTTTATCGACAACTTCATTTTGCTGGCCGCTGCGTTTTTAAGCGGCGCCTTACTGATGTGGCCGCTGGTCACGCGGGGCACCGGTGCGGCCATGATCAACACCCTGGGCGCGACCCAGTTGCTCAACACCAAAGACGCTGTTTTGGTGGACCTGCGCGAGACCAAAGAGACTGCCAAAGGCATGGCGCCCCAGGCACTGCACATGCCACTGAGCACACTGCCTTCCCAGATCGAGGATCTGAAAAAGCGCCTCGCCAACGGCAAAGAACAGGCGCCGGTCATTCTGATGTGCCAAAGCGGATGGCGAGGGTCGAAGGCGGGTCGGATGCTCAAGAAAGCGGGCGTTCAATCGGTCTATAACCTCGAAGGCGGTTTCGATGCCTGGCAACAGGCCGGCCTGCCCGTGGCCAAGCGCAGCTAGGAGAACATGACCATGGCGAAAGTCGTGATGTACAGCACCGCCGTCTGCCCGTATTGTCAGCGGGCAGAGATGCTGCTCAAAAGCAAGGGCGTGACCGAGATCGAAAAAATACGCATTGATCTGGATCCGGCGCAACGCGACCTCATGATGCAGAAGACCGGCCGTCGCACCGTGCCCCAGATTTTTATTGGCGATCGTCATGTGGGTGGTTTTGATGATCTTGCCACCTTGGATCGCGATGGCGGCCTCGTGCCTCTGCTGTCGGCCTAAGCCTCACCCCCCTCAATTAGAAAGCATGTCATGACCGATCACAATAACGCTGCAGCTACGGCATCGTCCGGCCCACAATTTAATCTGCAACGTGTCTACCTCAAAGACATGTCCTTAGAAATTCCGGACGCGCCGTCCGTCTTTCTCGATAACGCCGAGCCGCGTTTGGAGTTTCAGATCGATGCCCAGGATAAAACCCTGCAGGCGGGGCTCTACGAAGTGGCAGTGCGCTGCACCGTCACCTGCCGACTCGGAGACAAAATCGGATTTTTGGTGGAAGGCACCCAGGCCGGAATTTTTGAGATCGCGGGTGTTCCGGATGATCAATTAGCACTCTTAAAAGGCATCTCCTGCCCGAGCATCATCTATCCTTATCTGCGGGCCAACATTGCCGATGTGATTCAACGCGCGAGTTTCCCGCCCGTCCATCTGGCCGAGCTCAATTGGGAGGCGTTTTATCAACAACGTCTGGCCCAGGGGGCTGCCCAAAGCGGCAGTGCCGGTGCGCCGGAAAGCGGACTGATTCTTCCCACGCAATAACGTTTATTCATCCCCATGACACCGTCTATTCTGGTGATGGGAGCAGGTGCCTGGGGCACCGCCTTGGCGGTGCACTTTGCCAAACGTGCGGCGCCATCGAGGGTGGCGCTCTGGGGGCGTGATGCGCAACAGATGCAGCACATGGCCGACCAACGCGAAAACAGTCAGTATCTGCCCGGTGTTCGGCTGCCCGATGCATTGGGCGTGACGGCCGATCTCGATGCCGCGGGCCGTCAATGGCGTGCATCATCGACATCCAATGTCACAGCACCACAGGGCATTCGGGCGCTGGTGGTATTGGCCACTCCAATGGCGG
>JBMSML010000002.1:0-36568 GCA_049421125.1 Burkholderiaceae bacterium
TCGCACCGCCTATCGTTGCATGGGCGTGGACACCTCGTTTACGCAATTCGGGCGTGACAGCGCCCGGGTGCGTAATGCGTTACAGGAGTGGCAGCTTCCGGCCGATGCACGGGTCGCCGTGATGCTGCCCAATGTCGCCCAGACCCCAATCAGTATTGCGGGCATTGTGCGCGCGGGTCATGTGGTGGTGACCGTTAACCCCCTGTTTACCGCACGAGAACTCGCGTTTCAGCTCAATGATGCCGAGGCCACCGTGCTGATTGTGCTCGAGAATTTCGCGCACATAGTCGCCCATGCAGAGCGGGATTATGGTCTGCCGTATCTACGGCATGTCGTGATCACGCAGCTGGGCGATGCCATGGGGATCAAAGGTCGCCTGGTCAATCTGATCGTGCGTTATGTGAAGCGCATGGTGCCGGCCTGGTCGTTTCCGGCGCACTGGACCGTCTGCCGCTGGACCGATCTGATGCGCAGGCCGTCCACCGGCATGTCGGCCCGACGTCATTCCGACGAGATCGCCTTTTTGCAATATACGGGGGGTACCACGGGCCGCATCAAAGGGGCCATGCTTTCCCACTCGAACCTGTTGTCCAACATCGACCATTGCGCGGCCTGGTTGCAACCCGATCAACTCGCTGCCGATCTGGCCCGCGAAACGGCCCGCGATATGGACCCGCCGGGGTCGGGCACGGCGTTGGCCGGCGCAGTGTCCTCGCCGGCACCCCTGACCATGGTCTGCGCGTTGCCGCTCTATCACATCTTTTCCCTCACGGCCTGCATGCTCCTGGGGCTTCAGGTGGGATTTAGAAATCTACTGCTGCCCAATCCCAAGGATCTGAAATCCGTGATTTCGACCCTGGCGGTATCGCCCGCCCACTTATTTCCGGGCGTCAATACCCTGTTTAATGCATTGCTCAACCATCCGCACTTTGATCGCATGGATTTCTCCCAACTGAGGATTGCCGTCGGGGGTGGGATGTCGGTCTCGGCCAGTGTGGCCCGTCGTTGGAAAGAGCGCACCGGCGTGACACTGTTAGAAGGCTACGGCTTATCGGAGACCAGTCCGGTGGTGGCGGCCACCCCCCGCTCACTGGATCGATTCACCGGATCGGTGGGCCTGCCGATGCCCGATACCGAGGTGGTGCTCATCGATGATTCAGGCGTGACGCATTGGGGGCGATCCACCGACATCACGGGCGAGATCGCGGTGCGTGGCCCCCAGGTGATGCGGGGCTATTGGAATGCACCGGAGGAAAACACCCAGGCCTTCACAGATGATGGATTTTTTAAAACGGGAGATATTGGCACCTGGGATGCGGATGGCTATCTGCACATTGTGGATCGCAAAAAAGACATGATTCTAGTGAGCGGATTTAACGTCTATCCCAACGAGATTGAGCAAGTCGTGTCCGATCTCCCGGATGTGGTGGAGTGTGCCGCGATCGGGGAACCCGATGATCACACCGGTGAGGCGGTGCTGTTATTTGTGGTGCCGCGTGACCCCGACTTACGCCCAGAGGTGATCTATGCGCACTGCGCACGTCATCTCACCAATTACAAGCGTCCGAAGCGTGTTGTGTTCACAACGTCACTGCCCAAATCCACGGTCGGTAAGGTGTTGCGGCGAGCGCTGCGGACGGCCGGCCCGGAGGCGCGGGTGGTCTCGGAGCGTCAGCAGGGATAGAGCTCACCACGTTGTGGGCGCACCGCATGGGCCCAGCCCAGCTCCGAGGTCAGTACCTGAGCGAAGTTTTCGGCGGCCTGCGCTTCGCCGTGCGTGATAAAGACTTTCTGGGGAGGCGCGGTAAATCCTTGGCACCACCACAGCAGGTCCGCCTGATCGCCATGTGCCGAGAGCCCCCCGAGTGTGTGCACCAGGGCTTTGACGGGCACTTCCCGGCCCAGTAACCGAACAGTCTTGGCGTGATCGACCAGCGCTCGGCCGCGGGTGCCAGCCGCCTGAAAACCGGTGATCACGACCGAACACTGCGGCCTCGGCAGATTCCAAAACAAATGGTGCACGATCCGACCGGCCTCACACATACCGCTGGCCGACAGAATAATGGCGCCGCCTTTGATCTGATTCAGCGCTTTGGAATCGTTGACGTCTGCCGTGAAACGAATGTGCGCGGCATTTGGATGCGACTGTAACCAGGCAAAAAGATTCTGGGCATCACGATCCAGGATATTGAGATGCGACTGGGTAATGCGCGATGCGGTGGTGGCCATTGGCGAGTCTACGAAAATCGACAGAAACGGCAATCGCTTTCGGCGAATCAGATCCAACAGGATGGCAATCACTTCTTGGGTGCGCCCCACGGCGAACGCGGGCATCACCACGTTACCGCCTTGCTGCAAGGTGGTGGTGATGACCTCCACCAGTTCATCTTCGGTTTCTTGAAGTGAGCGGTGCAGACGATCGCCATACGTCGATTCCACGATCAGCACGTCGGCCCGCTCAATGCGCACTGGATCATTCATGATCGGACGATGGCGCGTACCGATATCCCCCGAGGCCACCAGCCGTCGGGAGTGCGGTCGGCCATGGGCATCGGGCTCCGTAATATCCAGAATGGCCGATGCCGCGCCGAGAATGTGACCGGCATCCACCAAGGTCAGCCGAATTCCCGGGGCAATGTCCGTGGGGTGCTCATACGGCACGGCGACGCACTGGGATAGGCATTGGGCAACATCCCGCGTGCTGTAGAGCGGCGTTGGCAGCTCACCGCGCCATTTTCCGGCCGCTTTGCGCTTCTCGGCCCGCTGCCGTTCGCCCGATTGAATGTGGGCACTATCGGCGAGCAACACCTCGAGCAGGTCCAGGGTGGCAGGGGTGCAGTAAATCGGGCCGCGAAATCCCTGGGCACAGAGTCTCGGCAGCAGCCCACTGTGATCAATGTGGGCATGCGTGAGCACCACGAACTGTAGATCCCGAGGGGGTGGTTCAAACGGGCGGAGATTTTTCTCATCGGCATCCCGGTTGCCCTGGAACATGCCGCAGTCAATCAGAAACGGACGTGTCGTTCGCCCGTGGGGATCGCCCGCGGTATGAACGACCATGCGCGATCCCGTGACTTCACCGGCGGCGCCTTCAAATCGGATATGCATGCGCTAATGATCGCATGCCCGTCCGTGCGGTGGTGTTTAGGCGGCGGGTTTGGCGACCGACAAAACCACGGCTTCGCCCTCGAGCACACGTTTTCCCTCCACGGTGCAGATGGTTTCCAGGCGCACCCGATTCTTTTCTTTGGTGATCTCGGTCACCGTGACTTTGGCGGTGATGGTCTGGCCCGGGTGCACCGGTGCCAAGAACTTCATGGATTGGCTCAGAAAAATGGTGCCGGGGCCGGGTAAACGGTTAGCCAGCACGGATGAAATGAGACTGCCCGTCAGCATGCCGTGCACGATGCGCGTGCCAAATCGCGTGGTCTTGGCATATTCCTCATCCAGGTGAATGGCATTCGTATCCATCGACACGGCGGAAAACAAAATGATGTCCGTCTCGGTGATGGTCTTGGATTGTTGGGCGGTTTGGCCCACAAACAACTCGTCGGTGTAAAAAGCGGGGCGAAGCGTGGTCATGCGATGTGCTCCCTGATGCGATGGTGGCGTTATAGTCGTCTTCGGGGCAGCGCGCGTCGGGACCGCACGGCGAGGCTCCATGCGTCTGATTGTACTGCTGCATAGCAGCATTTTCGGCTGGAAGCCGCTTAAAATGGGGTCAAACGCCCTGAAATGTGAGATTTTCATCCTGTGAAAGAGACGATTGAACGATTTCTGGTGATCCAGATGGGCACGGAGCTCCCCGGCTGGGCCAAGGCGCTCGTGGCCCTCACCAATGTCTTTCTGATCCTGCTGATTTCCTGGGCCTTGATGCGGGCCTCGGGCCGGGTGCTGCGCGCCCTCAATGATCAGATGGGGCGTGCCAAGCAGGATCCCGAAGACCGCAAACGCATCGAGACCCTGATGCGGGTGTTTCGCTACATCGCCAGTGTGGTGATCGGTGCAGTCACCATCATGCTGGTGCTCTCCGAGATGGGGATCTCGATTGCGCCGATTCTCGCCACCGCCGGTGTGGCGGGCCTGGCGGTGGGCTTTGGTGCACAAAGTCTTGTGAAAGATTATTTCACCGGGTTTGTCATGCTGCTAGAGGATCAGATTCGGGTCGGCGATCTGATCGAAGTGGGCGGGAAAACCGGTGCGGTCGAGGAAGTCACGTTGCGCTATGTGCGCCTGCGCGACGTCGAGGGCGCGGTGCATTACGTGCCCAACGGTGTCATTGCCACGGTCACGAACCGCAGTCGTGATTACGCATATTCATTGGTGGATGTGGGCGTGGCCTACGCCGAGAATCTGGATCGTGTGGAGGGGGTCATTCGCGATGTCGGTGCGGCCATGCAGCGCGATGCCGAATTCGGAACCCGGATTCTCGCGCCGGTGGAACTCATGGGCGTGGAGCAGCTGGCCGATTCTGCGGTGATTCTGCGCTGCCGCGTCAAAGTGGGCCCCTCGGAGCGGGGTGCCATACGGCGGGAATTTCAGCGGCGACTCAAACAAGAGTTCGATGCGCGGGGAATCGAAATTCCCTTTCCCAGTCGGACCGTGTACACCAAAACCGGTTAATCCTCGTCAGGCGGGTATGGCCTCGGATCATCCCCACCACGCCAGTAAGGCCATCATCGATGTGCCGGTCACAATGGCAGCGGGCAGACCATCCTTTTTAAACCACATAATGGCCAATGCGCTGCCGCTGGCGAGCAGCCGATACGACAATGGCACCTGCGCCAGTACTCCCACCGGCAGGACAATGATGCGTACGACCAGTGCGGCCACCATGGCATAGGTCACACACGATACCCAACGGAAGACCGGCGATCCCTGCGTGAGTCGACCGGCGAGCATCACGCCGAGCGCACGCCAGGCGTAGGTGCCGAGCGCGGCCAAGAGCACGATCATCCAGAGCCCTACGACAGAGCGTGGTGAGAGTGTCAGGAGGGCTTCCATATCAATGGTCCGACCGTTGGTGGTGCACGGAGTGAGACGGTGGTGCACCGCGCGACCCACGCAGGCTCGCATCAAGTAAAAAAGCAATTGTTCCACCCACGACGCCACAAATCAGAATGCTCCAACTGGGCGACCATTGATAGACGATGGGCCCCGAGAGCCCACCGATCCATAACGCAAGACGGCTGGACTGCTCACGCACCTCGACAAAACTGAGCAGAAAAAATAATGGATTCAACAGCACTAATCCCATGGTGATCGGCGTGGGCACATGGCCCGCAATCAGGTAGCCCAGTGCGGTGCCCGGAATGCCCGCCGACCAGCACACGAGTCCAAATCCGGTGAAGTAGGCCAGTCGCCGCTCGGGCGGGAGGTGATGAAACTCGCGCATCATCACGGCCCAACTGGTCATGGAAATAAAGTGGGCTTTCGCGAACAGGGAGGCATTGCGATCCGAGGCCGGAATCTGCGGCACCAGGGTCAGGGTCATGGGAAGGAAACGTGCGGCGGTCAGCGCGGTGGCGATCACAATGGCGGCTCCCGATGCGCCCAAGGCCACCATCTCCACCAATACGACCTGACCCGGAAGCGCGTAAATGAACACACTGCTGGCGGTGGTCACGCCCAGACCCAGGCCATTGGCGTGGCCGAGTGCACCGAACCCAATCATTCCGGCGAGCAACACTGCAGCGGGAACGCCCAGGGCCGCACGGCATCCCGCGCGAAATGCGGCGCGGTTATCCGGTGCAATAGCAGTGCTCATGCGGCGTATTGTAGGTCGGCCATGTCGGGATCGGAAAGCGTGGATAATTCCCGCATGCGAATTTTTTCAGCCTTGTATGCGCGCGTGATGCGTTGGTCGCGTCACCCTCGCGCGCCATGGATTCTGGGCGGGCTGAGTTTCGCAGAGTCATCGTTTTTCCCCATTCCTCCCGATGTGATGCTCGCGCCCATGAGCCTGGCGCAACCCCATCGTGCCTGGTGGTTTGCCACGATCACGACGGTGGCCTCGGTGCTGGGCGGCCTCTTTGGGTATTGGATGGGTGCCGCATTTTTTTCAATCATTGAACCCTGGCTGCTGCAGTCGTCGTATGCGGGAGCGTTCGCCACGGCCAAGCAGTGGTTTGTCGACTGGGGCTTTTGGGCCGTGTTTATCGCGGGGTTCTCGCCGATTCCTTATAAAGCGTTCACGATCGCGGCCGGTGTCATGGGCATGGCAGTGGTGCCGTTCACAGTGGCCTCCTTGATCGGGCGCGGCGGGCGTTTCTATCTTGTCGCAGGACTGATGAAGTGGGGCGGTGCACGCATGGAACGTCTACTGGAATCGTATGTCGATCGACTGGGATGGTTCACCGTAGCACTGGTGGCCGTGGTGATCGTTTACAAATCAATCTGAATGGATAGAGCAGCAATCCGGGTCTGGGATCTGCCCACCCGCGTGTTTCACTGGTGCTTGGCAGTTTCGGTCATCGGTGCGTTTATCAGTGTGAAGATCGGTGGCAATGCCATGATCTGGCATGCCCGGTTTGGGTATTGTGCTTTGGCGTTGATTTTGTTTCGGGTGATCTGGGGCTTCATCGGCCCGGTGCATGCACGATTTGCCAACTTCGTGAAAGGTCCTCGAAAGATCTTGGCGTTACTGCGGGGAGGGCCGTGGAATGGTGTGGGCCACAATCCATTGGGCGCCTTATCCGTACTTGCGTTGATCATTGTGTTCGGTGTGCAGGCGGGTTTGGGTTTGTTCACCACGGACGAAATTGCATTTGATGGCCCGCTGGTCAAACGGGTGGGCAGCGACTGGGTGGCCTTTGCCACACGCTGGCATAACCGGTCGGAGTGGCTCTTAATTAGTTTGGTGATACTCCATATCGGCGCCATCGTCGTGCATCGCGTCGTGCGTCGTCACGATCTGGTGCGTCCGATGATCACGGGAGACGTGCACGTCGCGACATCGGTGACGCTGGAGAGTGCCCGCGATGATGCGGTGGTGCGCGTCAAAGCCATCGTGGTGATGACCTTGACGGCGAGCCTCGTGGCTTACTTGTCTTTGTAGTCGTCGTGACAGGCCTTGCAGGTCTGACCGGTCGCGCCAAACGCTTTTTTGACCTGCTCCAGGTTGCCGGACTTGGCGGCGGTATTCAGATCGGCGGCTGCTTTCATCAGCTTATCGGCGCCCCCTTTAACCTTGTCCATTTCTTTCCAGATCGCAGGCTTGGCTTTGCCGCCTTCGGTGCCGGGGCCAAAGGCCTCCCATGGCAGGGCAGAGAGTGTGGCAATGACCGCAGCGCTTTTTTGAACGTCCGCGGCATTAAACGGCACTTCTCCCTTGGTCACCGCGGCGATCCGGTTCATATGAGTGCCCATCAGAGAAAAGGCGCTCTGACGGTATTTAATCGCATCCTCTTTTTTGGCGAATTGCGCCGATGCGGTCAGGGGGGTCACGGCAAACAGTGCGATGACGATGCCCAAAGAAATGGCAGATGTCTTGGCCATAAAAACTCCTTGCGTTGAGGGTTGAGGTTGTTGCGATGGGGATTTAGGGTGCCTTGGTATCTTCAGAACGTGACGCCATGACCCACCACACACCCCATACGGTGAGCAATGTTCCTGAGACCGTCAATAGTGTAATCGGTTCATTAAACAGTAGCCATGCCATGACGGCCGTGGTGGGCGGGGTGAGGTAGAGCAGGCTGGTCACCCGAGTGGCCGCGCCGTCTCGAATCATGACAAACAGCAGTGAGATAGCACCGATGGAGAGTCCGAATATTGCCCAGATCAAAGCACCGATGAGTTCCGGGTGCCAGGCCACCTGACGTGTTTCCATGAGCACCATGAAGGGAATGCAGGCCACGGCCGAGACGGCGAACTGGATCACCGATCCCGCACGCAGATCGAAACTGGGGCAGAAACGTTTTTGATACAGCGTGCCGATGGTGATCGAGGCCAGGGCGATCGTCGCCAACCCCAGACTGAGGACACTGAGCCCGGTCAGGGAGAGTTTCGCGTAGACCACTAGACCCACCCCCAGAAGACCAAGCGTGAGCCCGATCCATTGGCGCGAGGTGAGTCGTTCTGCCACGACGGCGGCAAACCAGGCGGTGACGATGGGCTGGAGTCCCATGATCAGTGCCACGAGCCCCGCGGACATGCCCTGCTTAACCGCTGCCCAGACGCCCCCTAGATAGCCGGCCTGCAGTAATACACCGGCCAGCGCGATGTGGCCGATCTGTGAGGGAGCGGGCCATCGGGGGCCAATCAGGAGCACCACGGGCACCATGATGGCCAGTACGCCCACAAATCGCATGAATAAAAACGTCATGGGTTCGGCGTGGGGCATACCGTAGCGGGCAATGATGAATCCGGAACTCCAGATCAGGACGAAGGTGGCTGGAATCAGATGTCGAAAAGGGGCGGTCATGGGACATTCTCAGAGAACATCGTGGATAATGCCTGAATGAGTTTTGATTCTTTTGGCCTGCATCCCGATCTGATGCGGGCAATTGCCGAAGTCGGCTACACCACTCCCACTCCGATTCAGGCCCAGGCGATCCCCGTTATCGTGGGCGGAGGGGACGTGATGGGTGCCGCCCAGACCGGTACCGGTAAAACCGCCGCCTTCACCCTGCCCATCCTGCAACGGCTGATGCCCCATGCGAATACCAGTGCCTCGCCGGCCCGACATCCGGTGCGTGCCTTGATGCTGGCTCCGACACGAGAACTGGCCGATCAGATCGCGCAGAACGTGGGTCAGTATGCGAAATACGTGCCATTGCGCAGTACGGTGGTGTTTGGTGGTGTGGACATGAACCCGCAGACCGCAGCCTTGCGATCAGGGGTGGAGATTCTGATTGCAACGCCCGGACGCCTGCTCGATCATGTGCAACAAAAAACAGTGTCCTTGGGCTCCGTGTCGGTCTTGGTGCTCGATGAGGCCGATCGCATGCTGGACATGGGGTTTCTGCCCGACCTGCAGCGGATCGTGAATCTGTTGCCGAAAGCCCGGCAGAGCCTATTGTTCTCGGCGACCTTTTCGCCAGAGATTCGCAAACTCGCGAAAACCTTCTTAAACGACACGCCCACGGTTATTGAAGTGGCAGCACGCAATGCCACGGCAGAAAACGTGACCCAGATCGTGTACACCGTGGATCGTGCCGAGGCGAAACGGGCGGCCGTGGCCCACCTGGTCAAATCTCGCGGTTTGAAGCAGGTCATTGTGTTTACCAATACCAAGATTGGCGCTAGTCGTCTGGCCCGTGAGCTGCAACGTGAAGGCATTCCTGCCGATGCCATTCATGGCGACAAGTCGCAGGGAGAGCGTCTGGCCACGCTCGAGAAGTTTAAAAAAGGCGAGGTGGAAGTCATGGTGGCGACCGATGTCGCCGCCCGTGGGCTGGACATCGCCGAGTTGCCTGCGGTCATAAACTATGACCTGCCCTATGCGCCCGAAGATTACGTGCACCGTATTGGTCGTACCGGCCGGGCCGGTGCCAGTGGAACGGCCATGTCGTTGATGACGCCGGAGGATCAACGTTTGTTGACCGATATTGAAAAACTGGTCAAGAAGACCATCGTGCGTGAGGCCTTGGTCCTCGCGGGATCGTCAAATCGCGGGGAGCGCTCCGGATCAGGAGGTGAGCGGCGTGGGGAGCGGCGCAACGACACCCGAGGCGATCGCGGGTGGAAAGAACCGGAACGCAGCTCCTCCCGGGCCTCGCCTTATGCCACCCTTGCCACGCCGAAAACGGCCGTACCGGCTGATCCGATATTCAGTCAACCATACCAATCCAAAGGGGTGCCAGCGGAGGAATCGTCCGGGGCACCGAGCCCCGGAACCACGACTGCGAGTCCGCGCGCTTCGGTCCGTGCCGGCCTATCGAGTATTCGACGTGCGCCCAAATCGGTACCGGCCATCCTGGGCGGCAAACCGAAATCCTCGACCTGAAGTCAAAGCGGCATCACTCGCACGTGTGGTGAGGTTTGGAGCCCGCGATCGATCCGGATTGAGAATCCACTTTATTGGTTCAGTAGGTGGGCAGTCGATGAAAATGTTCCCGGTAGTGTCGTCGCCACGTTGGGCGCACGCGGGCGATCCATCGCATGGGCATGGTCAGTTCTAAGTGGGACCAGGCACATTCGAGCTGCAGACGAATCGTTTCGGAGTTATCGGTACGCAGGGGCATGGCCAGGGTTTGTTTTGATAGTTTTTCGCCCAGATCGTTGCGCACGACCGGCACATGCATTAACCGCGGCTCTGGATACCCCAATGCTTTTCTT
Organism: Burkholderiaceae bacterium; assembly: GCA_049421125.1. Classification (GTDB taxonomy): domain Bacteria; phylum Pseudomonadota; class Gammaproteobacteria; order Burkholderiales; family Burkholderiaceae_A; genus Lacustribacter. The sequence goes on from JBMSML010000002.1 coordinate 10,279, forward strand.
AGCGCGGTATGCCGTGGCCCAGCGTGAATCAGATCGTCGCCGCGAATAATATCGGTGATGTCCTGAAAAGCATCATCAATCACTACGGCGAAGTTATAGGCCCAGAAACCGTCGGCGCGTTTGAGCACAAAATCATCCCCATTGTCATTGCGAAAACGCCAGGACATGCCGTCGTCTTGGAACCGATTCGAATTCATTGACGGGCGGGCGAGCGGATCGGCAGCGGCGAGGGACGGTCTGCAGAACCCCGGATACAGAATCTCGCCATCGGGGTTGTAACTGGCCTTACCGTAGTCCACCGCACTCTGTAGTTTTTTGCGTGAACAGGAGCAGGGATAGGCGCGATCCTGGGCGATGAGCTGTGCGAGCACCTTCTGGTACACGGCGAGCCGGCCCCGCTGAAACAACACACCGCGTTGCCCTGTGGATCCGTGATCTTCGGCAAGGCACCAGTGATCCCAGGTCAGACCATGTTGTCGGAGTTGCTCCAGAATCGTCTCGGCGGCACTGGGTTCTTCACGGGGGGCATCCAGATCCTCCATGCGCACGTACCAGGCATAGCCATTAGCCCGGGCATCCAACCAACTGGCCAGGGCCGTGGCCAAGGATCCAAGGTGCAAGGGACCGGTGGGGGAAGGGGCAAAGCGACCAGCCAGCGGCAATTCCGAATTCTCCTCTCAGCATGATGGGCATGCGGCCCAGTAGTGCTCCTCTACGCGATCGCTTTAAAACTCTCCCGTGCGGCCTGCAGCGTGTGGGCAATCGGTTCCCCCGCATGCTGAATGGACAGAAATCCTGCCTCGAAGGCCGACGGGGCCAGGTACACACCACGATCTAACATGGCATGGAAGAATCGATTGAACTTGTCCCGATCGGAACGATTGACATCATCGAACGTGACCGGGGGGCGTGGGCTGAAATAAATGCCAAACATGCCACCGACACTGTCCGCGCAGAAATTCTGTTCGCCGCATTCGCGGGCGATGACCTGCAGGTCGTGCATCAATTGTGCTGTCATTGCGGTGAGTTTGTCGTAAAACCCGGGGGCGCTGATGATCTTCAATGTCGCCAATCCCGCAGCGACGGCAACGGGGTTACCCGAGAGGGTGCCCGCCTGATACACCGGCCCCAAGGGCGCCACGCATTGCATGATGTCGCGGCCGCCACCGAATGCTCCCATGGGCATGCCACCGCCGATGACCTTGCCCAGTGTGGTCATGTCGGGACGCACGCCGGACAATCCTTGCACGCCCTGCATGCCCACGCGAAAGCCGGTCATGACCTCGTCAAAAATCAGAACAGCGCCGTGGGCATCGCACTGGGTGCGGAGCGTTTCCAGGAAGCCGCCGACCGGTTTGACCAGATTCATATTGCCCGCCACCGGCTCCACAATGACGCCAGCGATCTGGGATCCGTGTTCGGCAAAGCAGCGCTTTACGGCGTCGATGTCGTTGTAATCCAGCACAATGGTCTCGGCGGCGAAACTCTCCGGTACACCGGCCGAGGTGGGATTGCCGAATGTGAGCAGTCCCGATCCCGCTTTGACGAGCAGACTGTCGACATGCCCGTGGTAACAGCCTTCAAATTTCACGATTTTGCTGCGTCCGGTGTAGCCGCGCGCCACGCGAATGGCCGACATGGTGGCCTCCGTACCCGACGAGGTGAGACGCATCATTTCCATCGAGGGCAAATATTCACGGATCCATTCCGCGATTTCGACCTCGGCCGAGGTGGGTGCGCCAAACGATAGCCCGTTGGCGCAGGCCTGTTGGACAGCGGCAATCACATCGGGATGCGCGTGACCCACAATCGCGGGTCCCCAGGAGCAGATGTAATCCACATAACGATTGCCGTCGGCATCCCAGCCGTATGGCCCTTTGGCTTTTGCAAAAAATCGCGGGGTGCCACCTACGGAGCGGAAGGCGCGCACCGGTGAGTTCACACCACCGGGAATCGTGTGTTGGGCTTTTGCAAATAGTGCTTCGCTCTTGGCGGTTGGGCTATGGGGCATCGTGATTCATCTCGCGCGTAAACAATTCCCACATTTTAAAAGGTTTGGTTCTGGGGCGTTTTTGCGCTGGCTCAAAAACTTGGTCACAATCCCATTTGACGCGTCGCATGTGCGATCCATGCCCGCGGTGAAGCCCCGACAACAGCAGTCAAACCTGACAATCCCTTGGAGAGCCCGAACGCATGAAAACTTATATGTGCTTGATTTGTGGTTGGATCTACGACGAGGCTACGGGATGGCCGGACGATGGCATTGCGCCGGGCACAAAATGGGAAGACGTGCCCATCACCTGGGCCTGTCCGGAGTGTGGCGCGCAGAAGTCTGACTTCGAAATGGTGGAAGTCTAGCCCTTCACCACCGAAAACCGCATTAAGGTTTTCTGGCGTGCCTGATCATGATCCACGATGGGTGCAGGATAAGTGTCGCCCAGTGCAATTCCGGCGCCCTCGAGCACCATGGGTGGGGCCGTCCAAGGGGCGTGGATCCACTTATCCGGTAGCGCCGCTATTTCCGGCACGTAGCGGCGAATAAATGCCCCCTTTTCATCAAAGCGCTCACTCTGACTGACCGGATTAAAAATCCGAAAATAAGGCTGGGCATCACAACCCGTCGAGGCGGCCCATTGCCAGCCACCGTTGTTGGCGCTGAGATCGAAATCATTGAGCTTCCAGGCGAAATAGGCTTCGCCCTGACGCCAATCGATGCCCAGGTCTTTGGTGAGAAACGATGCCACCACCATGCGTAACCGGTTATGCATATAACCGGTGGCGTTTAACTGACGCATGCCCGCATCCACTAAGGGGTAACCGGTAAGACCGGCACACCACGCGGCGAATTGGCGTTCGGCGTCGTCGCCCTGGGCCCAGACGATCCGATCGTAGGCTGGTTTAAAGGCCTGGGTGACCACATGCGGATGGTGATACAGAATCTGCATGTAGAAATCCCGCCAGATGAGTTCCGACCACCAGGTGGCGGCCCCCGCTGCGGCCGATGCATCGGTCGATTGCACGTGCGCGGCAAATCGCACTAACTCTCGAATCGAGATCGTGCCAAAACGCAGATGCACAGAGAGGTACGAGGGTCCCTTGATGCCGGGATAGTCACGCGCCGAGTGATAGTGGCCCACGCGGGGCTTGAATTCTTTAAACAGTTGCCGGGCGCCGGATTCCCCGAGCGGGATCTGAAGCTGGGCCAGATTGCCGGGTGAAAATCCCAGTTCCGCTAAGGTGGGTAGCGGCCGGCGGAGTGGCGTCGCAAGCCGTGATGCAGCCAGAAGACGTTGCGCACACGCGTGTTGGATGGGGCCATTTGGCGCGGCCGACCCTGCGCCAGTGGCCTGAGGCGCGACATCGTTGAGCGTGAAACGTTTCAGCCAGGCATTTTTATACGGCGTGAAGACGGAAAATGGTGTTCCCGCCCCGGTGAGCACCTCGTGACGCTCGAAAATGCATTGGTCTTTTACCGAGATCGCGTCAACCCCATGCCGATGGAGTGCTGTGCAGACGGTGTCATCACGCTGACGCGCCGCGGGTTCGTCATCATGGGCAAATACCACGCGTTGCGCGCCCAAGGCACGGGCGAGTTCGGGAATCCAGTGGCGTGGATCGCCATAGCGCACCAGGAGGTGCGCTCCGCTGGCGTGAAGCCGTGAGCCGATTTCCGACACGGCCGCGTGAATGAAGGCCACGCGTCGATCCGCGCACGCCGAGGTGCTCGCCGAGGGTGCGGCCGTCGAGGCGGTCTTGCCCAACATTGTGGCCGTGCGTGGAATTGCGGAGAGAATCTCTTCGTCGAAAATAAACACCAGCTGCACCGGTTCCGTATAGCGTAGGGCAGCGGCCAGTGCGGCGTGGTCGTCCAGGCGCAGATCACGCCGAAGCCAGACCAGTGTGCACGGCTGGGTTTTCTTACCGTCCGGGGGTAAAATTTCGTTATGGGTCATCCGCAGCAATCCGAAGCGTTATCACACGACATGCCGAGCGTGGCCCACCATTATCTCGTGGCCATGCCCAGTCTAACCGACCCCCAGTTTGGCAAAACCGTGGTGTATGTGGCCGAGCACACCGCCAAGGGCGCCATGGGCCTCATTGTGAACCGTCCTTCCGACATGAGCCTTGGCATGCTGCTCGATCGTATTGATATAGCGCCGGCCGCCCCCGACGACATTTCGGTGACCGCCAGTGCCTATGGGTCCGCCGGCGAGACCCCGGTCTTTCTGGGCGGTCCGGTCCAGTCAGACCGTGGCTTCGTACTGCATGAGCCCGTCGGCAAGTGGAGCTCCACCCTGGTGCTCAATGACCTTATGGGGCTGACATCGTCACGCGATATTCTGGAGGCCACTGCACAGGGAAGGGGTCCGGAGCGTTTGTTTGTATCGTTGGGTTACGCCGGGTGGGGTGAGGGTCAGTTGGATCAGGAACTGGCGGCCAATGCCTGGCTCACCGTGCCGGCCACCGACACCTCATTGATTTTTGATGTACCGACCGAGGAGCGATTCGCGTACGCCTTTCGATTGCTCGGTGTTGATCCCATTCATCTATCGGGGGCGGCCGGGCATGCATGACCCGGCCCGTGGGGGCGAGACCCTCATGGCCTTTGATTTTGGTGAAAAACGTATTGGAGTGGCCATCGGCAATACGCTGACCGGTGGTGCGCGACCACTCACCGTCATTGATGATCCGCGTCGTCAGGTGCGCTTTGATCGGATCAAGGCCCTGTTGACGGAATGGGGCCCGACCCGGTTAGTGGTGGGAATCCCGTGTTACCCCGACGGGGCGGCGCATCCGTTTGCGGCTCGCTGTCAGCGGTTCGCCCATCAGTTAGAGGGCCGATTTGGCCTTCCGGTGGCACTGATCGATGAACGTTGGACATCGGCCCTGGCCCCAGATCCCCGATCCAAGGTCGATCAACAGGCGGCCGCAATCCTTTTGCAGGGCGTTTTAGATACACTGTCGAGTCATGCCTCGGTCCATTCAAATTAACGCCAAGGGTGAACTCACCCACCTGCTCACGACCGAGGGCATTCCAAAGGCGTTAATGGTTCAGATTCTGGATCGGGCCACCCGATTTCTAGATCCGGCCAATCCCAAAGAAGTGGTCAACGCGCCGGTCTTAGCCGGCAAGAGCGTGTTTAACCTGTTTTTTGAAAACTCCACGCGGACCCGCACGACCTTTGAGATCGCAGCCAAGCGCTTATCCGCCGATGTGGTGAATCTGAATGTACAGGCCTCGAGCACGGCTAAAGGCGAGTCCCTGCTCGACACGATTGATAATCTGGCCGCCATGAAGGCCGACATGTTTGTGGTGCGTCATGGCCAGAGCGGTGCGCCCACTCTGATTGCGCAGCATATCAACAAGGTCGCACCGCACATTCGCGTGATGAATGCGGGAGATGGACGTCACGCCCATCCGACCCAAGCCCTGCTCGATGCCTACACGATCCGTCATTTCAAGGGGGACTTTCAACACCTGCGGGTGGCGATCGTCGGCGATATTCTGCACTCCCGAGTGGCACGTTCGAATATTCATGCCCTCACCACATTAGGGGTTCCCGAGATACGGGCCATCGCACCACTGACTCTGCTGCCGTCGGGGCTGCGCGAGATGGGGCTTCATGTCTACACCGATCTGGTCGAAGGACTGCGCGATGTGGATGTGATCATCATGCTTCGGCTGCAAAATGAACGGATGCGCGGCGCCTTGCTGCCGTCCACGCAGGAATACTTTAAGCACTATGGCCTGACCACGGAGAAGCTGGCGGTGGCCAAGCCCGATGCCATCGTGATGCATCCCGGTCCGATGAATCGTGGCGTGGAGATTGATTCATCAGTGGCCGATGGCGTGCAATCGGTGATCCTGTCGCAGGTCACGTTCGGCATTGCGGTGCGCATGGCGGTGATGAGCATGTTGGCCGAGGTAAGTCACTGATGGCCGCCGCGCAGCGCATGATTTCGGTGCCCGCGGTACTGCCACGGCTGTGCATTCGTGGCGGTCATTTGATGGATCCCGCCAATGGCATCAATGCCAAGATGGACCTCTGGATTGCCGATGGCAGTCTGGTGGCCATCACTCCCATGGGTCAGATGCTCGATGGTTTTGAGGCGGATCATGTGATGGAGGCCGGCGGTCATGTGGTCTGCCCGGGATTGATCGACCTCTCCGCACGTCTGCGTGAACCCGGATTCGAATACAAGGCCACGTTGGAATCCGAAATGCGTGCCGCGATTGCCGGCGGCGTGACCCGTCTGGTCTGTCCGCCCGATACGGATCCGGCGCTGGACGAACCGGGATTGGTGGAGATGCTCAAGCACAAGGCGCGCAACCTAATGCAGGCCCATGTCCATCCCTTGGGGGCACTCACGCTCGGACTAAAAGGCGAGCAGCTCACCGAGATGGCGGAACTCTCCGAGGCGGGCTGCATCGGCTTTTCCCAGGGCCCGATCCCGATCGTGAATACCCAGGTGCTGATGCGCGCCATGCAGTACGCACGTACTTTTGATTACAGCGTATGGCTGTATCCGATGGATCCATGGATTGGTCGCACGGGCATTGCCCACTCGGGGCCGGTCTCGGGCCGTATGGGCCTGCCGGGCATTTCGGTGGCCAATGAAACCATTGCGTTGCAGACCATTTTCGAACTGGTGCGCGCCACCGGGGCCCGCGTGCATCTGTGCCGACTGTCATCGGCCGCAGGAGTGGAGTTGGTGCGTCACGCCAAAGGCGAGGGCCTGCGTGTCTCGGCCGATGTCGCGGTTCATCACCTGCACTTGATTGATGTGGACACGAGTAACTTCGATCCGAATACCCGGGTGTTACCGCCTTTTCGAAGCCAACGCGATCGCGATGCCTTGCGTGCGGCGGTGCTCGACGGCACGATTGACGTGATCTGTTCTGATCACGCGCCCATCGATGACGATGCCAAGCAGGTCCCATTTGGTGAAGCGGAGCCCGGTGTCACGGCGATCGAGTTGTTGCTGCCCTTGACCCTAAAGTGGGCTCAGGAAACCTCGCTTGGATTGCCAGACGCCCTGCAGCGGCTCACCGTGAATGCGGGGCGGGTATTGGGCCGCGATGCGGGCCAGTTGGCCATCGGTGCACAGGCCGATATCTGCATCTTCAAACCCGACGCCTCATGGACCGTAGTACCCAAGAACCTCTTTTCACAGGGGGCGAATACCCCGTATCTGGGCCGGGATCTGGAGGGGCAGGTGACGGCCGTGTTCGTCGATGGGCGTTGTGTCTTTGATCGTGCGCACGGCGGATTTACCTTAGGCGCTCACCCAGGTTCATGAGGCGTGCCGTAGCGAGGGCGGTGGCCATGGTGCTGCTGCTCTGCCTTGGATTAATCCTGTTAATCGCATTCTTTCCTTGGTGGTCACCCGTTCGGCGGCTGCGCGTCAAGCGTGTCTGGTCACAGTGGGTGATGCGCGCCGTGGGAGTGCAATGGGCGAGCAACCCTCTGCCCATCGAGCTGCCGACGGGCCCCACGATGGTGGTGATGAACCATGTGTCTTGGCTGGATATCATCATCCTGAATGCCCTCATTCCATCCACCTTTGTGGCGAAGTCGGAGATCCGGCACTGGCCATTGATTGGCCTGTTGGCCGCGCGAACCGGAACGGTCTTTATCGAACGGGGCAGTCGGCATGCGGTGCGGCACGTGAATCATGAGATCGTGAAACGATTGGCTAACGGCGAGGTGATCACGTTTTTTCCGGAGGGCACCACTTCGGAGGGCCGTCATGTCCTGCCGTTTCATGCCAGCTTATTTGCGATGGCCGTGGCCGATACGGAGCATCATCGCGCGGGTGCCGCAATAGTACCGGTCGCCCTGAGTTATTTTCATCATGGACGGCCCACCACGCGTGTCGCCTATGTGGGCGACCAGACGCTCATGCAGTCCATAATGACCGTGCTTGCCACACCGGGCCTGCAGGTGGTGTTGGATATCCTGCCTATCATTCCTGCAGATGACGACGCGGCGGCAACCCGCCATGGCCTGGCCGCCCTCGCCCACGCCCGCATTGCCGCCGCAGTGGCAGTCCGACAGTCCAACGGCCAACCGCTGGTGCATTAATCTTCTTCGGCAGCGCCTTCGAGACTCGACTGCACGTAAAGTTTATGGTCGTCGAGTCGAATGGCTGTGAGCTGTCGGCCCCAGACGCATCCCGTATCGAGTGCCACCAGATCCGGCCGCACCATAAGGCCGAGTGTCGACCAATGGCCAAACACAATGCGTTGCCTTGCGGTTCTTCGATTCGGTGCGTCAAACCACGGGGTGAGCTGTGCGGAGGCCGGCACCTGATCGGGCGCAAGTTTATTTTTGTAATCGGGCATTCCGTTGCGGTCGATGTAACGAAGGCGCGTGAAAGCGCTGAGTGCTGCCCGTAGGCGTTTCTGGGTATGCAGGCCATCGGCCCAGTGGGGCTTTACGCTGCCCACCATTTCATGAAGGAAATCCATCCAATGCCGGCTGCGCAGCCGATCGGAAACTGCCTGGGCCTGGGACAGCACCTGTCGCGCAGTCCATTGTGGCAAGACGCCAGCATGCACCATCAGGTGATGACCCTGCGCATATGCGAGCGGCCTTGTGCGCACCCAATCGATCAGATCACGGGCATCTCGGGCGCGCAGAATCGGCGCTACGGTGTCCAAGGGCTGTGCTTTTCGGGCGCCGGCGGCCAGTGCCAAGAGATGAAGGTCGTGGTTGCCTAGAACGCACACGGCGCGCTGACGGGCGGCCATGATGCGACGAAGTGTTTTGAGGGACTTGGGTCCGCGGTTGACCAGATCGCCCACAAACCACAGCCGATCCCGAACAGGATGAAAGGGCAGCTGGGCCACCAGGGCCTCCAGGCTGTCGCAGCATCCCTGAACATCTCCAATGACATACGTGGCCATAGCTCGGACGGAAAAGAAGGGGGATCAAACTCTTTAGAATGACGGGTTATTGTCGCATCAACCGCCATCGCGGTTCTGGTTTTAGCCGAAGAGGGAGCCCGTCATGCAGCCTGCCCGATCCATTTTTAAAGCGTACGACATTCGCGGTGTGGTGGATGACACCCTCACGGAATCGGTGGTTCAGTCGATCGGTACGGCGCTCGGCGTCATGATCCATCGGGCGGGGAAACGCTCCTGCGTGCTCGGGCGTGACGGCCGGCTGTCCGGTCCGCGATTGGTGGATGCGCTCGCGCAGGGATTGATGTCGGCGGGCGTCGATGTGGTCGACATTGGGCAGGTGCCAACGCCTGTGGTCTATTTTGCCACCGTGGATACGGGAAGTGGCACCGGGGTGGCCGTCACCGGAAGTCATAATCCGCCGCAGTACAACGGACTGAAAATGATGGTAGCGGGGGCCACCTTATGGGGTGCCGATATTCAGGCGTTGTATGAACTGATTGTGTCCGGGCAGGCTCAGGCGCACGTGGCGAGCATCACGGCCACGCAGCAAGGCCGTCGGATCCACGATTCCCAGATGGTCCAAACATATGTGACTGCACTACTTCGTGATGTCACACTGAGTCGGCGTATGCGTATTGCCATTGATGCCGGAAACGGTGTGGCCGGAGGCGTGGCGCCCGGTCTGCTGGCGCAACTGGGCTGTGATGTTCAAGCACTCTTTTGCGAGGTGGATGGCACGTTTCCGAATCACCATCCGGATCCGGCCCATGTGGAGAATCTGCAGGACCTGATCGACTGTGTGCGATCGGGTCCTGCCGAAATCGGATTGGCCTTTGATGGCGATGGCGATCGCTTGGGCGTGGTCACGAAATCCGGCGCCATCATCTGGCCGGACCGTCAGCTCATGCTCTATGCCGAGGATGTATTAAACGCCAATCCCGGCGGCCAGATTATTTTTGATGTGAAGTGCACGCGGCATGTGGCGACATGGGTGCGGGCGCATGGTGGTGTGCCGTTGATGTGGAAAACCGGACACTCCCTGATCAAGGCCAAACTGAAGGAAACCGGCGCACCCTTGGCGGGCGAGATGAGTGGCCACATATTTTTCAATGACCGTTGGTTTGGTTTCGACGATGCCCTCTACACTGCTGCGCGACTGCTCGAGATTCTGTCGCGCTCATCGGATCCCAGTCGCGTGCTGGAGTCCTTGCCGGATTCGACCGCCACGCCGGAGTTGCAGTTGGCCACGGCCGAAGGCGAGAACTTCACGCTGGTGGACCGCCTGCGCGAGCAGGGTAGTTTTCCCACGGCGGTGGAGCGCATTACCATTGATGGCATCCGTGTCGAGTATTCCGATGGGTTTGGCCTGGCCCGTCCGTCGAACACCACGCCAGTGGTCGTGTTGCGCTTTGAGGCCGACAATCCCGAGGCCTTGGCCCGCATCCAGGCCGAGTTTCGAATGAACTTTCAGGCATTGATTCCGAATGCAGTTCTGCCGTTTTAATCACGGGCGTTCATGAGACACGCTCCCAGCGGGTTATCGGTGGTCCTGGCGCGGGGTCTTTACTTCCTGGCCGGCGTCACGCTGATCCCGGCGTTGGCGTTGCATCTGACCTGGCGCGGACTGCGACAACCGGCGTATTGGAGACACTGGTCTGAGCGGTTTCTGGGCCTAACGATTCCTCGGAATCCACGCAATGGTGTGGCCGGTCATGTCTTTGCCGATGATCCGAATCGCAAGGTCTTGTGGATTCATGCCGTGTCCGTGGGAGAAACCCGTGCGGCTGCGCCCATGATCACGTCATGGTTGCGCAAGAGCGCGGCCCATCGTGTCGTGCTCACGCACACCACGCCAACGGGGCGCGAGACGGGCCGAACCTTGTTTGCCGCCGATCTGGCCGCACAGCCTCCCCGGCTCGTGCAACGCTATCTGCCGTACGACTTACTCTGGGCCAATGCATTGTTTCTATCTTGGGCGCGTCCCACGGTGGGCGTACTGATGGAGACCGAGCTCTGGCCCAATCTGATTGCCCAGACAAAAGCCCGTGGTATTCCCCTTGCGTTGATCAACGCGCGTTTATCGCCGCGCTCGGCACGACGCTTACTGGCCTTTCGTGCCTTGGCGTATCCGGCACTCCAAGCCCTGCGCGGCATCGCGGCACAGACGGAAACGGATGCCCAGGGATTCCGAGCGGTGCTCGGCGAGTCACCGCGCCTTACGCCGTACATCGTGGTGATGGGCAATATGAAGTTTGATGTCCATCTGCCGGCAGAGATGCGCGTGCAGGGCGCGCATTGGCGCAACGGATGCGGGGGCCGCCGCATCTGGCTAGCCGCCAGCACGCGAGACGATGAAGAGATTAGCCTGTTGGCGGCGTGGGGGGCGGCCCAGGCATCGGGTGAGCTCACCCCGCGCGATACCCTGCTAATTGTTCCGCGGCATCCGCAGCGCTTTGATCGCGTGGCCCGTCTGATCGATGAAGCGGGATGGTCGTGTCACCGCCGATCCCAGTGGCGTGAGGATCGTGCGATCTCCGATAACGAAGTGTTGCTTGGGGATTCCCTGGGGGAGATGTTTGCTTATTTGGAGATGTCCGATCTCGTACTGATCGGCGGCAGTATTCCGCCCTTGGGCGGCCAGAACCCGATCGAGGCATGCGCCGTCGGCCGCCCGGTATTTTTTGGCCCCCACATGTTTAACTTTCATCAGATTGCCCAGGCGCTCACGGCCTGTGGGGCCGGTCACGAAGTGAGCGACGCCCGCGCATGGATCACCCAGGGCATCACGTTACTGTCGGATACGTCCGCGTATGTCGAGCGCGGCGCGCTGGCGCAGCGGTTTTCCGATATCCATCGCGGTGCAACCCAGCGCGCCGAGGCCTTTCTGGATCAATTCTGCGAGTGATCACCTGGCCAACAGGCCGTTGATCTCGTCGATGTCGGTCTCACTGAGCGCACCCACCGAGGCCTTCAACCTCAGGCCATTAATCAGCGTGTCGTAGCGCGCCTTGGATAGATCGCGTTGCGTGGTGTAGAGCTGTTGCTGGGCGTTCAGCACATCGATGTTGATGCGTACGCCGACCTCATAGCCCAACAGATTGGATTCCAAAGCTAAGCGACTGGACCTCTCGGCGGCTTCATAGGCCTTCACTTGGGAGAGTCCTGCCAGCACTCCTAGAAACGAGGTTCGCGCCGACTGCTCGGCGGTACGACGCTCGTTTTCCAGATCGAACGTAGCCTTATCCCGCAGGGCGATCACCTCGCGGGCTTTGTGGATGGCCGTGCCGCCGCTAAACAGCGGCAAGGTCATTTCGATGGAAAGCGTGTCGGCGTCGGCGGATCCATAGGGGGTTGTACCGCTACGATATGGATCGGTGCGTGTGCGTTTCGCCACGAGATCGACCGATGGCAGGTTGTCCGCGCTGATGGTCCGGGTGACTTCGCTTTTTGCAATTTCTGCAGTCGAGATCGCAGACTGAACCCTGAGATTGGCACTGCGGGCCTGATCCACCCAACGGTTCACATCAAGTGGTTCAGGCATTTTCAGGGCGACCTGATCCCGAAGTCCCGCTAAGGTCAAGGGCAGGGGTTTGCCGATGAGTTGCACCAAGGCGTTGCGCTTGACTTCCAGGTCATTGCGGGCGGAGATCTGTTTGGCGGTGGTCAGATCAAATCGGGCCTGCGCCTCCTGCTGATCGGTGATCGTGGCTGTGCCCACTTCGAAGTTACGCTTTGCGGATTCGAGCTGCTCCCCGATGGCTTTGAGTTCGGCATCGACGCTGGCCAAGCTGTCTTGCGCAATCAGCACATCGAAATAGGCCTGGGTCACCCGCAAGAGCGCCTCCAGGCGGGCCTGTGCGAAGGTGGCTTCACCGGATTTGGAACGCTCCCGTTCTTGGTTAAAGGAGGCGATACGGTCAATACGCAGTATTGGTTGGGTGAGCGTAGCGACGTAGGTATTCGTGGTGCGGTTGGAGTAATTTAGGCTAGCGTCACGGTCGACGGTTAACTCCGACCGACTGCGCGACGCCGATACGCTGGCCGATGGCAGCAAACCGCCGAGGCCCTGGCCAAATCGCGTGGCACTTGCCTGGGCCTGTTTTTGAGCGGCCAGAAACGTGGCGTCGTATTGAAGGGCTTCACGGGCCGCCATGGAGAGGTCCATGGCCATGGCCGATACAGGCAGGACGGCGGGCAGTAGTGCGGCGAGCACCGCTGCCGATAGGACCTGCCGGCGGCCGTTAAAAAGTGAAACGCGAAACTTTCGGGGCATCTTCAAGCGGTTTGGTCAATGTTTCGAATAAGACGGTGGATCGACGGCCGGACACCGATGAGGCAAGCCCCGCTCCCACGCGCTCGATCAACACGGCGCGCATGACGGGCGCGGTTCCCACGATGGCGACCATTCGCCCGCCGGGATTAAGACGGTCCAGGAAAAATTCTGGAATTGTCTCGATGGCACCGGAGATGGCGACGGCATCAAATCCCACATGGGCCCAGCGAGGATTCTCCACCAGTCCGTTGGCGGTGACGACTTCGACATTGCCGATCGCGGCGCGTTCCAGGTTGTTCTTGGCCAGTTCGGCCAGTACGGGATATTTCTCAACTGACAGTACCGTGGCACTTAATCGGGCCATGAGTGCGGCCATAAAACCGGATCCGGTGCCGATCTCCAGCACCTTGTCCGAGGGCGTGAGGCTGAGTTCCTGCAGCAGACGGGCCTCGACCTTGGGAGCCAGCATGACCTGCCGCTCTGGAAGGGGAAGCTCCATGTCCACGAATGCCAGATGGCGATGACTGGCCGGAACGAACTCCTCACGACGGATTTCGCTCAGAAGCTCCAACACATTCGGGTCCAGCACGTTCCAGGGCCGGATTTGCTGCTCGATCATTTTTGATCGGGCGGTGTCGAGGTTCGAAAATTCAGGTTTCATACAAACTCCAGCAAGGGCGTGAGTCTAGCATTGAGGCGGCAGGGCGTTCAGGCGCGGGGCTTGGAGACGCTGGAAACGATCATGTCAATGGCCTGACAGACGAATACCTCTTCCTGGATGGGCGGTTCGCTGTGGGTCAGCAGCACCTGGCGCCAGACCGCCAACCAGGACAGGGGGGCGAGCAGCACCTTGACCCGTTCATGGTGAACTTCGCCCGTGATCTCCCCGCGTTGTTGGCCACGCTCTAAGAGCAGCATCATGTGCTGATGAATGGGCTCCATGACTTCGCGCAGGTAGGCTTGTGCCAGATGGGGGAAGTTATTCGATTCGGCGAGCACCACGCGCGCGATCATGTACAACTTCGATTCCAGAAACTGATTCCAACCCCACTGCAGAAATTCGCGCAGCACTGCGTCGGTCGGGGCTCGCGCATCAATCGTCTGTGAGGCGATGGCCTCTAACCACGGGGTGACACGATCCTGAATGACCGCTTCAAAGAGGTCCTGCTTGCTCGCGAAGTAAAGATAGACCGTTCCCTTCGAAATCCCTGCCCGGGCGGCCACATCGTCGAGCCGTGTCTGGGCAAAGCCTCGTTCTGCAAACAATTCCAATGCCGCATCAATTACCTCTTGCGGCCGCGCCTCTTTGCGTCGTTTCCATCGGGGAGCAGGGCGATCCGTAGCGATGGAGTCGTTGGGTATCGGCGTGGTGTCCAGAGAAGTCATCACGCGTATTGTAATCAGGGTGCATAATGCGTCAGACCTCTTTTCTGTCCCCAAATTTTTATGGAACTTGTTGACCTGTTGCGCGATTTGCCGGTGCTGGTGAAGGCTGTGTTAATGGGCATCGTCGAGGGTCTTACTGAATTTCTGCCCGTGTCGTCCACCGGGCACTTGATTTTGTTTGGGGCCCTGATTGGATTTGACGATGCCCGGGCGAAGATTTTTGATATCGCCATCCAAACCGGTGCCATGGGGGCCGTGGTCTGGCATTACCGGGCGCGATTTACCCGTCCGACAGCCCAATTTATTCGTCATTTGGCCATCGCGTTTATACCGGCGGCCGTCCTGGGATTGCTGTTTGGAGGATGGATCAAAGCAGTGCTGTTTTATCCGGTCCCCGTGGCTGTCGTGCTGATCGCGGGGGGCGTGGTGATTCTGTTGGTCGAGCGTTGGATCGCCGCCCATCCGTCGCATGTACGACTCCATGACGTGGATGCCATGACCAATTGGGACGCGTTGAAACTGGGCATCGCCCAGGCGTTTGCATTGATTCCCGGCACTAGTCGATCCGGGGCCACCATTATCGGGGGCATGTGTTTTGGCTTGTCCCGAAAGGCCGCCACGGAATTTTCATTCTTTCTGGCGGTCCCCACCCTGGTGGCGGCCGGCGGGTATTCCCTGCTCAAGGACTATCGGTTGTTGCGCCTAGAGGATCTGCCGTTGTTTGGCGTGGGACTGGTGTCGGCTTACGTTAGCGCGCTGTTGGTGGTGCGTTGGTTAATTCGTTGGGTCAGTGCCCACAACTTCAATGGCTTTGCGATTTATCGCATTGTGTTCGGGTTGATCGTGTTGTTCGCGGTGACACGTTTTTGAAAAATGATGTCTGCCACGGGGTGACCAAGACGCAGTCCACGGGCCTCGAATTTAGTCTGCGGCCGCCATGCCGGACGGGCTGAAAACCCTTGCCCGGCCTGGTTCTTCAGGGATTCCTGGGCGGTGCAGACGGCCAGCATTTGATCCGCATACTCCGGCCAGTCGGTGGCCATGTGCACAATGCCAGCGGGCTTGAGTTTCGGGCAGAGTTTTTCCATGAAAGGCGGTTGAATCAACCGACGTTTATGGTGACGTTTCTTGGGCCACGGATCTGGAAAATAAATGTGCACGGCATCTAGGCTGGCGTCGGCGATCATGGTACCGAGCACCTCCACCGCGTCATATTCGATGATGCGAATATTCGTGAGGCCCTCCTGCTCGATCCGTCCCAACAGTGCGCCCACCCCGGGTTTGTACACCTCAACACCCACGATATTCCAATTCGGGTAAGCCTTAGCGATCGCGGCGGTGGTCTCGCCCATGCCGAATCCAATCTCGAACACGACGGGGCCATCGCGCCCGAAAATCCCTTTGAAATCAAGCGTTTCAGCGGGATAGCGAATTCCCCACATCGGAAGCAAACGCTCACGCGTGGTGCGCTGCGCCTGAGTAATGTGTCCGCTGCGCATGACAAAACTTCGGATATGACGAGGAAAGTTGACGTTCATGGCAATAAAAATTTGGTATCGTTACGCGCAGCAGGGTGGAGATTCTCAGGTAGACATGTCCCGTAAGAATAAGCAGTATCGCCTGATTCGTCGGGCGCCACACCTGTTAGACTAGTTGTTCGTTCCAACATTACAGAGTGAGTATCCGTCCACCATGAACAAAGCAGAACTCGTTGAAGCAGTAGCCAGTGCCACCGACTCCTCCAAAGCCGCGGTGGATGAAATGTTGAATGCCACCATTTCAACCATCATCAAGGCCGTGACCAAGGGCGATTCCGTGCAATTGGTTGGTTTTGGAACCTTCGGTTCCGGCAAGCGTGCTGCCCGCACCGGCCGTAACCCCCGTACCGGCGAGACCATCAAGATTGCGGCGGCCCGCACCGTGAAGTTCAGCGCGGGCAAGGCATTCAAAGACGCGGTCAATAAGAAGAAGTAACCCGGTCGTCATGACATCGCAAAGCCCAGGGGTTCCTGGGCTTTTTTTATCTTCTCATTTTCCCGACTGACCGTGACGCTTCCGGTGGTGGTAGTGGGTGCAGGCCTGGCGGGGCTCACGGTTGCTCTGCGCGTCGCCGACCATCGGCCCGTGGTGGTGATGGCCAAGCGCACGCGCTCCGAGTCGGCGACGGCCTGGGCCCAGGGCGGCATTGTGGGCGTGCTGGACCCGACCGACAGCGTGGAGTCCCATGTGCAGGACACGTTGGCGGCCGGGGCGGGCTTGGTCGTGGAGTCCGCGGCGCGCTGGGTGGCGTCGCACAGCGCTCAGGCCATTGGGTGGCTCTTGGCCCTCGGCGTGCCGTTTTCACAGGATGCGGCCGGGCCCTTGGGACTGCATCTCACGCGTGAAGGCGGGCATTCTGCGCGCCGGATTGCACATGCCGCAGATGCCACGGGCAAAGCCATTCATGAGGCACTCTTGGCGCGGTGCCGACAACATCCAAACATCACGATCCATGAGCATTGGATTGCCCTGGATCTGGTGACCAATCGGCATTGCCGTGCGCCAGGTCCGGACCGCTGTCACGGCGTATACGTGCTCGACATTGATGCGCAGCGTGTCGAATCCCTGGCGGCCAGCGCCGTGGTGCTGGCCTGCGGGGGCGTGGGTAAAGTTTATCGCTACACCAGCAATCCGGACACGGCCACCGGGGATGGCATCGCCATGGCCTGGCGCGCTGGATGCCGAGTGGGCAACATGGAATTCATTCAGTTTCATCCCACGTGCTTGTATCACCCGCAGGATCGGAGTTTTCTGATCACCGAGGCGCTTCGGGGAGAGGGCGCCCAGTTGAAAATCCCAGGGGCGCCGGCGGCCAACGCGCGGTTCATGCTGGCCCATGACCCGCGCGGGGAACTCGCGCCACGGGATATCGTGGCCCGTGCCATCGACTTTGAGATGAAAAAGCATGGCATCGACTTTGTGCATCTTGATGCCACACATCTGGGAGAGGAATTTTTGAAATCGCACTTTCCAACGGTTCATGCCCGATGCCGTGCGCTCGGGATTGATATTGCACGGCAGCCGATACCGGTGGTGCCGGCGGCCCATTACACCTGCGGTGGCGTGGTCACGGATCTGATGGGCCGAACCGATTTGGATGGACTGTACGCGGTGGGAGAGACGGCCTACACCGGTTTGCATGGCGCAAATCGACTCGCCAGTAATTCACTGCTGGAGTGCGTGGTGGTGGGCACGGGAGCGGCGCAGACCATCGCACAAACGCTGTTGGCCACCCCGGTGATCATTCCCCCTTGGGACGAGAGCCAAGTGGAGAACGCCGATGAACAGGTGGTGATCGCCCATAACTGGGACGAATTGCGATTACTGATGTGGAATTATGTGGGCATCGTGCGCACTACGAAACGTTTGGAGCGTGCGTTGCACCGCATTGAACTCTTGCAGTCCGAGGTGCAGGAGTACTACTCGAATTTTCGCGTCACCAGCGACCTCTTAGAGCTTCGCAATCTGTTGGTGTGTGCCGAATTGATTGTGCGTTCTGCGTTGGAGCGTCGCGAAAGCCGCGGCCTGCACTATAGTCGCGACTACCCGGACACGTGGCCGGTGGCTCAGCCCACTGTCTTGTCGCCGTTGCGCGCAGTGACGCGCAACGAGTAATCCACGGCCTGAATGTCTTTGGTGAGTTGACCCACGGAGATTCGGTCCACTCCCGTGCGTGCGATCTCGGCGATCGATTCGAGGGTGATTCCCCCCGACGCCTCCAAGAGCGCCTGACCGGCGGTGATGCGAACCGCCTCGCGCATATCGTCCATCGAAAAGTTATCCAGCAGAATACTGGTTGCGCCTGCGCTCAACGCTTCCTGTAACTCATCGAGGTTTTCCACTTCAATTTGAATGGGGACGGCGGCGTTCAGTGCGTCGGCGGCCTGAAGGGCCTGCGTAACGCCGCCGGCGGCCATGATGTGGTTTTCCTTGATCAGAATGCCGTCCCACAGCGCGAGGCGTTGATTGGTCCCGCCGCCCACTCGGACAGCGTATTTCTGGGCCTGGCGCAGGCCGGGTATGGTTTTTCGGGTGTCTAACACTGCGCACCCGGTCGGGTTGGGACTTGCAGTGGCAATCGCTTGCACATAGCGCCGGGTTAGGGTCGCAGTGGCGGACAATAACTGGAGAAAATTCATGGCGGAGCGCTCGGCGGTGAGCACGGCTCGTGCATTCGCGGTAAGGTCGCAGATCACAGTGTCAGGTAACAATCGATCACCGTCTCGGGCATGCCACTGAATCATAGCGCTGGGATCGAGTGCTCGTACGCAGTCGTCAAACCATTGCGTTCCACAAAGCACCGCGGAGTCGCGTACCCGAAGCTGGGCACTGGCCTGGGTGCTGGGAGCGATTAACAAGGCTGTCCAGTCCTGATGGCCGATGTCCTCCTGCAATGCATCGCGAACATTTCGTGCCCGTGACTGCGCCAGAGATTCATGCTGGCCATCGTGTATGGTCACGGCCATCAGACGGCCCCCATATGGGGCATCCATCCGGCTGGAGCGTTTGTGCGATGTTGCGTGAAATCGAGCATTCGGGTGATACAGGCCAGGGCCTGTTGGCCAATGGCGCTATCGATATGAATCTCACCATGGCCTCGTGTGAGGCAATCCAGAATTCCTTGAAGGTTGTTCATGGCCATCCAGGGGCAGTGGGCACAGCTTTTGCAGGTGGCACTATCACCGGCGGTGGGCGCCTCTATTATGGTCTTGCCGGGCGCGAGTTGTTGCATGCGATGAAAGAGCCCTTTGTCGGTGGCCACAATGTACGTCGGAGCGGATCCATCCACGACCGCACGCAATAATGCGCTGGTCGATCCGACCACGTCGGCCAGCGCCACCACGCCGGCAGGGGCCTCCGGGTGCACCAAGACCATGGCCTCGGGGTGTTCACGCTTCATCATGCGCAACTCGTCGGCCTTAAACTCGTTATGCACGATGCAATCCCCCTGCCAGAGCACCATGTCGGCCTGGGTGTGGTCCTGGATGTAGCGCCCAAGATGGCGGTCGGGTGCCCATAGAATTTTTTTTCCTTGCGCATGGAGATGGTTCACGATCTCGAGCGCACAGGAACTGGTGACCATCCAGTCGGCCCGGGCTTTCACGGCGGCGCTCGTGTTGGCGTAGACCACGACCGTGCGATCGGGATGGGCATCGCAGAAGTCACGGAAAGCGGGCGCGGGGCAGCCGAGATCCAATGAGCAGGTGGCCTCGAGATCCGGCATGAGCACGGTTTTCTCTGGGCTGAGAATTTTGGCCGTCTCGCCCATGAACCGCACCCCCGCCACAATCAGAGTAGTGGCCGGGTGTTGTTTTCCAAATCGGGCCATCTCAAGGGAGTCGGCCACAATGCCTCCCGTTTCAATAGCCAGATCTTGAATGTCACCGTCAACGTAATAGTGCGCCACTAACGCTGCATTCATTTGACGAAAACGGGTCCGAAGCTGCTCACGCAGGGCGAACTTCTCGGCAGCGGCAGGCGGCGCGTGTACTTTTGCCCACGCTTGGGCGATGCAGGTGGTTCCTTGGGCATCTTGAACCACAACATCGAAATCCTGTTTCATGCAAGTTCCCAATAAACTTAATACAAACAAGTGTGATGGAGCGGGTGAAGGGGATCGAACCCTCGTCTAAAGCTTGGGAAGCTTTCGTTCTGCCATTGAACTACACCCGCGAAGAATTTTTACACTTACCGTGTGGTCCGCCCCACACAAGAACGAACTTTTGCTAGCATCAATTCTCCAAAACTTTATACTTACTTCCTGTCGTCAAACGACTCCGAGTTTGAAAAAATTATGCCTCCAATGAATGCCTGGTTGAACCTGCGTCAGCTGCTCGATGTGGTCAATGCCGATACCGATTTCAAATCCATCGATGAACGCAGCCAGCGCCTGCTGGAATGGATTGTCGCCCATTATTCCCCGGATCGCCCCATGTTCGTGCAGACCATCGTCATGAAGTCGGATGTCGCCTCGCCGGCCACTATCCACAAAGGGCTTGCCATTTTAGAGCGGGAGGGCATGATTACCGTGAAAGTCGATTCGGAGGACACCCGTCGCCGCATCGTGAGCCCCACTGAGCGGGCGAAGAAGTTGATGGCCAAGCTCTCCCAGCGCGTGAAGGCCTGGGCGGATGGACTCCAAGCCTAAGTCGCTGCTCGAGGACTGGTTTCCCACTCGCCCGATCCCCTGGGCCATCGGGTTCGCGGCCCTCTACCTCGTTCTTTTTCTGGTTCAGCATCTGATCGGGCCCACATTCTCGGTGATCCCGGATCGCATCGATATCGTATTTCTGCCCGCGTTTGCCCGTGTGGCGGCGGTGTTGATTGCTGGACTGGCCGGTTTAGCGGGCATCGCGGTGGGCAGTTTTGTGGTGAGCCTGATGCTCTTTCAGGAGCCGATCGGTACCGCCTTTTGGTTCTCTTGCGCATCGGCCACTGGAATATGGTTGTCCTATTGGATCGTGCGTCAGGCGATGGGCACTAAACCCCTGCCCTTTACCCTTCCCATGCTGATGGTGCTGTCCGTGTTGTACTGCGCCTTTAATGCCGTGATCCATGGGCTGACGTGGGAGCTACTGGATGTCACGGACTATGTCTCCACCACTGATCTAGCATTGATGATGGTGGGAGATCTGCTCGGAGTCTTACTGATGTTTGGAGTGGTGCGACTGCTTCTGCGCCGTTCAACGTTGATCGCGAAGCCACTGAATCAGTGATCGACTGATGTCATCCAGGACAGGACCAGTCGTTGGGTCGGTTGATGATATCGATGCATTATGTGGGACGGCATCGCCATGCAGTATATCGAATGCAGATTGCGCCATCGATTTCCCAAGCTCCACGCCCCACTGATCAAATGGATTGATGTGATGCAGGGCCGCAAGTGCCAGCACGCGGTACTCCCACAACCCAATCAAGGCACCGAGTGCCTCGGGACTTAAGCGATCCAATAACATCACATTGACGGGGTGGCCACCCCAACAGGTCTTATGGGCGTTCTCATCCGTGAAGCCGGTGGCGAGCGCCTGGGCCTGGGCAATGAAATTCGCCAGTAGGGCATCGTGGCTTTCCTGCGCAGCGTGTTCGGGCTGGACACTGGCGATGAGTTCAATGGCCACGCCATGTGCGCCCTGGTGTAGTAACTGAAAAAAAGCATGCTGTGCATTGGTGCCCACATCACCCCACAGAATGGGGCAGGCCGGACCATTCAGTGGTTGGCCGTCGCGATCAATATGCTTGCCCAGGGATTCCATCCAGAGCTGCTTCAGATAGGGAACGAGCAGGATGAGTCGACTGTCGTAGGCCGATACCATCAGCGTGGGAATCCGGCGGTGCCGCAGATTGTAGGCATCCGTGGCCGCGAGCACCGCGGGCAGATTGCGGGCAAGCGGTGTGCTGATGGCGTGCGCATCCATGGCCAGACCACCTTCCAGAAAAGCATCGACACAGGCATTTCCGAGTGCCAGTCGGGCGGCAAACGACACGGGACCCCATAGTGAGTAGCGACCGCCGATGCTGTCATCGAACCACAGGATCTGATGCTCAGGAATAGACCATTGCTGTGCGCGATCGGGACGGGCCGTGACCGCAATCAAGTGGCGTTCGGGGTGGGGCACATGCGCCTGTCGCATCCAGGCCAGCACATGCTCTGCATTGTGGATGGTCTCGTGTGTGGTGAAGGATTTGCTCACCATGACCACTAAGGTGCGCTGTGGATCGCACTGCATGAGCAGATGCTGCACACCGTGATAGTCCAGATTGGCCAGAAAATGCACGCGGGGAATGGGGTCGGCACGGGGCGTGCGCAGCGCCGAGATCAGCAGTTGGGGTCCGCTATCCGAGCCCCCGATCCCGAGGTGAATGACATCGGAAAACCGTTCTCCGCTAGAGGCGTGATAGGCACCCGATTGCACGGCCTCGACGAGCTGCGACATGTGCTGGTGCGCACGACGCATTTTTGGCAACAGGTCTTCACCGTTTGGTGCAAACCGCTGGGGGAGCAGCGTGTGCCGCTCTGGCGTGCGGCTGCCGGCGAGGCGCAGCGCCCAGTGACCTGCAGCGCGCTGTTCCGAGGCATTGACCGGATCGCCGGACAGCATGGCATCCCGAAGCTGAGTGATGCGATGGGCAGAAGGTTGTCCGGCCTGCAGAGGCGCCAGAATACGCTGGTGTTCATCCTGGCTGAGCGACTGGCGGGCTCGATCCAGAGCGACATGTGGCCCAAAGAGCCAGGCATTAGGGGTGGACATTCCGGGATTGTACGGTGTAGGTGATGGACCAGACATGGTCGCACTTCGTGCACCGACAGGTGAGGGACCGATGCTGCGGATCATCTGTGGGTGTTTCTGTTAGCGCCTCGATTCGACCATAGCGTTGGCATTGACGACATACTGCTTGGCGACCAATTTCCTCTGCGTGCAACAGAATTTGGATGAACCGCCACCACGCCCAGCCGGTCATGCACAGTGAAAAGAAGGTGAGAAAAAGTTTAAATAGGCGCTCGAAGGTGTTCGGTCGCTCGAATACCCCTTCCATGATGGCCAGTGCACATACCAACATGAGCACCCCGAGTGCCAGATACCCAAAGCTTCGGGCTAATTCGTAGCTGTGCCACTCCCGAAATCCGCGGGCATTGATTGCGGTGACGAGAGAGGGGTCGGGCTGGCGGTTCATCGCCGCACGTCGCATGCAATTGCAGACTAGTTTTTGATCTGATTCAGAATGACCAGTGCGCGCGGCGGTGTGTCCGAGGTGACAAAAGGCGCAATGTTCACCGGTTTTCCTTGAATTTTGAGGGCGGCCTTATCGGGCTGTCCAAACACAATGGCGGCGGTGGAAGATGATGCGAAATCCAGTTTCTGACCGGGTTCGATCTTGGTGTTGACCTTCTCGCCATTCGATTTCACGATCTGTACCCAGGTCGATGCCTGGGACTCCAGTTGGCTGTCATTGGCGGCGATCACTGGCGAGGCTTTTACCGCTGGCATTAACGCGGGTGCTGCGGAGGAAGCCGCTGCTGCAGGTGCCGATGATGTGGCCGGATTTGCGGGGGGCGACGGCGCTTTGGCAGGAGGTGCCGGCGCTGCGGCGGAAGCCGGTGCAGGCGCGGGCGTGGGCGTGGGCGCCGAAGTATCGGTCTCCGCCTTGGTCGGTTCTTGCTTTACGATCGATTCCCGAGAGGGGCTTGGTTTATCAAAACTTATTTTGATAATTCCGATCGCAATCAGTGCGGCGGCGCCAAACGCTATCCATCCCCAGGGAACGCCCGCGGTTTTCTCCGGCGATGCGGCAATGGTCTCAACGGTAGCCTGCGAGGGCGGATGCGCATCACGATCGTCACTGACCTCGACGGGTAGTGCGACTGTGTTCGCAATGCGTGTGCCCGATGGACCGGTTGCATCGGCGGCGATAGAAGACGTTGATGTATCGAGCGCCGCGTTGGAGCGGTGCTCGTCGGATGTGGCCGTGTGATACGCGATTGCTGTGGGCTCGGCCGCGTTGGTGGCGATCGGCTCGGGTGGGGGTGGCGGTGGCGGCGCGATGTCCAGCGTAGCTCCGAGAAAATCCGCGTATCGTTGGGCCGCCTGCAAGAAATACCCAGGACTGTAAAACGGGCGAAGGTCCCCCGATTCAATGGCCCGTAACTGGGACGGAGACAGAGCGATCCGAAACGCGGCGTCGGCTAGATTTTCGCCTTTTTGTTCGCGAGCGGCTTTGAGCGTCTCGGCAATCGTCGTGATCTGTTGTTCCGAAAGCTGTAAGGGAGCCATTTCAACCGGGTCCTGTCGTCGCGTGGGGTAGGGCGGCACACGTCGGACACTACAGGACACCCACCACCCCGTAACGCCCGAAACTACATTAATTTTCCCACATAACTCTGTGAAAATCCGTAAATGTCGCTCAAATCCGGGACAGTACTGATTTTTGATGGCGATGCCTCGGTGCGGGAGGGGGTTCAGGCGCATCGGGTCTGCCTGTTGTTGGACTTGCGCATGGTCAAGGTGGGTGTCAAGAATGTGACCCAGTCGGTCAGACTCGATCAACAGCAACGCTTCCAGCCACCTGGGCCGGCCTTACGTCCACCGGCGCAGGCGACGTCCAAGCCGCTACTTCCATCCGGCGCGATCCATCACGCGTGCGGCGGTCGGTTGCTGATCCGCGACTGCGCCAATTGAAATGGTGTCTGCCTTAAATGACCCGAGTCGGCTTAACTCCGGATTGGCAATCGTGATGTTCTGGGCTGCTGGCCATTCGTTGTTGGCATTGGCCAGATGCGCCTGCGCCATCGGTGAAGCGAGAAATTCTAAAAACCGTTTGGCATTTTCGGGGTGTAGTGCGTAGCGGGCCACACCGCCACCGCTCACGTTGATATGGGTGCCCGATGTTTTTTGGTTTGGCCAGACTACGCCGAGCCGGGCGGCGGATTCCCGCTCTTCGGTCTTAGGGGATTTCAGCAGGCGTACCAGGTAATACGTGTTGGCCAGTGCAACACCACACTCACCCGTCATTACGCCTTTGATTTGATCCGAATCACCACCGCGCGGTGTACGCGCAAGATTAGCCACCACCCCGTTGGCCCAGGCTTGCGTTTTTGCCTCTCCTTGATGGGCCGCGATCGCTGCAACGAGCGACAGCATGTAAGGGTGGGATCCCGAGCGGGTGCACACCTGACCCTTAAGCGCAGGGGAGGCGAGGTCGTCGTAATTCTGGATCTGTTCCGGCTTGATTTTCGCGCGGTCGAACACGATCAATCGAGCCCGTGTGGTGAACCCGAACCACAGGTCGGACGCACGCATGTTTTTGGGGAGGGCGGCCTCGAGCACAGCAGACTTTAAGGGTTGAAAGAGGCCTTCACTCTGCGCTTTCCACAGTCGTGCTGCATCGACCAACAGAATCACGTCGGCCGGAGAGGCTTTGCCTTCGCTTTTCAAACGTTCAAGAATGGCCTCGTCACCGGCCTGAATCTGATTGACCTTAATGCCCGTCTGTTTTGTGAACTCGGCATAGAGTTCCTGATCGCTCGCGTAGTGACGCGCAGAGTAGAGATTCAGTTCTTTTGACTGGGCGCGGGCAGATGGGCTGGTGAACAGCACCATCGGCGCAGCGATGCCGCACAAGACCACGGCGGCGATGGCGCGACGTAAACGCCTTGTGGAGGAGGTGGGCGTGCTACGGGATGTGACAGCGTTCATGGACAGTTCCTTTGAAAAACCCCCGAGACGCATCGCTGGCCGACCGGCTAAGCACACTGCGCCCGGATGGAATAATCTTAATGAAAATCATTATCGTTTGCAAATTATCGATGATTGCGGGTGTTGTCTATTGCACTGCACCCCAGTACAGGATTGGCACTTAGGCTGGCCCGGACCTCGACGTCAGAAGTTTGCAACGCTGTCCTGAACAGTCTGTCAATTATTTTTGACATCACATGATGTAAGCGTAGAATTACACCCATCAGTGATGTGGAAATGAAGCAGTGCCTTTTTTCATCACCGACACCCTCGTGCGGGTTCAGCACGAATGTGAGGTCTTTCAAAGGAGAAATGCTATGGCAGACCCAAACAAAGTTTGGCCGACGGGCCTTACCGAAGCTGAATCAGAAGAGATCCACCGCAATCTGATTCAAGGCACGCAGATTTTCGGGATGATCGCTGTTCTCGCGCATCTGCTGGCTTACATTT
>JBMSML010000003.1:0-32824 GCA_049421125.1 Burkholderiaceae bacterium
GGTGCAGTGCTTTCTATGAAATGATGCCGATGCACACACCGATCACCACACGATAAAAAACACCATCGAGGAGACCACCATGACTGCCACCGTTCGCGCCTTCCATCAGCGCTCCATCGACGATAAAGAAGGATTCTGGGCGGAGCAGGCCCAGTTCATTGACTGGTTTGCCAAACCGGAAAGGATTCTGGATTTTTCGAATCCACCGTTTGCCAAGTGGTATGTCGGCGGCAAGACCAACCTCTGCCATAACGCCATTGACCGCCACCTGGCCACACGGGCGGATCAACGGGCACTGGTCTACATTTCCACCGAAACCAAAGAAGAGAAGATCTACTCCTTCAAAGAGCTGCACACCGAGGTGCAGGCCATGGCGGCGATCCTGAAATCACTGGGCGTGAAGCGTGGCGATCGGGTGCTGGTCTACATGCCCATGATTGCCGAAGCAATTTTTGCCATGCTGGCCTGCGCCCGCATTGGCGCCATTCACTCGGTGGTTTTCGGTGGATTTGCCGCGCCCTCGTTGGCGGCCCGCATCGACGATGCCACACCAGTGGTCATGATCTCAGCCGATGCCGGCATGCGCAACGGCAAGGAGGTGCCCTATAAACACCTGGTCGACGAGGCCTGCCGACTCGCGGAAAAACCACCCGCAAAAGTGCTTCTGGTTAACCGCGGACTGGCCAGCATGACCAAGGTCGATGGACGGGATGTGGACTATGCCGAACTCCGCCAACGCCACCTCGGCACCACCGTGCCCTGCGAGCCGATGCTGGCCACTGATCCCTCCTACATTTTGTACACCTCGGGCACCACCGGAAAACCCAAGGGTGTGCAGCGGGATACCGGCGGTTACTGCGTGGCATTGGCCGCCTCGATGAAACATATCTTTGACTGCAAACCGGGCGAGGTATTTTTCTGCACCTCCGACATCGGTTGGGTCGTGGGGCACTCCTACATTGTCTACGCGCCGCTGATCAACGGCTCGACCACCATCGTCTACGAGGGCATGCCCACCAACCCGGATCCCGGCATCTGGTGGAGCATTGTGGAGCGCTTTGGGGCCACCACCATGTTTTCTTCGCCCACCGCCGCGCGTGTGCTGAAAAAACAAGATCCAAAGTACATGACCCAGCACAACACCAAGTGCCTGCGCCGACTGTTTCTGGCCGGCGAACCCCTGGATGAACCGACCGCGAAATGGATTTCCGAGGCATTGGGTGGCGCGAAGATCATCGACAACTACTGGCAGACCGAGACCGGCTGGCCGATTCTCGCCGCACAACATGGCGTTGAAGATACCCCCACCAAGTTCGGCAGCCCGAGCTTTGCGGTCTATGGTTATGACCTCAAGCTGATTCATGAATCCAATTTCGAAGAGGTCGGTGCCGATGAAAAGGGCATGCTCTGCGCCGTGCCCCCGCTTCCCCCCGGTTGCCTGCAAACCGTGTGGGGCGATGATGAGCGGTTTCTGAAAACCTATTTCACCGCGGTTCCCGGCAAGAGTTATTACTCCACTTTTGACTACGCCACTCGCGATCAGGATGGCTACTACTTCATTCTGGGCCGCACCGACGACGTGATCAACGTGGCCGGTCACCGGCTCGGTACGCGCGAAATCGAGGAGGCTATTCAGGTGCACCCCAATGTCGCCGAGGTCGCCGTGGTCGGCGTCGCCGATCCGCTGAAAGGTCAGGTGCCATTAGCATTCTGCGTGCTGAAGAATCTGGACGCCATTACGTCACCCGAGGGTCGCGCGGCAGAAGAAAAAGCCATCATGGCCACGGTGGACAAAGAACTCGGTGCGATTGCGCGCCCGTCGCGAGTGCACTTTGTCACCACACTGCCGAAAACACGATCTGGAAAGTTGCTGCGCCGATCCATGCAGGCCTTGGCCGAGGGGCGCGACTCAGGGGATCTCACCACGCTGGAAGACCCCAGCGCATTAGAGCAGATTAAAAACGCATTAAAGGGTTAACCCACAGCGCGATTGAGCAGTGCTCGGATTTCCGGGATCAGCTCACTCGCGCTCAGTCCCACCGGGCCGCCCAAGGCCGCCGTCAGATGCTCGGCGGCCTGCCCATGTATCCGCACGGATTCGCGGGCGGCGGTCATGGGCGCAATGCCCTGTGCAATCAGCGCCGCGATTAATCCTGCCAACACATCGCCCGTGCCGGCCGTTGCTAACGCCGCATTCCCGGTGGTGTTGATATGCACCCCACCCGTGTCATCGCAGATGACGGTCCCCGCCCCTTTGAGCACGGTGATGGCATGCAACCGTTTGGCCAGGTCAAGGGCGATCGTGTTGCGATGGGCCTGCACATGCTCGACGGAACAGGACGCCAGCCGCGCCGCCTCGCCGGGATGCGGCGTGATCACGCTTGGGGCAGATCGACGCGCGCACTGCCGACCCAATGCAGGATCTTCAGCGATCAGATTCAGGGCATCGGCATCGATGACCAGCGGCTTGGGGCTGCCCAAGACCTCGGATAACCACCGATGGGCCACATCCGACATGCCCAATCCGGGACCAACGAGCCAGGTCGTGATCGGTGTCGATTTGGCCTGATCCGCATCGATCACCATGATTTCCGGGGCCACCGGATCGAGCACCACCCCATCATTGCAATGGGGCCGCACGACATAGACACGCCCCGCACCTGAAAACAGTGCGCAACGGGCGGACAGAAACGCGGCGCCAACGGTGCCACGCGCACCCCCCAGAATTCCGAGCGCCCCGTGATCGCCCTTATGGGAATACGCAGCCCGATGGATCAGTGGTGTCACACCAGCCCAAGCTTTTGCGCCATGCCAATGCGCTGGAGTTTGCCGGTTGCGCCCTTTGGAATTTCCGCAAGAATCACGATCTTACGGGGCACTTTGAAGTCGGCCAATTTGGTCGCTGCAAACGCACGAATCTCCTGATCCGTGGCGGCCATTCCCTCGCGCAACACCACAGCCGCTCCGACCTCTTCTCCAAGTTTGTCGTGGGGCACCGCGAAAGTCACCACCTGCATCACCGCCGGGTGATCCATCAACACCTCATCGACTTCAACGGGAGAAATCTTCTCACCACCGCGATTGATGATCTCTTTCAGACGCCCGGTCAAGGTCACATAGCCATCCTTATCCATCACGCCCTGATCACCCGTGCGGAACCAGCCGTTGGTGAACGCATCGGCATTCGCCTTGGGATTATTCTCGTACCCTTGAGTCACGTTGTCGCCGCGAATCACAATCTCACCAATATCACCGGGCTTTAATAACCGGCCCTTCTCATCCATGATGGCCACTTCCGGGCCCGCGGCAATGCCCACAGCACCTGGTTTACGTGCCTTCGGTGGCAAGGGATTACTGCACATCTGATGGGAGGCCTCGGTCATCCCGTAGGCCTCAATCATTGGCGCCTTGAACACCTCTTCGATTTCACGGATCACCTGGGTCGGCAGGGATGACGATGACGAGCGGATAAACCGCAGCGGATATTTTTCAATCGTGGCCTTGTTTTGTGGGGCACGCGTGAGAATCGTCTGGTGCATGGTGGGCACGGCGGTGTACCAGTTGGGTTTGCACTCCTCCATCCAGGAGAAAAACCTCAGGGCGTTAAAGCCCGGCGAGCAAAACAGATAGCCGCCACGGGACAGCGGCGCCAGGGTGCCGGCAATCAGGCCATGGATATGAAACAAGGGCATGATGTTCAGCCCACGATCTTTCGCAGTGAAGGCCAGGGTCTCGGCGATATTTCCCGCCGATACCGCCACGTTACGGTGGGACAACGGCACGATCTTGGGCCGTGATGTCGTGCCCGAGGTGTGCAGGATCAGGGCGACATCATCGGGTTGCGCCCAACCGCCCTGGGTCAGCGTCAATGTCTGCGTGCCGCGTCGCTCCAGCGTGAAACTGCCTGCGCCTTTCTCCGGGGTGGGCACCAGATCCATGATCATGATGCCGAGCCTTTCGGCCACACCAATGGCCGGTGTGTCGCTTCCTTTTTCGACCACCAGGGCCTTGGCATTCAAATCCGACAGATAGAACTCAAACTCATCTGCACGATAGGCGAGATTCAGTGGCGCCGACGTGGCGCCGCAGGCCACCGCCAGAAACGATGCGGCCATCTCCGGTCCGTTTTTCAGCACGATGGCCACCCGATCATTGCGGCCAATACCAAGCCCATTGAATTTCTTCACCGAGTAGATGATCAGCTTACGAAGATCCCCGTAACTCAGATCCGGGGTACCCGGGGCACCGAATACCGGGGCGGTGTCATGGCCTGCGGATAACAGCTCGACCAGGGAGGAGGCGCGTTTTTTCATGTTCTATCCTTCATGAGTACAAATGTTTGTTCGAGAGTGGATGGTGTCAATGCGGCGTGATACAAGCTCTAGCGAATAAAAATAGGGGTTACTGCGCGATCTTGAGTTTTCCTTTTTCATCGGCCAGGGTTTTGGCCAACAAGCTGACCAGCGCGTAGACCGCCTGAATATGCGGCGTGGGCACACCGGCGATGCATCCGAGTTCGATGATCGATCCCACCAACGCAGCGATCTCGGGAGCACGCCCCATTTCGACATCCTGCAGCATGCTGGTTTTGTGTTTGCCGACCGCCTCGGCGCCCGCGATCCGCTTTTCTAACGACACGCGAAATGCAATGCCCAAGGCCTCGCCGACCTGTTGCGCCTCGGTCATCATCTTGGCGGCAAGGTCCCGGGTCATCGGGAACTGACAGATGTCGACCAAGGTGGCATGGGTCAGCGCACTGATGGGGTTAAAACTCAGGTTACCCCAGAGCTTGGTCCAGATCTCGCTGCGAATATCTGTGGTCACGGGCGCCTTGAATCCCGCGTTTCGCAGCACCTCGGAGAGCTGTCGCACGCGAGGAGTATCGGCGCCGTCCACTTCCGAGATAGAAAAACGATTGCCTTCAATATGTTTGAGCACACCGGGAGCAATCATTTCGGCGGCCGGATAGACCACGCTGGCAATCACGCGCTCAATGGGAATGCCCTTGGCGACCAGGCCTCCGGGATCCACGCTCTCGATCACCTTGCCGTCGTGCGGACCGCCATGCTTCATGAAGTACCAATAGGGAATGCCGTTTTGGGCAGTGAGCACGATGGTGTCCTGGTGATAGGCGCTGGCCAGATCGGGCACCACGGCGGCCACCTGATGGGCTTTCATGCCCAGCACAATCACATCCTGCGGGCCCGCCTCGCGAATACTTCCAACCGCGGTCGGGGTCACCACAAACTCACTGCCATCTTCTTCAATGAACCGAAGACCCCTCAACTTCAGCGCTTCCAGTTGAGGGCCACGGGCGACCAGCGTGATGTCTTCCCCCGCCTTCGCTAACCGGGCGCCTAAAAGCCCACCAATGGCACCCGCCCCCACAATACAAATTTTCATCGTTGTTCTTTCTATGATTGGACTTGATCCGGGGAGGGCTCGTAGGTATTGGTCAGGGTGCCAATGCCGTCGATCGTGACCTCCACCACCGTATTCGGTCGCATGGGCAACACGCCTAAGGACGTTCCGCATGAAATGATATCGCCCGGCATCAGGGTCATCTCGCGCGACAAAGCACTGACGATCTGCGGTGGCGTGAAGATCATGTCGGACAAGGGATAGTGCTGCCGCTCACGTCCGCCCACCACGGTGCGCACCGAACCCGACCGCCAATCCCAGCCCACCGCCACGCACGGCCCGACCGGGCCAAAGGTGTCGCAGCTTTTGGCGCGGCTCCACTGTTGAAAGGTCGGATCCTTCTGAATAATGTCCATGGCGGTAACGTCGTTCACGCAGGTAAATCCGAAGATCGATTGCTCCGCCTGCTCCTCCGACACGTCCTTACAAGTCTTCCCGATCACGATCCCCAGCTCGCCCTCGTAGACCACTTTGCCGTCATATGAAACGGGTTTTCGGATGGCGTCACCGGGATTCGCAAAGCAGTTTGCGGCCTTCTGGAAATAGAGGGGCTCGGGCGGAATCGGCTGGCCGATTTTCGCGGCCATTTCCCGAAAGTTATTCCAGAGGGCCAGCAACTTCATCGGCGAGACCGGGGCGCGCAGCCGCACCCGATCCATGGCCACGGTGCGACCCGAAAGCGCGCCCGGATCCAGAATGGAAGCGCCCTCGTGGACATCGATCCTCTGGCCATCGGCGGTGGCCCGCCCCACCTGAATTCGGTTTTGCTGATCATCGACTTCAGTAAATCTGAACCACTTTTCCATCGTTGTCCCTCATCCTCTGCGGGCGGCTGCAAAGGCGTGCTAGCCTGTGCAATCACTATAAAAAACAGTCAGGGATCTATTCTTACCCAATTTCGGAGACCGTTATGCGCCTGTTCAAAATGAAGAAATTCCTGTTGGCCAGTACCGCCCTCTGCGGACTGTCCATGCTCACCCCCGCGGCATGGGCGTGGGAGCCCGCCAAAACCGTCGAATTCGTGGTGCCCGCCGGCACTGGCGGTGGCGCGGACCAAATGGCCCGACTCATTGCTAAAAACAACCTCATGAAGCAGTCCATGGTGGTGGTCAATAAAAGCGGCGGTGCTGGCGCAGAAGGCTTTCTGGAAGTCAAAGGTGCCAAGGGCGACCCCCATAAAATCATCATCACGCTTTCGAATCTGTTCACCACCCCCCTGGCCACCGGTGTGCCGTTCAGTTACAAGGACATGACACCCGTGTCCATGATGGCACTCGATCAGTTCGTACTCTGGGTAAATGCCGAAGAGCCGTATAAGACCGCAAAGGAATTCGTGGCCGCCGCCAAGGCAGCGGGTCCCGGCAAAATGAAGATGGCCGGCACCGGCTCCAAACAGGAAGACCAGATCATCACCGTGGCCCTGGAAAAACAAACCGGCACCAAGTTCACCTACATTCCTTTTAAAGGCGGCGGTGATGTGGCCGTGCAACTGGTGGGCAAGCACGTGCAATCCACCGTCAACAACCCGATCGAAGCGGTCGAACACTGGCGCAGCGGCAAACTGCGCGCCCTGTGCGTCTTCGATGATCAGCGCATGCCCTACAAAGACAAGGTCACGACCACCCAGTCATGGAATGACATTCCATCGTGCCGTGAGGCCGGCGTGGATGTGGATTACGTGATGTTGCGCGGGATCTTCATGCCCGGCGGCGTCACGCCGGATCAGGTGAAGTTCTACGTGGATCTCATGGCCAAAGTCCGCAACACCCAGGAATGGAAGGACTTCATGAAGCGTGGCGCATTTAACACCACGTCGATGTCCGGTGATCAGTATCTCAAATGGGTGGAAAAGGAAGAGGCTCGTCACCGTCAGCTCATGACCGAAGCCGGATTTATTGCTAAATGACACCCGAGTCCCACGACAAGGCCGCAGCCTCCAACCGTAGCCTTGAGATCATCACCGTCGCCATCCTGTTTGGGCTTGGCGTGGTGATGATTCTGGACAGCAAACGCATCGGCATGGCGTGGGCCGACGATGGCCCGCAATCGGGCTACTTCCCGTTCTATGTTGGCGTCTTGCTCTGCATCTCCTGTGGGATCAATCTGATCGCCACACTGCGTGACAAAGCATCGGTGACCGAGGCCTTTCTGACCCGTGGTCAGCTCAAGATGGTGATGGCCTTGCTCATTCCGACCACGGTCTTCGTCATCATTATCAAGTGGGCGGGTATTTATCTCTCGTCCACGCTGCTGATCGCCTGGTTCATGCGACGCCTTGGCGGATTCTCTTACGCCAAAACACTCGCAGTCAGCATCGGTGTGTCGGTGTTTTTGTTTACGATGTTCGAAATCTGGTTCAAGGTTCCTCTGCCGAAAGGACCCCTCGAAACCGCCCTCGGATTTGTCTAAGCATGGAAGAACTGAGCTCCCTGATTGCCGGCTTCGGCGTGGCGCTATCGCCGTTTAACCTGATGCTGATGGTGATCGGAGTGGTGTTGGGCGTATTGATCGGCGTGCTGCCCGGATTGGGCGGGGCCAACGGTGTGGCCATCTTGCTGCCGCTGACCTTCACCATGCCGCCCACCTCGGCGATCATCATGCTCTCCTGCATCTACTGGGGCGCGCTGTTTGGCGGGGCCATTACGTCCATCCTCTTCAATATTCCCGGCGAGCCGTGGTCGGTGGCCACCACGTTTGATGGCTACCCCTTGGCCCAGCGGGGCAAGGCGGGCAAGGCCCTCACCGCGGCGTTCACGTCGTCGTTCATCGGGGCCCTCATTGCCACGCTGGTCTTGACCTTCTTATCGCCCATCGTGGCCGGATTCGCGCTGCGCTTTGGGCCACCGGAATTTTTCGCTGTCTGCCTGCTCACGTTCTGCGCCTTCGTCGGCATGAGTCGTGACCCACCGTTTAAGACCATTGCGGCCATGATGTTGGGCTTTGGTCTGGCGGCCGTGGGCCAAGATCCGGTATCCGGCACGCTGCGCATGACCTATGGCCAGGTGGAACTGCTCAAAGGATTCGATTTTCTGATTGCCGTAATCGGTTTGTTTGGCATTAGCGAAATCATTCAAACCCTGGAAGAGGGCTTAAGCTTTCGCGGCGCGAAGGCCAAGATTCGACTCAAAACGGTATTGGTCACCTGGCGTGAACTACCCCGCTATTGGCTGACCTCGCTGCGCAGTGCCGTCGTAGGGTGCTTTATGGGTATCGTGCCGGGCGGTGCCACGCCAGCGTCCTTTATGGCCTATGGTCTTGCCCAGCGCATGTCCAAACGGCCCAATGATTTCGGTTCCACCCAGCGGCCACAGGTCGAAGGCGTGGTCGCTCCGGAAACCGCGGCGCACGCCGCCGGCACTAGCGCACTGCTGCCCATGTTGACACTGGGCGTTCCGGGATCCCCTACTGCGGCCGTGCTGTTGGGCGGACTGTTGATCTGGGGGTTGCAGCCCGGCCCCATGTTATTCACCGAACAAAAGGATTTTGTCTGGGGCCTGATTGCGTCCATCTACCTGGGCAACATCGTGGGATTCATTGTGGTGCTGGCGTTTGTGCCCTACTTTGCGGCGATTCTGCGCATCCCGTTTTCCATCATCGCACCGGTCATCCTGGCGATCTGTGCGGTCGGCGCGTTCACGGTCCACACCTCCATTTTTGATATCTACATGATGCTGGTCTTTGGCATCATCGGCTATGTCTTTAAGAAGCTGAAGTACCCCTTGGCCCCGTTGGTGCTCGCCATTGTGTTGGGCGATCGGACCGAGGAGTCGTTCCGTCAGGCCATGCTGTCTTCCGGTGGCGAGATGTCCGTCTTTTTCTCGAATGGCCTGGTGGGTTCGCTCACGACCTTGGCGCTCGCCTTGTTCTTCTGGCCGTTCGTGTCCGGGTTGATGAGTCGGCTAAAATCGTCGTCGTAAGCCAGCCGGGCACTTCCGGACTGGCGTGACCAGTCCGCGAAGGCCCTGCACCCTATGTCCAACTCCGTTTCAGAGCGGATCGATGTCCAGATCCTGGATCGCACCTACCAGCTCTCCTGCACCCCCGACGATAAAGCCATGCTGCTGGAGTGCGTGGCACTGGTGGATGCCCGCATGCGCCAGGTCAAGGCCACCAGCCGTTTGCAAGGCGTGGATCGTATCGCCGTGATGGCGGCCCTGACCCTTGCCCGGGATGTGTTGGCCTCGGATAACAGCGGTTCCTCCAGCGAAAGAGATGAAGCGGTTCAACGCATCGCTGCCATCACCAAAGTCCTGGATGCGGCGTTAATCCCCCAGGAAAAGCTCTTTTAATTTCCAAGGAATTATTTCCCATGGTGTGGATGCTCATCGCGCTGTGTGGCATTGGCGCCATGACAGGATTTTTGGCGGGCCTGCTCGGGGTAGGCGGCGGCATGATGTTGGTGCCCTTCATGACATTTCTTTTTTCACTGGCACAGTTCCCCGATGCCCTGATCATCAAGATGGCACTGGCCACATCGCTCACCACCATTTTGTTCACCTCAATCGGCAGTGTGCGCGCCCATCATCAAGGCGGCAAAGTCCGATGGGATATCGCAAAGCCGATGGGCATCGGTGCCTTTATGGGCACGTTCATCGGCGCCAATTTTGCAAGCGCCTTAAAAAGCGAGTGGCTGGCTATATTTTTTGCGTTATTCGTCGGCTACTCAGCCCTCAAAATGTTTTCGGCCAGCAAGCCCAAACCCTCGCGCGAAGTGCCCGGCTGCGGCGTGCTGGCCGGCGTGGGGAGTGGCATCGGTTTTATCTCCAGCCTGGTCGGTGCCGGTGGCGGGTTTATGACCACGCCCTTTCTGGTCTGGTGCAACGTCACCATGCACCAGGCGATCGGAACCTCGGCTGCCCTCGGCTTTCCGATCGCAGCCGGCGGACTGATCGGCTACATCATCGCCGGTCTGAAGATATCGGGGTTGCCCAACGGATCGATCGGCTACATCTATCTGCCCGCGCTGGCCGCCTGTGCCGTGGCGTCTCTGCTCACCGCACCCATCGGTGCGCGCACCGCCCATCGGATGAATGTGGCCTCACTCAAACGGGCTTTTGCGGTGCTACTATTAGCGTTAGCTCTTTACATGGCCACACGCGCGTTCTGATTCGACACCGCCGTGATCACGATCAGTTAAAAAAGT
This sequence comes from Burkholderiaceae bacterium, assembly GCA_049421125.1. Lineage (GTDB taxonomy): Bacteria > Pseudomonadota > Gammaproteobacteria > Burkholderiales > Burkholderiaceae_A > Lacustribacter. The sequence continues at coordinate 10,565 of JBMSML010000003.1, forward strand.
CCTTGACCTTGTCCATCCAGCTCTTGGACTGGGGATTGTGACGCTCACCGCCCTCCTCGAGGGAGGACTCAAACTCCTGCAACAACTTGCGCTGTCTGTCGGTGAGTTTCACCGGCGTCTCGATCAACACATGACAGTACAAATCGCCCGGAATGCTGGAACGAACATTCTTAATGCCCTTGCCGCGCAGCCGAAAGGTCTTGCCGCTTTGCGTGCCCTCGGGCACTTCAAAACTTGCCTTGCCGCCTAAGGTGGGCACGTCCACATTGCCGCCCAAGGCCGCACGGGCGAAGCTGATCGGTACTTCGCAATGCAGGTCATCCCCGTCGCGGGAAAAGACCCGGTGGGGTTTGATGCTGATTTCTACATAGAGATCGCCACTCGGGCCACCGTTCACACCCGGTTCACCATTGCCCGCGGATCGAATGCGCATGCCGTCATCGATGCCGGCCGGAATTTTGACCTCGAGGGTCTTTTGTTTACGAATACGGCCCTCGCCCCGACAGCTCGTGCAGGGCTCTTTGATGGTCTTGCCGCTGCCATGGCAGCTCGGGCAGGTCTGCTGAATGGAAAAGAACCCCTGCTGCATTCGCACCTGGCCCTGACCGCCGCAGGTCTTGCAGGTTTCGGGTTTGGTGCCGGGTTTGGCACCAGAACCATCACAGGTGCCGCATTTTTCCCACGTGGGCACCTTGATCTCGGTGGTCATGCCATTCGCGGCCTCTTCCAGCGTGACCTCCATGGAATACCGAAGATCGGCGCCACGATAGACATTGCCCCGGCCGCCACGACCACCGGCCGCGCCACCGAAGATATCGCCAAAGATGTCACCAAAGGCATCGGCGAAACCGCCACCGCCAAAGCCCTGACCACCCCCAAACCCACCGGCATTGGGATCCACTCCCGCATGACCGAAACGGTCGTAGGCGGCTCGCTTTTCGGTGTCGGACAGCATCTCATAGGCCTCTTTGGCCTCTTTGAATTTTTCCTCGGTGGACTTATCACCCGGATTACGGTCCGGGTGATATTTCATGGCCAGTTTGCGATAAGCCTTCTTAAGGTCCTCATCGGAAGCGTTCTTTGCTACACCAAGCACTTCATAGTAGTCGCGCTTGGACATCAGTCACGCTTCACTTCCTTGAAGTCTGCATCCACGATATCGTCGGCCTTGGCGGCGCCACCTGCTGCGCCACCCCCTGCGCCGCCAGCCGCGGCAGCCGCAGCACCGGCGGCCTGGGCATCGGCGTACACCTTCTCGCCTAACTTCTGGGATGCCTTCATCAGTGCCTCGGTCTTGGATTCGATCTGGGCCTGATCCTCGGCCTTAAGCGCTGCCTCGGCTTCCTTGATGGCCTCTTGAATCTTGGCCTTTTCGTCGGCATCGACCTTATCGCCATGTTCTTCTAAGGATTTCTTCACCGAGTGGACCATGGCCTCACCGGCATTTCGGGCCTGCACCATGGCCACACGCTTTTTATCCTCTTCCGCGTTGGCCTCGGCATCTTTCACCATCTTCTGAATTTCATCATCGGTCAGACCGGAGTTGGCCTTGATGGTGATCTTGTTCTCTTTGCCGGTGGCCTTGTCTTTAGCCGACACATGCAAGATGCCATTGGCATCGATATCAAAGGTCACCTCAATCTGCGGCGTGCCACGCGGGGCCGGCGCAATCCCTTCCAGATTAAATTCACCCAGCAGTTTATTGACATTGGCCATCTCGCGCTCACCCTGGAACACCTTGATGGTCACCGCGGGCTGATTATCATCGGCCGTGGAAAATACCTGGGAGAACTTGGTGGGAATCGTGGTGTTCTTCTGGATCATCTTGGTCATCACGCCGCCTAGGGTTTCAATGCCCAGAGAAAGTGGCGTGACATCCAACAGCAACACATCCTTGCGATCACCGGCGAGCACTGACCCCTGAATGGCCGCACCGACCGCCACGGCCTCATCGGGGTTCACATCCTTGCGGGGTTCCTTGCCAAAAAAGGCCTTCACCGCATCCTGCACCTTGGGCATACGGGTCATGCCACCCACCAGAATCACGTCATCAATATCGGATGCGGCAACACCGGCATCCTTCAGGGCGATCTTGCAGGGCTCGATGGTGCGGGCAATTAATTCATCGACCAAGGACTCGAGTTTGGCCCGCGTGATCTTGAAGGTCAGATGCACCGGTGCGCCATTGGCCATGGCGATGTAGGGCTCATTGAGCTCGGTCTGCTGGCTCGATGACAGCTCAATCTTGGCCCGCTCGGCAGCCGCCTTAATCCGCTGCAGGGCAATCGGATCCTTGGACAGATCCACACCGCTCTGCTTTTTGAAATCCTCAATGATGTGATCGATGATCCGCTGATCAAAGTCTTCACCACCGAGGAAGGTATCGCCGTTAGTGGAGAGCACCTCGAACTGCTTTTCGCCATCGACATCGGCGATCTCAATAATTGACACGTCAAACGTGCCACCCCCCAGGTCATACACCGCGATCTTGCGATCCTTGCTGGCGGCCTTATCCAGACCAAAGGCCAAGGCGGCGGCCGTGGGCTCGTTGATGATCCGCTTCACATCCAGGCCCGCGATGCGACCGGCGTCCTTGGTGGCCTGACGCTGGGCATCGTTGAAGTAGGCCGGCACCGTGATCACGGCCTCGGTGACTTCCTCGCCCAGATAGTCCTCGGCGGTTTTCTTCATCTTGCGCAGCACTTCAGCCGACACCTGCGGCGGTGCCAGTTTTTTATCGCGCACCTTGACCCAGGCATCGCCGTTATCGGCCTTGGTAATTTCAAAGGGCATCAGGTCGATGTCTTTTTGAACTTCCTTTTCATCGAACTTGCGACCGATCAGGCGCTTGACCGCGTACAGGGTGTTCTTCGGATTCGTCACCGCCTGGCGCTTGGCCGGCGCACCGACCAGGATCTCGCCATCTTCCATGTACGCAATGATGGACGGCGTAGTGCGTGCACCTTCCGAGTTTTCAATCACCTTGGGCGTGCCGCCTTCCAAAATGGCCACGCACGAATTCGTGGTGCCCAGGTCAATGCCAATAATCTTTGCCATGTTGAATTTCCTTCAAAAATCGGGTTGTGTTACTGCGATAAATGGGGTCGATTGCGGGGATTTCAAGGCTGCGCCACCACGACGATGGCGGGCCGTAAGACCCGTTCGGCCACCGTATAGCCCCTCTGCATCACCGTGACCACGTGGTTGGGCGCCACGGGTGGGTTCTGGCTTGCGCCGTCCACCGTGGAGACCGCTTGATGACGGTTGGGATCGAACTTCTCGCCCACCGGATTGATCGCCACCATCCGGCCTTTTTGGAAGGCCTGCTGCAGCTGTTTCAGGGTCAAGTCCACGCCGCCCCGCAAACCCTCCAGGGTTTGGTTTTCCAGCGCCAAGGCCATCTCCAGGCTATCGGCCACGGGCAGTAAGGCCTCGGCAAACGATTCAATCGCAAACTTCCCGGCATTGATCACTTCTTGGGCACTGCGTTTGCGCAGATTATCCATGTCGGCCCGCGCCCTCAGGTATTCCGTCTCCCACTCTTTGGCCTTGACCAAGGCCTGCTCGAGCTGCTGTTCCAATGACAGCGGTGGGTTCTCGGCGGTTTGGGCCTGATCGAGTTCGGCATCCGACGGGCCGCTGCCATGGGCAATCGGATCGGCGGAGCCCGCGGTGGCGGGGTCCGGAGTCTGTTCGGGAGATGAAGGCTTGTCGTGCTCGGTCATGGTGAACGCCGTCAGAAATTTGATATTTCTCTTAGATGGGGGCGTGTTCCCGGGAATTCAAGGGCGGCCCAGCCCGCCGAACGATGGATCAAGGCCTGTGATGGGGATTTGCATCTGGCCAACATCACCTTGGACCGCGATCAGGCACCGGTGGCCTGGCGCATCAATCCGAGGGGTAGGATGCCTCGGGCACCACACTGGCGGTGCTCGAACATCGATGGCGCACCCATGATCCGCTGACCGACGCCGAGCGTCCGATCATGGAAACCTACTTCTGTGCGCCCAGTGCGAGTGCGCTCAGACGTTGACCTTCCCGCTGGGCCGCATCGTGGGCCGCGGGGGCCACTGGCCAGCCGGCAAGATTGGTCTGCACCAGATCGGCCAACGCACTCATGGCGAGCCCATCATCATTCACGCACGGAATGTAACGATAAGACTGACCGCCCGCGTGCAGGAACTCTTCCTTGCCCTCCATGGCGATCTCTTCTAAGGTCTCCAGGCAATCGGCAGGAAATCCCGGGCACATCACGTCCAGTGTCTTGACGCCCTGCGCCGGCAGCGCTTCGAGCACTTCGGATGTATAAGGTTTGAGCCACTCCGCCTTTCCAAAGCGCGACTGAAACGACAATTTCCACTGCCCCGATGACAGTCCCAGCTTCTCGGCAATCAGGCGGGCTGTTTTATGGCATTCGCAGTGGTAGGGATCGCCTTTGAGCAGCGAGAACTTGGGCACGCCATGAAAACTGAACAACAACAAATCACCACGACCGTGGGCATCCCAGTGACGCCGAACCTGATCCGCCAGGGCCGCAATGTAAGGACCGTAATCATGAAAGCTTCGGATCAGACGCAGATCCGGCTGATTGCGCATGGCCATCACCTCGCCTAACAGCACATCAAAGGCCGTGGCGGTTGTGCTCGACGAATACTGCGGATACATGGGCAGGACCAACAAACGACGCAGCCCGTTCATCCGCATGCTCTGCAGCACACTCGGAATGCTCGGCTGTCCGTAACGCATGGCATAGGCCACGTCCACATCCATTCCCCGCTGCCGTAACTCCGCCTGAACCCGCGCCACCTGGCGCTCGGTATGAACGCGCAGCGGAGAGCCTTCGTCCATCCAAACACTTTCGTATTTCACGGCGGATTTTTTCGGCCGCACGTTCAGGATGATGAAGTTCAGAATCGGCCACCAGACGAACGTCGGTATCTCGACCACCCGCGGATCCGATAAGAACTCTTTGAGATAGCGGCGCAAGGCCTCGGCCGTGGGCGCATCGGGCGTGCCGAGATTAATCAGCAGCACGCCGGTTCTGAGCGCGGCACCATGGACGTAATCCGGTTCGGGCTTTAAGGGGATGGTCATGAAAAGTTATCCGAGGCGGTTAGCCGTGCGGCGTCGAGCCAGATTGACTGAGCGCGGTGGAAAGGAGTTTGGCGGTGATATCGACAATCGGTATGACCCGCTCATAGGCCATGCGCGTGGGACCAATCACACCGAGCGTGCCCACCACACGGCCATCAATCTCGTAAGGAGCCGCCACCACCGACAGTTCTTCAATGGGCACGAGCGCCGATTCTCCGCCGATAAAAATCTGGACGCCCTGGCCCTGCGTGGAGGCGTCTAGGAGTCGGGCCAAGGATGTCTTTTGTTCAAAGAGTTCGAACAATCGGCGCAGGCGGCTCATGTTGTCCGACAGGTCGGTGACGTCCAGCAGGCGTCGCTCGCCGGAGACCAACACCTCATCATCCGGGGCTTTGAAGACATCTGCGCCCGCCTCCACAGCAAGTGTCATCAACGCAGAGATGTCCTCGCGCAGCGCCGTGAGCTCGCCGCGCAATCGCTTGCGCACGGCCTCAAAGTCCAGACCTGCATAGTTGGAATTGATGTAGTTACCCGCCTCCATAAGCTCCGATGGGGTGAAATCCCGATCGGTCTGCAAAATCCGGTTGTGCACATCGCCTTCCGGGCTCACCACAATCAACAGCACCCGTCGTTCGCCGAGTCGCAGAAACTCCACGTGCCGAAAGATGCCACCGCGGCGCGGCGTGACCACCACGCCGGCAAAACTCGAGAGATTCGATAACAACTGGGCGGCATGGGTCATCACCCGCTGGGGGGCATCGGCCTGCAACTGTCCCTCCAGCAATGCGGCCTGATTGGGGGCGATGGGCTGCACGGTGAGAAGACTGTCGACAAACAGGCGATAGCCCTTGGGTGTTGGGATCCGACCAGCCGAGGTGTGTGGACTGGCCACCAATCCCATCTCTTCCAGATCGGCCATCACGTTGCGAATCGTGGCCGGCGAGAGATCCAGACTGGAAAACTTCGAGAGCGCACGCGATCCCACCGGCTGCCCATCGGCGATGTAGTGCTCAATCAGGGTTTTCAGGAGGGTTCGGGATCGGTCATCCAGCATAGTCCGCATTATTCCCCATCCCTGCTCCTATGGTGTAATGCGGCTCATGAGCAGCGGCCAGACCACCTTCAAACGCGTCGGGCTTTTCGGTCGACCCAAGACCGAAGGGCTGGCGGCGCCGCTTCGCAAAATCATTGCCTGTGTCCGGGCCGTTGGCGCGGATGTCTGGGTGGAGTCCGACACCGCCCAGAGCGCCGGTCTTGCAACCACCGAGGTCACGGGATTGGGCGATCTCCCCACGTTAGCCAAGACCATCGATTTGGCTGTCATTCTCGGCGGCGATGGCACGCTGCTCGGGGTGGCCCGTCAGCTGGCACCGTTCGGGATTGCCCTAATCGGTGTGAACCAGGGACGCCTCGGGTTTATGACCGATCTGGACATTGCCCAGGTCGAGTCGGCCCTGCCCGATGTGCTGCGCGGCCACTACATTGAAGAAGACCGCAGCATGCTGCAGGTCGCCGTGATGCGTAAAAAAGCCGGTCAATCGGCACGCGTGGCCGTCTTTGATGCGCCCGCCTTGAATGACGCGGTGATCAGCCGTGGCGAGATCAGCCGAATGGTGGAGCTCGAGATTTTCGTCGATGGCCATTATCTGCAAACCCTGCGCGCGGACGGTCTGATCGTCTCCACGCCCACCGGTTCCACAGCCTACTCGCTGTCGGCCCTGGGCTCCATCCTGCATCCGGGCCTGCGCGGGACCACCTTGGTGCCGGTGGCCCCACAGGCGCTCTCCAGTCGGCCCATCGTGCTGCCGGAGACGGTGGAAGTTCAAGTGGTAGTGAATGATGGTGCCGGCACGAGTCTTCACTGCGACATGCAGGCACTGACCTCGTTGGCCGATGGCGACAAAATCGTGATTCGACATGGGCAGCACAAGGCCCGCCTGTTGCACCCGAAAAGCTATGACTACTTTGTGATGCTGCGCCGAAAACTTCACTGGAGCACCAATCCTCTGTTTATCGGTAGACCGGACCCCCAGCCTCCTTCCGAATCCCTCTAAACCCTCGAAACAACCCAGGCCGCGTCCATGTTGGTGTCTTTGTCTGTGCAGCACTTTGTGATCGTCGAGCGCCTGGAGCTGGATGTGGCCAATGGCTTCACCGTCATGACGGGGGAGACCGGTGCGGGAAAATCCATTCTGATCGACGCGTTGGATCTGCTACTCGGCGGGCGCACCGATGCCAGCGCAGTGCGCGAAGGGGCCACGAGAGCCGATCTTTCGGCCCGCTTCGAGGTGGGCGCCTTCACGGATGTGATCGAGTGGCTCCACGTTGCGGAGATGTCTGATCCAAACGCCGAGTCCACCGTGCTAATTCGCCGCACCATTGACTCGCAAGGCAAATCAAAGTCATGGATCAATGGACAGGCAGCGACCCTCACCCAGTTAAAGGAACTGGGGGAACTCCTCGTGGACATCCATGGGCAGCACGCCCATCAGGCCTTGTTAAAGCCGAATGCCCAACGTCAGTTGCTCGATGCCCACGCCGGGCTCTCCGAGCAGACCCGCGCCCTGACCGATCTCTGGAAGGCCAGCCAAAAAATCGCGCAGGCACTGGCCGATGCCCAGGCGCAGTCCGAGCAGTTATCCCAACTGCGCGATCAACTCAGCTGGATCGTTGAGGAAATCGACGCGCTGCGGCTGACACCGGGCGAGTGGGAGGCGCTCAGTGAAGAGCAAAAGCGCCTCTCTCATGCGGCAGAACTGCTCCAGACATCTCAGTCGGCGCTGGCCGCCATTGACGAAGACGACCCATCATTACTCGCTCAGACTGAAAAGTTTGCACAAAAACTCGGGCAACTGACCGAAAAAGATCCGAGACTTGGCGATGCAGCGCAAGCCTTGCAATCCACCGCCATTCAGTTCCAAGAAGCGGCCGATGCGCTGCGGCGTTACCTGGATAAAACCGATCTTGATCCGGAACGACTCGCCGAGGTCGAGGCGCGTGTCGAAGCGATTTTCACCACTGCGCGAAAACTTAAAACCAAGCCGGAACATCTGCCGGAGCTCTTGGAGACCAATCGTCAGAAGCTTGCCAGTGCCATGCAGGCCGGAGACACCGTCGCGCTGGAGCGACAACTCACCGCCCTGACGGCGGATTACCAACGGCACGCCGGCGACCTGAGCCATCAGCGCCACACGGCGTGTCAGGCACTCTCACAGGCCGTGAATCATTGGTTTGCGCAACTGGCCATGGGCGCGATGGTGTTTGAGGCCACCTGCGTCCCTCGCGATGCGCCGGGTGCGTACGGCCTGGAAGACATTGTCTTTACCCTGCGCAACCATTCCGGTGGTGCGCCGTTTCCCATTCAAAAAGTTGCCTCCGGCGGGGAACTCGCACGCATCAGCTTGGCGATTGCGGTGGTGACCTCATCGGCCAGCGCAATCCCCACTCTGATTTTTGATGAGGTGGACACGGGCATCGGGGGTAACGTGGCGCACACCATCGGACAACTCCTGCGCCAGCTTGGCGAGACCCGTCAGGTGCTGTGCGTGACCCACCTGCCGCAAGTCGCCGCTAGGGGCCATCACCATCTTCGCGTGCTAAAGCATGCGCGATCCGGCGCAACACCGTGTAGCGAACTGGTGGCCTTGGATGATTCCAACCGTATCGACGAGATTGCCCGCATGCTCGGCGACCAAGGAGCAGAAAAAACATCGCGCGAGCACGCACGCTCGCTACTTGCCCTTCGCTGATTTGTGCGGGCAGTTATTCCGCACGCAATGGCCATACAGCGATAGTGCATGCTCGGCCAGCGCAAAGCCCTTTTCCTGGGCAATCGCACGCTGCCGATCCTCGATCTTGGTGTCAAAAAATTCCTCGACCTGACCGCAGTCCAGACAGACGAGATGATCGTGGTGATTTCCTTCGTTGAGCTCGAACACCGCCTTGCCGGATTCAAAATGGCTTCGCAGCAGAATCCCGGCCTGTTCAAACTGGGTGAGCACCCGGTAGACGGTCGCCAGCCCAATGTCGACCGAGTCGCTGAGCAGGGCACGGTAGACGTCTTCGGCCGTCAGATGGCGGCTGGTCGCCCGATGGAAGATGTCCAGCACCTTCAAACGTGGTGCCGTGACCTTCAGACCGGTGGTTTTTAGATCCTGGGCGCCTGGCATGGGCCGTATCATAGCGGTCAGGATCGATCTCGAAAACCCAAACTCACATGAACCCTCGAACCGCCTCTCGGACACTGCTGACCGCCACCCTCGTGGCCAGCATCGGCGTTGCCGGCTGTGGCAGCACCGAAAAAATCAAATCACTCCAAGACAATCCACCCAACTGGTTAACACCCTATCGGGTGGACATTGGCCAAGGTAACTTTGTCTCCGAGGCGATGGCCGCCCAGTTGAAAGAAGGCATGACCAAAGATCAGGTGCGTGCGGTACTGGGCACGCCGTTATTGGTCGATCCGTTTCGCAGCGACCGCTGGGACTACATCTTCGACATTAAACGCGGAGATGGCGGAAAAGAACGGCGGCGTTTCGCGGTCATGTTTAAAGATGATCTCCTCTCCTCATGGGGAGGAGATCCCCTGCCCAAGGAAGGCGGCGAAGGCGTGCTTCCCTCCCGCCCCGCCCGATCACCGACCATGACAACATCTGCCCCTCCTCGTATCGCCATCTCGGGTGCCTCCGGCCGCATGGGCCGCATGCTGATCGAGGCCGTATTGGCCGATCCGCAGACGCGTCTCGGTGCCGCACTCGACATTGCCTCTAGCCCGATGATCGGCAAAGATGCGGGCGAGTTTATGGGTCAGACCACCGGCGTCATGATCACCGCAGATGCAGCACAAGCGTTGCACCACTGCGACGTATTGATTGACTTCACCCGACCCGATGCCACCTTGGCCTACCTGACCCTGTGCCACCAGCATGGGGTGCGCCCCGTGATCGGCACCACCGGATTCACCGCCCAGGGGCTCTCGGCCATCGAACGCCTGTCGACCACCGTGCCCACCGTGCTCGCGCCGAATATGAGCGTGGGCGTGAACATCACACTCAAACTTTTGGAAGTGGCGGGACGCTATCTCTCCGACGGCTTTGATATCGAAGTGATCGAAGCCCATCATCGTCACAAGGTCGATGCCCCCTCGGGAACCGCCCTCAAGATGGGCGATGTGGTGGCCACGGCCACGGGCCGTGCCCTGGCCGATGTCGCCCGGTACGCACGCGAAGGCCACACGGGAGAGCGGGGTCCCAAGGAAATCGGTTTTTCAGTGATTCGAGGCGGCGACATTGTGGGCGACCACACGGTGCTGTTTGCGGGCACCGGGGAACGGATTGAAATCACACACAAGTCATCAAGCCGTGCCACCTACGCACAGGGAGCACTGCGTGCGGCCAAATTCCTGATGGGGAAAACATCGGGGCTCTACGACATGCAGGACGTGCTGGGACTGCGCGGCTAACGAATCGCGTTAAGCAGTTCCCGCTCGGTGAGCCATTCCGACAGGACTTTCACGGGCCCGCCCGACCTCGGATAAACCAGATAGAGCGGCACGCCGTTGCGGCCAAAGCGGGCAAGCTCCGCTGCGATCTCCGGATCGCGCCGGGTCCAATCCGCCCGAAGCGCTGTCACGCCGCTTGCCGCAAAGGCCTGCGCGATCGCATCACTTTGCAAAACCCGAACCTTATTGGCCTGGCATGAGATGCACCAGGTCGCTGTGAAATCCACGAACACGGTCTGCCCTTGGCCCGACAGCTGTTCGGCGCGCCCCGGGGCCCACGACTGCCAGGTGATCGCCTTCGCTGAATCACGGGCCTGCGAGGGCAAGGTATTCGATGTTTCATTGGTCAATCGCGTGGCCGACGAATCGAGCGCCATGCGTGTGGGATCAGCGGCACGCGACATGGCCCAGATCAACACCGCCAAGGCCAACACCCCGATCACCCAGGATCCCGGGCCTGCGCGGCCATGCTGCATGTCGCCGTAACACCAGAGCAGCATCGCCAGCGCGATGGCCGCCAACAACGCCGACAGCACCACATCGGACCCCTGCAGGCTGACCAACACCCACGCCAGCCAGGCTGCGGCCAAGAGCATCGGAAAGGCCATGAGCTGCTTAAACCGTACCATCCACGGTCCCGGGCGCGGCAAACGCACCAAGAGTCCCGGCCATGACGCCAACACCAGATAGGGCAGCGACATGCCCACGCCCAGCGCTGCAAATACCACCAGGGTCTGGGCAACCGAGGCGCTCGCGGTAAAGCCGATCGCACTGCCCATAAACGGCGCGGTGCACGGCGACGCCACCACCACGGCCAACACGCCCGATGCAAACGCGCCCATCGATCCCGACACCGACGACGCCCGATGCGCGAACTCGAGATTGGCGGCCTTCACGCCTAACAGACCGAGCTCAAACACACCAAAAAGATTGACCGCAATTAACACGAACAACAGCATTAACAACAGCACAACCCATGGGCTTTGCAATTGAAATCCCCAGCCGATGGCCTCGCCGGCAGAGCGCAACACCAGCAACAACACCGCAAGGGCAACGAAACTGAGCACCACCCCCAATGAAAACATCAGGGCCTGCTGAAGCGCGCCTGAACGAGAATGGGCCGATTGCGCAAACGACAGCACCTTCAGACCAATCACCGGAAACACACAGGGCATTAAATTCAGAATCATGCCGCCTACAAGTGCGCCGCCAATCGCCGCCCACAACGCGGCGTCCCAGGTAACCGCGGGCGCCGACACCGGTGCCGCTTGGGCTGCCGTGATGCCGGCACTGACCTGTTCCGTTGCACTTGGCGCCGTACCCGAGGCAAGCGCGGCGCGCCAGATTACGGTCGACTGCCCAGGGCTTGCCCATACGCCTTCGACCACCTGCTGTTTACGCAGTTGCTCCAACGCCGCCGTCGGGGACTCGCCCAGCGAAATATCAAGACGCCAGCCATCGGCAGTGCGCGACATGCGCTGCGCGGCCGCCGGCGCAATCAGACCCTCCAAGTAGGGATAGAAAAATCCACTGGCCTCGGCCGGAATGCCCGCCCAGGTCAAGACCAATGTTTTCTGGTCCACAAACGCCTTGACGTTGCGTGCACTGTCTTTCTGAGGAATCTGCTCGCGTGCCGCAGCGAATCTCGGCGCATCGGCAGACAGTGACATCGATTTCGCATCCTGTGCAATGGGCAGGCGCAACGCAAGAACGGCATCTCCAGGAATGCAGACATCCTTGCACACCAACCAGCTGGCTTTGGCCACGATACGGACCTCGGACCCCGCCACGGACGCCGGCGCCATCAATTCCACCGGAAGCACGACATCGCCCTCGAATCCAAAATTTGCCAAGGGGCCGACCGCGATGCGTTTCGGCGTTGGCCACTGAATCGCACCGGCCTTCCAGCCGGGTGGCAGTTGCCACTCCAACTGGGTGGGCAAACCGGAATCACCAGGATTGCGCCAATAGGTGTGCCAATGCGGATCATGAATCAGACGCAACCCCACGGTGAGCGTCTGGCCCGGCGCAATCGCCGTCTTCTCGGCGATCAGCCCGGCCTGCAGTTCCCCCGCGCGCACCAGGCCCTCCCGGGGGGCCGCACTCTGCGCCGGCGATTGGACTTTCTCAAGTAATCCCTGGGCGCCCAGGGGTATGCCATGAGCGAGCAGGATCAGCAGAAGGATTCTAAAAAATTTCATGACGCCATTATCCGTTGCCCAGCCATCTTGCTACCATTGCCCCCATGCTGAATGACCTGCAACTGCTGGCGGAAAAAACCGATGCCCTGGTGGCCGTGGTGACCCAACTGCGCAGTGAAAACACGCGTTTACGCAACCAGAATGCCCAGCTCACCAGTGACCAGCGCGCATTGCAGGAACGGTTAAATGCCGCCGCCGCCAAGCTGCAGGGGCTACTGGACCAGCTCCCGCAATAGGTTCTTTTGCACCTTGCCCATCGCATTACGGGGCAGACTCTCCATGATGTGAATGGTTTTCGGAACCTTGTAATTCGCGATCTTGGTTTTGATATTGGCCACCATCGCGGCCGGATCTAATCGCGCACCCGGCTTGGGCACCACCACGGCGGTGACCGCCTCACCAAAATCGGGATGCGGAACGCCGACCACGGCCGACTCTTCCACGCCGGGCATGTCATCAATCAGCATCTCAATCTCTTTGGGATACACGTTGTAGCCCCCCGTGATGATTAAGTCCTTGCTGCGACCCACCAGATTCAAGTAGCCATCACCATCCCAGCGGGCCATGTCGCCGGTTTTAAACCAGCCGTCCGAGGTGAATTCCTCACGGGTCTTCTCGGGCATGCGCCAATACCCGGCAAATACCTTGGGGCCTTTCACCTGCACGCCACCGATCTCCGACTCACGGCCACCTCGCTTGACCACCGTCGCGCCCTGATCGGTCACCACCCGCACCTGCACCCCGGGCAAGGGAAATCCCACGGTGCCCGGTTTGCGGGCGCCGCGATAGGGGTTAGACGTAAGCATGACGGTCTCACTCATGCCATAGCGCTCCAGAATGGTGTGGCCGGTCTTCTGCTGGAACGAGACAAAGGTCTCGGACAGCAACGGTGCCGAACCTGAAATAAATAATCGCATCGTGCGCACCAGCGATCGGGTCACGCGCGCATCCGCGGCCAGACGCACGTAGAACGTGGGCACACCCATCATCACGGTGGCCCGAGGCAGCCAGCGCACAATGGCATCCGCATCGAATTTGGATAACCACAAACACTTGCTGCCGTTCATCAGCGCGCCATGCAGGGCCACGAAAAGACCGTGGACATGAAAGATCGGTAATGCATGCAACAACACATCCCCGCGTTGCCAGTGCCAGTAGGCCTTCAAGGTCTTCGCATTCGAGGAAAGATTGCGGTGCGACAACATCGCCCCTTTGCTGCGCCCGGTGGTGCCCGAGGTGTACAGGATTGCGGCCAGATCATCAGCACGGGTCGCCACCGTTTTAAAGGTCGCCGGAAATGGGGTGACCGCCTCGATCAGGCTGCCGTCAGCCGACTCGCCCAGGGTCTTGACTACCCGACAACCGGCGGCCTGCGCCAACGGCGCGATCCACGCGGCATGCTGAGGGCTGCAGACCACCACGGCCGGTTCGGCATCGTTCAAAAAATAGTCGATTTCAGTTTCGCGGTACGCGGTATTTAACGGTAAGAACACCATGCCGGCCCGCAAGGTGCCCAGGTACAGCATCACCGCTTCGACGGACTTCTCCACCTGCACCGCCACACGACTGCCACGCGGAATGCCCAGTGACACTAGCCAGTTGGCGATTTTGGCACTCGCTGCACGAAGATCATCAAAGGTGTAGTAGCGGCCATCGATGGTTTCGAAGGCACAGGTGTTTGGGGTCGTTGGAAAACAGGCCTCAAGATCGCGATAGAGGTTACTCATGGTCAGTTGTCCTCAAAATCAGGAGTGGTTTTATCAAGAAATGCACGAATGCCACGCCGGTAGTCCTGGGTGTTCGCAAAATCCCAGCAGGCCTCCATCTGCGCCGGGCTTAACACTGCACCATCATCAATCGCACTGAACAGGTGAATCAGGCGCTTGTTCATGCGCGCCGCCAACGGGGCACCGGCACGGATGCGCGCCACGCTCTGGGCCACTTCATATTCCCACTGCGACAGGGGCACGACCCGCTGAACGATGCCCTTCTGATAGGCCTCCTGGGCATCCACAATACGGCCTTCCAGCAACAGTTCCGCGGCCACCGCCGGGCCCACGAGACGCACCAGGCCAGCCGCCTCATGGGGTGCCATCGGAAACCCAAGCTTAGCGATGGGAACGCCGAATCGACTGCGATCACTGGCGATGCGCAGATCACACAGACTGGCAATCTCCAGACCACCACCCACGCACGGGCCATCAATTGCGGCCACGACCGGCACCGGGCAATGGGCAATCGAACGCAGGGCCGGGGCAATTAAATCAAGGTGATAGTGGCGGACCTGATCGCGCGTGGTGCGCTGGGTTTGAAACTCCTCGATGTCCGCGCCCGCGGCAAATGCCCCGTCCGACCCACGAATCACCACCACCCGCACCGATGTCTGCGCGGCGATGGCCTGCATGCATTCCCGCAACTGGGTCCACATGGCCACCGAGATGGCGTTTAAGTGGCCCACGTTCGAGAGGGTGACGTGGGCCACCGATTCGTCGTGACGCCAGGTGATCTGGCCTTTTAGTGAAGCGGTCATCGATGATGTGCTCCTGTCTTAGGCAGCGGTCCGCCGGCGATGGGCGGCCACCCACATGATGGCGCCAATCACCATCATGGGAAGGGATAGCCATTGTCCCATGGACAAGCCCAGCGACAGCAGCCCCAAAAACTGATCCGGCTCCCGCGCGAACTCGGCCAGAAAACGACACAGGCCATAGCCGATCAGGAAGGCACCGGACACCGCGGCCAGCGGACGACGGCTTGCCGAATACCACCACAGCAGCGCAAACAACAGCGCCCCTTCGAGCAGCAATTGATAGATCTGTGACGGATGCCGCGCCAATCCATCACCGGCCTGAGGAAACACCATCGCCCATGGGATCACCGCCGGATCCGTCACGCGCCCCCATAACTCACCATTGATGAAATTGCCTAAGCGCCCAAACGCCAGACCCAAAGGCACCATCGGGGCGATGAAATCCGTCACCGCAAAAAAAGGAAGTCGTCGTTGCCGCGCAAAGAGCGCCAACGCCACGATGACCCCAATCATTCCGCCATGAAAGGCCATTCCCCCCTGCCAGATGGCGAATATCTCGAGTGGATGCGCCAAGTAGTACGCCGGCTTGTAAAACACCACATATCCCAGCCGGCCGCCCACCACCACGCCGAGCACGCCGTAGAGCAAAACATCATCCAAACCCCGGGCATCGATGGGTGCCGGCACCGCCTGCGACCGCGCAATGCGCCATCGTCCCAGCACGATCACCGCCATGAATGCACACAGGTACATCAACCCATACCAATGCACGGCCAACGGGCCAATGCTGATGGCCACCGGATCGAACTGCGGATGCGTCAGCATGGCCGGGTGGCGCGCCGCGCCAAGGTCAATTCAGTCATGCGGCACAATATACCTTTTGCCCCGCAAGGAGTCCTGTCATGTCGCAGAACCCGTCCAACCCCTCATCAAAACGCCTGAACGAGCGCTCGCGCATGGTCACGGAAGGCGTGGCCCGGGCCCCGAACCGCTCGATGTACTACGCCATGGGTTACCAGGAAGAGGATTTTGTGAACAAACCCATGGTGGGGGTGGCCAACGGGCACTCCACCATCACTCCGTGCAACAGCGGTCTGCAGCCCTTGGCCGATGCCGCAGTGCAGGCACTCAAAGACAGTCATGCCAATCCACAGACCTTTGGCACCCCCACCATTTCCGATGGCATGAGCATGGGCACCGAAGGCATGAAGTACTCCCTGATTTCACGCGAGGTGATCGCCGATTGCATTGAGACCTGCGTCAACGGGCAGTGGTTAGACGGCGTCGTGGTCATCGGGGGCTGTGACAAGAACATGCCCGGGGGCATGATGGCCATCGCACGGACCAATGTGCCGGCGATTTATGTCTACGGCGGCACCATCAAGCCCGGTCACTACAAGGGGCAGGACCTGACCATCGTATCGGCCTTTGAAGCGGTTGGCGAATACACCGCTGGCCGATTAAACGAGGCCGACTTTAAGGAAATCGAGAAGCGCTCCTGTCCGGGGTCGGGATCGTGCGGCGGCATGTACACCGCTAACACCATGAGCTCGGCCTTTGAAGCCCTTGGCATGAGCCTGCCCTATTCCTCCACCATGGCCAACGAAGACAGCGAAAAAACAGCGAGTGCCGCCGAGTCGGCACGCGTGTTGGTTGCAGCCATCCAAAAGGGGCTCAAACCGCGCGACATCATCACGCGCGAGTCCATTGAAAACGCGGTCGCCGTGATCATGGCCGTGGGCGGATCGACCAATGCGGTGCTGCACTTCCTGGCCATCGCCCATGCGGCCCAGGTCCAGTGGACGATTGATGACTTCGAGCGCGTCCGCCGCAAAGTGCCGGTGATCTGCGACCTCAAACCCTCCGGAAAATACGTGGCCACCGATCTGCATCAGGCAGGCGGCATTCCCCAGGTCATGAAAATTCTGCTCGATGCCGGGTTGCTCCATGGCCAATGCATGACCATCACGGGGAAAACCGTGGCCGAACTCCTGCGCGATGTTCCGTCCACACCGGCGGCCGATCAGGATGTGATCCGGCCCATCGCCAAGGCCCTGTACCCCCAGGGCCACTTGGCCATCCTAAAGGGCAATCTCTCGCCCGAGGGCTGCGTGGCGAAAATTACGGGTCTAAAAAATCCGGTCATCACCGGCCCGGCCCGCGTCTTTGACTCTGAAGATGCGGCCATGGAGGCCATCATGGCCCGCAACATCCAGGCCGGTGACATCGTGGTGATCCGTTATGAGGGCCCACGCGGCGGTCCCGGCATGCGCGAGATGCTCGCCCCCACATCGGCCCTAGTGGGTCAGGGCCTTGGTGAATCCGTCGGCCTGATCACCGACGGACGCTTTTCCGGCGGCACCTGGGGGATGGTGGTGGGACACGTCGCGCCCGAGGCCGCCGTGGGTGGCCCGATCGGCCTGATCAAGGAAGGGGATTCGATCACCATCGACGCCCACCAGCAGCTGATCCAGCTCAATATTCCAGAGGCGGAGTTCGTCGCCCGAAAGGCGGCCTGGAAGGCTCCGACCCCCCGTTACACCCGCGGCGTGTTGGCGAAATTCGGAAAACTGGCCTCGACCGCCAGTCGCGGAGCGGTCACCGATCCCGAACTCTCCCAACCCGAGGTCGTGAATCGGTAAGGGGCGAAGGAAATAAGGATAAAATCCGGGTCAACTGGCCGTCCGTTCGGCTCGTTATAAGCAGTGTGGAAGATGGTTTTCGAACGCTTGAATATGTGGTGCTTTTCTCGAGGAGATCGCTAAATGCGTAAGTTTGTTGCTCTGTCTGTTGCCGCCGGCCTGATGGCCAGCGCGGGTGTTGCCTCTGCCAGCGATGCGTTGCTGAAGAAATACAACTGCGTGGCCTGCCACGCGATTGACAAGAAAATGGTCGGCCCCGCTTACAAGGATGTGGCCAAGAAATACGCTGGTGATGCCACCGCGGCCGACAAGCTAGCCAAGAAGATCAAAGCGGGTGGTGTAGGCGTGTGGGGCCAGATCCCGATGCCCGCCAACCCCCAGGTGTCCGATGCGGACACTCAGGCCCTGGCCAAGTATGTGCTGAGCCTGAAGTAATTCAGTCCCCGTCCGGCTCTCCTTACAGGGACGGCCGGAATTCAAAAAACCCTTCGAGCAATCGAAGGGTTTTTTGTTTTATCGTTCGGTCATGACCCTGCCTCGTGAGTTTCGTCGACTGCGCATTGCGCTGATTGGATTTGGTGACGTGGCCAAACGCACTTTTGCGCAACGCGCGGCCTACCCTTCCGCGCGTCACGGCCCGCGTTTTGTGCTGGTCAGCCGATCCCCCTTGAGCGCCCCACCAGCGGGCCTACGCAACACCCTGCGCTCCATACGCGGTCAGGCACTGGCCGTGGATGTGGATCAGTATGCCGCCCTGCGTCGACTACTGCGTGTGCCGAACGCCAGCATCATTTACGTGCCGACCGCGGAGCAATCGAATCAACCGAGCCATCGCGACAGCCGAGGCCGGCGGCTTGCGGCGGCCTATCGCACTCTTGCCCGGCGCACGCCGATGGTGTATCTGAGCACCACCGGAGTCTATGGCCATCATCACGATGCAGTGGTGGATGAAATGGCCCGCTGCAAGACCACGCAGGCCCGTTCCCGGCGACGCTTGGATGCGGAACATCAGTTGCGCCCCCTCGGGGCCCACGTGCTGCGCGTGCCGGGCATTTATGGTCATGACCGTTTGCCGTTAGCCCGCCTGCAGGCGCGCCAACCCGCACTGCGGCCAGAAGACGACGTCTACACCAATCACATTCATGCCGATGATCTCGCCCACGTGGCATGGATTGCGCTGTTTCGCGGCAAACCCGGACGGATCACCAACGCGGTGGATCAGACCGAAATGAAGATGGGCGAGTATTTCGATGCCGTGGCCGATGCCACCGGTCTTCCCCGTCCGCCCCGGGTCCGACGCGATGAATTGAATGCACTGGCCCAGCAAGGGGTGATCCACCCCATGATGATGAGTTTTATGGCGGACTCACGCCGTGTCACCACACGGCGTCTGCAACAAGAACTTGGAGTCCGGTTGCGTTATCCGACCGTGCTAGACGCGCTGAACACCATATGGTGCGCACAGCGCTCCACGTCCTGACGGCCGAAACGCATCAATTGATCGACGGCAACCACGTCGCCAACTGCGGAAACGCGATCAACAAGCCAACGCCCACCACCTGCAGAATCATGAATTGCACCATGCCGGCATAGATATCGGTCAACTGCCATCGTGGAACCACACCACGCAGGAAATAGGCCGACAGCGCCACCGGCGGTGACAGCCAGGCCGTCTGAAGCGTTACCGCGACCAGGGTACTGAACCAGATCATGTCGATTCCTGCGGCTTGGACAATCGGCAGGGTGATCGGAATGACGATGAGCACAATCGGTACCCACTCCAGGGGCCAGCCCAAGACAAAAATGAGCAGCAGAATCACGATCAGCATGATCATGGGCGGCAACGACAGACTCATCAACGCGTTGGCAATGTAGTCTGCGCTGCCGAGTCGCGAGAATACCGCGCCAAACAAATTGGATGCCACGACCAGCATCAGGATCATGCTGGAAATCTCTAATGTCGAGCGCATGCATGCCCGAATCTTCTGAAACGTGAGTTTTCCAGACAGTGCGGTCAGCATGAACGTGGCGGCACATCCGATCGCACCGGCATCGGTCGGCGTGGCCACACCGGCCAGAATGACGCCCAGAGTGGACAAAATGACGACCACCACCGGCACCACGCCGATCATGAGATCTTTGATCACGGGCCATTTCGACGTAGGCCGCAACTCCATCGGGAGTGCCGGACCCAGCGCTGGATTGATCCAACAGCGCACCAGACACCAGCCGATAAAAAGCCCCGATAACATTAAGCCAGGGATCACGGCCGCGGCAAACAAGTCCGTGGCCGGAACCCCAACGACGGGCCCCATCACAATCAACATGACCGAGGGCGGGATCAGAATCCCCAGCGTCCCGCCCGCGGTAATCGCGCCAGCCGACATGCGCACGTCATAGTTGCTCTTGGTCATGGATGGCGCAGCCATCACGCCCAGCAAGGTGACCGACGAGCCCACAATCCCCGTGGCCGCCGCGAAGATGGTCGCGGTAATCAATACCGCGAGATACAAGGATCCACGCAAACCCGCCAACAGCTGTTGAATACCGGTAAACAGCCGCTCCATCAAACCGGACTGCTCCAGCAAAAACCCCATGAACAGGAAAAACGGTATGGATGCCAGAACGGAATCCTGCATGACCGAAAAGGTCTGCAATACGGCCAGATCCAGCACCACGGGCCCAAGGGCAATCAACCCAATAATGAGCGATAGTGCTCCGAGCGTAAAGGCGATCGGGAACCCGATAAAAATCACCACAAACAGGAGCGCAAGGCCGACCAGGCCTAATACCTCATGACTCATACCGCCTCCTCATCACCGGGCCATGCGTTGTGCTGTATGGCGTAGATGCTCTTGAGAAATTCCGAAAGGCCTTGGATCGTGAGCAGCAGTCCGGTCAACGGCATCGCCAACTTAAACGGCCACGTGATCGGCATCCACGGGCTGGACACGAATTTCTCACCGGTGGTGAATGCCTTCCAGAAATACTCGAATCCCGTCACCATAAAGATATAGGCAAATGGAAAAAACAATACGATGTAGCAAATGGCATCCACCCATCCTTTTTTCCTTGGACTCCAGGCGGCGTAGAAACTATCGGTTCGGATGTGCCCCTTCCGCTGCAAGGTAAACGCCGCACCGAGCATAAAAAACGATCCGTACAGCATGAAGGTCATGTCGTAAGCCCATAAGGTCGGTGCATTAAACCCATATCGGGCCACAACCTCATACGTGAGGCTCAACACCATCGGCACAATCATCCAGGAAATCACTTGCCCGGAATAAATGGCAATCTGATCGATACGCTGCGTCATGCGCTCTAAAGCGGTCACTGGTCGATTCATTGACATCACCTAAAAAAAGGGAGGGGTCGCCCCCTCCCTGGTTTACTACCGATTACTTATTCGGCGAATCATTGCCGATGTTGTAGTACAAGCCATTGATCTTGGTCCAATACGGCACCACGACTTTGGCAAATTTCCGCTGGGACTCCAACACCTCTTTGAACAACGGATTACGAGTAGCCTCGCGGTCATACACCACATTGGTCGCCTTAATAAAGGCGGAATAGAACTCCTTCGGCGTATCGTGCACCGTCACCTTGTGCTCACGCTTCAACTTTTCAAGCGCCACCGCATTTCGATAAACGTTGTACGTGTACGTCTCGGCCTGACTGGCTAACACTGCATTCTCAATCACGGCTTTCAAGTCAGCGGGAAGCTTATTCCACACGGTCTTGTTGATCAGCAGCTCACCCACGTCGGTCGACTGATGCAACCCCTGGAGGTAATAGTGCTTAAACACGTTATGGAAACCCAGAATCATGTCGTCTGCAGGCCCGATCCACTCCGCGGCATCGATCACGCCACGCTGCGCGGCCGGCACGATTTCACCGCCGGGCATGGCCACCGCTGTAATCCCCATCTCCTTGAAGATCTCACCGGTTAATCCGGGTGGCGAACGGTATTTCATCTTGCGCATATCGTCGATCGACTTGATGGGCGTCTTAAACCAGCCGAAGGGGTCCGGTCCCATTGGTTGGATCATGAAAGGCTCGACATTGACCTTTAAGCCTTCCGCGAAGAGCTTCTTGTAAAGGGCATTGCCACCCCCCTCACTCAACCAGGCCATGTGGGACAACTGATCCATTCCCGTACCGGCGCCCGCCGCCGGGTTTGAGAACAAGGCAGCAGCAGTGTTCTTACCCGACCAGTAATGCGTCCAGGCAAATCCACCATCCACGACACCCTTATCCACCGCATCCAGAATTCCAAAGGCTCCCACGACGGCA
>JBMSML010000004.1:0-30276 GCA_049421125.1 Burkholderiaceae bacterium
GCCGGGGGCCGCGCCGCCACCGTAGCGAAGATTGAGCGTGTGGAGGCCATTGCGAATCTGCAAGACATCATTGATGCATCGGATGCCATCATGGTGGCGCGAGGGGATCTCGCCGTTGAAGTCGGCGATGCGGCCGTGACGGCGTTGCAAAAGCGCATGATCCGTATGGCCCGCGAATCCAACAAGGTCACGATCACAGCCACCCAGATGATGGAATCGATGATCAATGCACCGGTGCCCACCCGTGCGGAAGTCTCGGATGTGGCCAATGCGGTGTTAGACGGCTCCGATGCCGTGATGCTGTCGGCCGAAACGGCCGCGGGTAGTTTCCCCGTGCAAACGGTGCTGTCCATGGCCCGGGTGTGTGTCGAGGCGGAGAAGTCCGACCCCATTACGCTGGAGGCGGCCTTCTCGAATCAACGGTTTGATCGGGTAGATCAGTCGATTGCCATGGCCTCCCTGTTCACGGCGCGCCACCTGCGGGTTAAGGCGATTGTGTCCCTCACGGAGTCGGGATCAACCGCGCTCTGGCTCTCGCGCCTTAATTCCGGTGTCCCGATCTATGCCCTGACGCCTGTCAAAGCCAGTCGCAGCCGGATGTCCCTGTACCGCGATGTCACGCCAGTATTTTTCGATTACAACTCGCGGGAGCGCGAAGAGGTGCTGCGCGAAGCCGAACAGCGTCTGGTGGATGAGGGCATTGTCGCCTCGGGCGATCTGATCATCATCACCATCGGAGAGCCCATTGGCCAATCCGGTGGCACCAACACCATGAAGATTGTCTCGGTGTCGGCTGCGCCCCGTTCAGGGTCCAAGGCACTGTCGAACCTGAGTCTGGATTTACGTCACTCATAATTTATCACGCGAAAGGAGACCATCATGCCCTTGGTATCAATGCGACAGTTGCTCGATCATGCGGCGGAAAACGGCTACGGCATTCCTGCCTTCAATGTGAATAATCTGGAGCAGGTCCAGGCCATCATGGAAGCGGCTGCAGAGGCGGATGCGCCGGTGATCATGCAGGGTTCGGCCGGTGCACGTAAGTATGCCGGTGAGCCATTTCTCAAGCACCTGATCCAGGCTGCGATCGAGGCGTATCCCAATATTCCCATCGTGATGCACCAGGATCACGGGCAAAGCCCCGATGTGTGCAAGGGGGCAATTGGGCTGGGCTTTTCCAGCGTGATGATGGACGGTTCGTTAGAGGCCGATGGCAAAACCATTGCCAGTTATGACTACAACGTGGAGGTCACCAAGAAAGTGGTCGAGATGGCCCATGCGACGGGCGTGACGGTCGAAGGGGAGCTCGGATGTTTGGGGTCGCTTGAGACCATGAAGGGCGACAAAGAAGACGGCCATGGCACGGACTCCACCATGACCCGTGAACAATTGCTCACCGATCCCGAGCAGGCAGCAGATTTTGTAAAGCGCACCCAGTTGGATGCTCTGGCCATTGCCATCGGCACCAGCCACGGCGCCTATAAATTCACGCGCAAGCCCACCGGAGATATTCTGGCCATTGATCGCATCAAAGAGATCAACCGGCGCATCCCGAATACCCATTTGGTGATGCATGGATCGTCGTCAGTGCCCCAGGAGATCTTGGCGGAGATTCGCCAATACGGCGGCAACATTAAAGAGACCTATGGCGTGCCGGTTGAAGAGATTCAAGAGGCCATCAAATTCGGCGTGCGCAAGGTCAATATCGATACCGATATTCGACTGGCGATGACGGCGGCGATGCGCAAAGCCATGGCCGAAGATCCTTCTAAATTCGATCCGCGGGACTTCCTGAAACCGGCCCGTGCGGCGGCCAAGAAGATCTGCATGGACCGTTATCGGCAGTTCGGTGCGGCCGGTCAAGCCAGTAAAATCAAGGCCATTCCGCTTTCTGAGATTGCGGCCCGCTACCAATCCGGCGCGCTGGCGCAAATGGTTACTTAATGTCCGCACTACTGCAGTCTTCGATTCGCACCTTGCCCTTGTTATCCCGCGGCAAGGTGCGCGACATTTATGCGGTCGGCGATGATAAGCTGTTGATGGTCACCACGGATCGTTTATCTGCGTTTGACGTGATTATGGGTGAACCCATCCCGGAGAAAGGCGTGGTGCTCAATCGCATGACCGATTTCTGGTTTGCGCGGCTGTCCCACATCGTGCCCAATCACTTGACCGGCATTGCACCGGAGACGGTGGTGGAGGAGTCCGAAGTGGATCAGGTGCGCGGCCGGGCGGTGGTGGCCAAACGGTTAACACCGGTTCCGGTGGAAGCGGTGGTGCGGGGATATCTGATTGGTTCGGGATGGAAGGACTATCAGGCCACCGGCAGTGTCTGTGGCATTGGCCTGCCCCTCGGATTGGCCCAGGCGGCGAAATTGCCCGCCCCGATCTTTACGCCCGCGCACAAAGCCGAGATGGGCGCCCACGACGAAAACATCTCGTTCGATCAGATGTGTGCACAGATCGGGAAGGTGCTCGCCGAGAAGATCCGCGACGTGAGCCTGCGGCTTTATCAAGAGGCCAGTCAGTACGCCTTGGAGCGGGGCATCATCATTGCGGACACGAAATTTGAATTTGGTCTGGATGCCTCCGGCACCCTGCATCTGATGGACGAGGTATTGACGGCCGACTCGTCACGGTTCTGGCCGGCCGATCAGTATCGCGAAGGCATCAGCCCTCCGAGTTTTGATAAACAGTTTGTGCGTGACTATCTGGAAACCCTGGACTGGCCGAAATCGCCCCCGCCTCCGCCGCTGCCCGATCATGTGATCGGGCGCACGGCCGCGAAATATCGGGAGGCCTTGTTTCGGATCGCCGGCGTGCGTCTGCCCCTGGTGGGCGTGGTGATGGGGTCTCAGTCCGATTGGGACGTCATGAAGCACGCGGTCGATATCCTGGATCAGTTTGGAATACCGCATGAGGCCCGCGTGGTCTCGGCCCATCGCATGCCGGATACGCTCTATGCCTATGCCGAGGCGGCGCAGGCGCGCGGACTGCGCGGCATTATTGCGGGCGCAGGAGGTGCGGCCCATCTGCCGGGCATGTTGGCTGCGAAAACTACGGTGCCGGTATTCGGTGTGCCCGTGCCGTCGAAATATCTGCGCGGTGAGGATTCCTTGTACTCGATCGTGCAGATGCCCAAGGGCATTCCCGTGGCCACGTTTGCCATTGGTGAGGCCGGCGCTGCGAACGCGGCATTGCATCTGATCGCCACACTGGCCTGCGACGACGAACACCTGCGTGATCGTCTTGCCGCATTTCGGGATCGACAGACCCAGGCGGCGCAGTCCATGAACGCCTCGCTCGGAATGGCACCGCCGTCGGTCTAGCGGGCACTGGCGATCGTCACATGATTGGTTTGTTGGGGGGCGGACAGTTGGGCCGCATGATGATTCAGGCGGCCCATCGACTGGGCGAACAGGTCGCGGTGATGGATCCGGATGCCCGCGGGCCTGCGGCACAACTGGCGGATCGCGTCATCGTGGCGACCTACGATGATTTCGATGCGTTGAATCAACTGGCCGATCGTGCCAAGGTCTTCACCACCGAATTTGAGAATGTGCCGGCGGAGTCGCTGCGATTCTTATCCAAGTTTGGCCCCACCATGCCCGATGCCCATAGCGTGGCCATCGCGCAGGATCGAATTGATGAGAAACGATTCATCGCCTCTACCGGGGTGGACGTGGCGCCGCATGCGGTGATCACTCGCCTGGAGGATTTTGACGATCTCGTCTTGGAGCTGTTCCCGGGCATCCTGAAGTCGGCACGTCTGGGGTATGACGGCAAGGGACAGCATAAGGTGCACGATGCCGCGCAGGCCAAGGCGGCGTGGGCCTCCATGGGATCCGTGCCCTGCGTGCTGGAGAAGATGCTGCCGTTGGAGCGCGAGATCTCCGTGATCTGTGCCCGTGATGCCAACGGCGTGATCACGGTGTTTCCGGTGGGGGAGAACACGCATCGCAACGGGATCTTGGCGGTCACCCAGGTGCCGGCGCGCGTCTCCGAGTCGCTGGCCGCTCGCGCACGTGATGCCGCCCGAGGGATCATTGATGCATTGAACTACGTGGGCGTATTGTGCGTGGAGTTTTTCGTTCTGAGTGGAGATCGGTTAGTGGCCAACGAAATGGCGCCCCGTCCGCATAACAGTGGTCATTACACCATCGAGGCGTGTATCACGAGTCAGTTTGAGCAGCAGGTGCGCATCTGTGCGCGTCGTCCCTTGGGAGAGGTGGGCTTGGTGTCGCCGGCCGTGATGCTTAACGTGTTGGGCGATAGTTGGTTTAAAGCCAGTGATGTCGCGGTGGAACCCGATTGGGCGGCGGTGCGTGCGGTGCGTGGCGCCCATGTGCATTTGTATGGAAAGGCGGAACCTCGGGTGGGCCGCAAAATGGCCCATGTCACCTGTCTGGGGGAGTCCTTGCAGGAGGCGCGTCGGCGGGCTGAGATCGTGGCCGATATTCTGGGTTTGGATGTGGGCAATGCGCTGTCTTAGGCTTGCAGGTGTGGCGACATCGTGATGGCCGAATCGTCGGCCGTGGAGCGTGCTGCCCGGGTATTGGCCGATGGGCATCTGGTCGCCTTTCCCACCGAGACGGTGTATGGCCTGGGTGCCGATGGCCTTAATCCCGCGGCGATCGCCCGCATTTTTCAGGCCAAAGGCCGGCCGGCCGATCATCCACTCATCTTGCATGTCGCCGATGTGGCACATGCGCGAGCATTAGCCCGTGAGTGGCCGAGTGTGGCCGAACAGCTCGCGGCGACGTTCTGGCCTGGCCCGCTGACCTTCATTTTGAAACGTGCGCCACACGTGCCCGAAGCGGTGACGGGCGGCCAGGACACAGTGGGCGTACGCATGCCCGCGCACCCCATCGCACGATCATTAATTACAGCGTTTGCCGCCATCGGCAGTGGTGTTGTGGCCGCACCGTCGGCCAATCGATTCGGCAGCATCAGTCCCACTCGCGCACGCGATGTGGCCCGCAGCCTTGCAGGTCGATGGGGTGAACACGACATGATTCTGGATGGCGGGGATTGTTCCGTAGGGGTCGAGTCGACCATTGTGGATCTGTCATTGGCCGCGCCGCGTATTCTTCGCCCCGGTGGTGTGGGTCGCGACGCGATCGCGCAAGCCTTGGGAAGTCCGCTTGAAGATTCCGATGCACCGGCGCCACGCGTATCGGGTGCCTTAGAGAGTCATTACGCACCGCAGGCGACCACGATGTTGGTCAGTAAGGCGCAACTGTTGGTCAGGTTGCAGCAGATCCGTGCGCAGGATCGATGTGCATCGGCCGATGTGGCGTGTCTGGTGATGGATCCCGTACTGCGAGACCAGTTGGCCACGATGCCCCATGTGGTGGTGATGCCCATGAGTGCATCGGCCGATGCCTATGCCCGTGAGTTGTACGCGCGGCTCCACGATGCCGATCAGAAGGCCGTTGCCGTCATTCTGGTGGAAGCGCCGCCGACCACGATGGCCTGGGAGGCGGTGAACGATCGGTTAAAGCGCGCGACCGCTTAATACACTGCTTTTGCGCATACGGCGGCGAGTCCTGCCAAGAACATCTGGGCCTGTTGCCCGCGCACGGCGAGCACATCAGCCGCGGTCGTGCGCTGTGGGGCCGCCCAAATGGCATTTGGAAAAAACGGATCGTCACGAAAACGCGCCACGATATGCCAATGCACATGGGCCACCTGATTGCCCAGACTAGCGTGATTGATCTTATCGGGGGCAAGCAGATCGCGCATCTGGTCCTCGATCACTAAGGTGAGTACCAAGAGCTGCTCCCGTTCGATCTTAGAGAGCTGTGTGAGCTCGGTGCAATGGCGATTCAGCACCAGACGCACGTATCCGGGCAGTTGGGGGTCGTCCACGGAGATCAATCGCCAGAATGCGCCGCGCCAAATGAGTGTGCCGCCATCCGATGAACATAACGGACAGTCCGACTGCGGGGCCGACGAGGGTTCGTCGCGACGTTCACCTAACAAGAGCGATAAGGACAACATAATTATTTTCCTGAGCAGTGACCACCGGTGGAGGCCTCTCCGCTGCCGAGTGCAAATGGAGGGGGCTCCACACGGGGATGACCCCACGCAAAATAGTCGGCGCTGATGGCACCCACGAACAAACACCAGAATATGATCACGCCTCGTGTCATGCGATGCCCGCCTTCTGGCGAACTTTAACGCCGCCCATGGATCCGATAAACGCCAGGACAAACCATAACCACCCGTGCATGCTGGCCGATGCAATGCCACCCAGATACGCACCCACATTACAGCCATAGGCCATGCGGGAGCTGTACCCCATCGCCAGGCCGGCGATCACGCTGATGCTGAGCGCCGATGGGCTTGGCCATGACTTGAGATGGAAGTCTTTCGTGGACCAGCGACTGGCCATCAATGCACCCCACAAGAGGCCGATGTTGGTCACCGACGTGACATCCCAGAGCAAGGGTTCCAGCAGCCGTTGGGCATGCGGTGCCACGCCCCAGAAGGAGTCATGGGTCAGATCCACCCCTACCGCGTTCACGATCTTTGCCCCCCACAGTCCCAGGCCATACACGATGCCCCACGGCTGACCCGCCACCAGGAGATGCACTCCATATAAGAGTGCAATTGCGATCGCGCCCCACAACCAACGCTGTGGCGCGCCGGGAATTGGTTTGTTGGCGCGACGTGCATGATGGGCGGCATAGGCATAACTGATCAGAGCGACGGCTGCGCAGGCGATGAGCGTGATCACGAGTGCGGCGTTGACCCCGTAGAGTTCGATGAAATCCAGCGGCGCCACTTCTTCTTGCAGGCCCAGAGACTCCAGTGGACCACCGAGCGCTGCCCAGTCGGATTGATGCGAGGCGCCGAGAAAGCTTCCGGCGATGAATGCCGGCAATACGGCCCACGAGGTCGGCGATGAGGCGCCTGCCTTGTAGAGGGTGCCGGATCCACACCCATCGGCCAGTTGCATGGCGAATCCGAAGACCACTGACCCGATCACCAGCCCCCACGTGATCGGTGCAACGGCTCCCGAGATTTCATCGGCATAGAGCGTGAGCAGTGGAAAGGCCATGACGGCACATAAGGCCATCAGCACCATCTGACCGATCATCCCCCAGGGGTCTTTGGACACCATCAGATTGCGCCATCCGGTGGTGAAACCGAATCGTGCTGCGCTTAATGCCGCACCAAAACCCAGGCCCAGCAGGAGCAGAAACCCCGCACGCCATCCGGCAAACCACGTGATGGTCAGCCATCCCACCAGCACGGGAAGGATCAGTGCAAGACGATGCATTTATTTTTTAAGATTGCCCACGGCCTCTTTGAGCTGGTCCACCAAGAACTTGGCGCGTGAGGGCTCGTTATCCATAGGATTGCGGGATTGTGACCAACCCACGACCGACTCCGGGTACATGCGGACATTGGGCTGTTGAAGCATTTCGGACAACACAAACCACGTGGTGGCACTCCAGTGACCGGTGTTACAAAACGTGATGACGGGATCGGTGGTGAGGAGCCCCGCTCCCTTGGCCAATCGATCGAGCTCAGGTGTGGTCAAGAGCTTTCCGGTATTCAGCTGAAACCATTCTTCGTGATCGAAATGTTTCGCCCCGGGGAGGGTGCCGGCGCGCGCCGCCGACGGGTGCTTATCGGCGCCGGTGAAGTAATCCTCCGGACGGTTGTCGCTGAGGTGAATGGTTTTTCCGCCACTGGATCGGGACTTCATCAGGTCGGCCACCCCCGCGGTGGTCGCGATCTGACGGCGATCGAGTGTAACGCGGATGTCGGAGGGGGTCACCGTGGGAGTGCTGGTGTCGATCGGATACTTCAGGGCACCCCAGGCGCCAAATCCGCCATCCAAAATGGAGATGCGCGCAATGCCCGCAAGCTTCAGTGTCCAGTAAAACCGTGCCGCCCCACCAAAGTCACTGGCATCGGCACCGGTATGGGCGATGACCACATGGGTGCTGGGGGTGATGCCCCATTTACGAAACAGCGACGTGAGCACGGCGTCACTGGGCACCTGACCGGGGTTGGACTCCGGGCCACGAATGCTGGAGTAGGGTGCGGCCACAGCACCGGGGATATGACCGGCGGCGTAATTGGGGGTTTTGCCGTCGCCCTGCACGAGTTCACGAATATCCAGAACACGAACGGACTTGCGCTCAATGGCGGTTTTGAGCTCGGCGGGGGTGATCAGGGGACTGGCCACCGCCGCGTGGGTGCCCGAGAGCGCGCCGGCGACGGCCAGCGTTCCGAGTAGGGTGAGGGCGCGCATAATGCGTCGGACGTGGGGTGCGATGGTGGAGCGCAAAGTGGTGGTCATGACGTTACTGAAATCGATAAAAATGAAGCGTCAGCGCGATCATCACGCTGACCACTGGATGGGGGCAAAGCTTACGTGAAAAGGATGACGATCATCTGCCCGGCCGGCGAAATCCTTTTTCGTATTTGGAATAAGGGATCGGGCTGGCAAATGGAACGGGAAATGCAGCGGGAAATACAATGGAACACGGTGTAGCGATCTTCGGGGGCGGCTGCTTCTGGTGCCTGGAAGCCGTCTATCAACGCATCCGTGGCGTGGTGTCCGTGGTGTCCGGCTACATGGGGGGCCATGTGCCCAATCCCAGTTACGCGGCCGTCTGCGAGAAGACCACCGGCCATGCGGAGGTGGTGCAGATCACCTTTGATCCAACGGTGGTGTCCTACGCGCAGTTGCTGGAGATCTTTTTCGAGATCCACGATCCCACTACCTTAAACCGTCAGGGCCATGATGTTGGGCCACAGTACCGGTCCATCATTTTTGCCTTACCGGATGCGCAGATGCAGGACGCGGCCCAGGCGATCTCCCGGCTAACCCAAGAGGTGACGGCGCCGATTGTCACCGAGCGGGTGCGGGTTCACGATGTGATGAACGGGCCCGTGGCCCATCGGTTCTTTCCTGCCGAAGCGGAACATCAAAACTATTTTCGTGACCATCCATGGCAGGGCTACTGCATGATGGTCGTGGCCCCGAAAGTGGCCAGCGCAGAACAACGCTTCAAGGCGCTAATCGTTCAATAGTCCAGGCCGGGGCATTGCCCCAGTTCGCCTGCACCCGGTAGCGAATCCGGTCGTGCAGACGGGACGGCCGGCCTTGCCAGAACTCGAACATATCCGGCGTGAGCCGATAGCCGCCCCAGTGGCTGGGGCGCGGGGGATCCACGGAGGACTCTTCGGGGAAGGCCTCCTGAAGATTTTTCTGTCGCATTTCCAGCCACTCACGATTCGGGATGACCTCGCTTTGCGGAGACGCCCACGCACCGAGTTTGCTGCCCAATGGGCGTGACCGGAAATATTCCTCGGATTCCTCGGCGGACACCCTTGCCACTTTGCCATCGATGCGCACTTGTCGTTCGAGTTCGGGCCAGAAAAATACAAGGCTTGCGAATGGATTGGCGGCCAGCGCCTGTCCTTTGCGGCTGTCATAGTTCGTGAAAAACGTGACGCCCAGGTCATCGATGCCCTTGATGAGGACGATGCGTGCCGATGGTCGACCGTTAGGATCGATCGTAGACAGGGTCATGGCATTGGGCTCCAACACTTCTGCCTGCAAGGCCTCTTGAAACCACTGTTGAAATTGTTCCGTCGGGTTGGCGTGGACATCATCAATATCCAACGACGCCTGGGCATAGTCCTTGCGCAGATTGGCGATGCGTTGTGGATTGGAGTTGTGGCTGCTCATGACGGTCTCCGTGAAGCGTTCAATGGGGCGAGCGCTGATTCCAGAATTTCCGCAACGTCCAACAGGTCCATGTCCTGCCCCCAACGGCCCACCGCCTGCAGTCCCACCGGCAGCGGCGCCTCGTTGTCGCGCTCGGCCGCCATGCCCGCCGGTATGGAGATGGCCGGTAACCCTGCCATGGTGATGATGAAATTCGAGGCTAACCAGTCGATATAGGTCTCGAGGGATTGGTCATTGATGCGTGTGATATAAGGCGTAGTGAGGTCAAACGGCAGCACTTGATTGGTGGGACCGATGATGGCATCGAGCCGGTGCTGATTCATATGATCCGTGATGCGAGTGAGTGTGACGCCACGAATCTTGTGGGCATCGGCAATCTGCTGGGCACTCAGCGCAAGGCCCTGTTCGATATTCCAGATCACCGTGTCTTTTAGGGCACTGGCATGGCGGGCATAAAGGTCTGAGAATTCCGCCACAAAATATTCTCCGCGCAGCGTGAGAAACCCGCTGCGCACATCGGGCAACTCTGGAAACCCTTCGATCAGGTCGATGCCGTGGCGACGCAGTTGGGCTTCGCAACGACGCATGGCGCGGTCCACGGCATGGGCGACGGGCAGACCGCCCCATTCGGGGGCCCAGCCGATGCGCAGCCGACGTCGACGGTGCGTGGTGTGCCGATCCTTGGCCTGTTGATCCCGAAGCGCCACCCAGTCGTTTAAGGAGCGTTGCGGGCGACAGCCATCGGGATCGAAGATGGCCAGAAAGAGTTCTCGCGTGTCGGCCACGGTGCGACCCATCGGGCCGACCATCGACAGGGTATTGAACGGATTAGCACCGGTTTGCAGTCGGGGGTCCAGGTGGCTCGATGGCCGAAGTCCGGTGATGCCACAAAAACTCGCGGGATTGCGCAGTGACGCCGCGAGATCAGAACCGTCGGCCAAGGTCACCATGCCGGTGGCGAGTGCGACTGCCCCACCGCCAGTGGAACCACCACAGGTGCGCGTGAGGTCCCACGGGTTACGCGTGGCCCCGAAGACGGTGTTAAAGGTCTGACTGCCCGCGGCGAATTCCGGGGTGTTGGATTTGCCGACCAGCACCGCACCCGCCGCGCGCACCCGACGGACGATTTCGGCATCGCGTTGGGGCACCTGGTCTTGGAAGAGGGGGCTGCCGTAGGTGGTGCGAACCCCTTCGGTGTCGAACATGTCCTTGGCGGCGTAGGGCATTCCGGTCAGGGGCCCCATTGGTGCGGCCACCTTTGTTTTTCGGCTGCGCACCAATTGATCATCCAAGCGCCGGGATTCTGCCCGGGCCCGTTCCAGGCAAAGGGTCGGCAGGGCATTTAACTCGGGGTTTCGTTCCTGAATCCGCGCAGTATGGGCCTCCAGGACCTCGGAGCAGGACACCTTGGCGCTGGCGATCTGCCGCCGGAGATAGGAGATGGTGGGGGCGTCCATCCGTTGATTTTAGGCGCATCTCGGGTTTTTCCCATGACCACGGAACGTCGGGGCTAGGGCAGTTTGTCGACACAATCTCCTAGATTTTTCCTTGATTAATTTTATCAATGAAAAATAGATTTTCAATTGGACTTTTCTAAAACCCCCACTTAGGATCACTTCCATCGCGGCATCAAAGCGGCGATGTTGGTCATGCGATATGCCCGTTTACGGCCTCCGCGCGGTCAGCCTGGAGCCTGCACACGGTCTTATCGTTCAACTTAATTAGGAAGCAACTATGTTGATGATTCGTCTGGCCTGGCACGCCGCCGGCACGTATCGTATTGCCGATGGCCGCGGTGGCGCGGGCACCGGTGCGCAGCGGTTTGCACCTTTGAACTCCTGGCCGGATAACGGCAACCTGGACAAGGGCCGTCGTCTGTTGTGGCCGATCAAGAAAAAATACGGCAACAAACTTTCTTGGTCGGATCTGTTTATTCTCGCCGGCAACAAGAGCTACGACGTGAATGCCGTGAAAGCCAAGATCGCGGCGACCGGTTTGTCGATTGCGAATATGGTGGCCACGGCCTGGGATAGCGCCCGCACCTTCCGCGGGTCCGACTATCGTGGCGGTGCCAACGGCGCCCGCATTCGTTTGGCGCCTCAGAAAGATTGGGAAGGCAATGAGCCGGCCCGCTATGATGCAGTCATGAGCACAATGGCAAAAAATGTGTTGGGCGGTCCGCTGCAATCCTGCAGCACCAATCCCGTGACCGGATTCTTTCGGGACGGGTGTTGCAATACGTCGCCCGAGGATCTCGGCTCGCACACCGTTTGCGCCCAGATGACTGACGCGTTTCTGGCGTTTTCCAAATCCCGTGGCAACGACTTGTCCACGCCCAATCCTCAGTATCGGTTCCCGGGTCTTAAACCCGGAGATCGGTGGTGCCTGTGCGCCGGTCGCTGGCGTGAAGCCGCCGAGGCCGGAGTGGCGCCGCCGGTGATTCTTGAGGCTACCCACGCGCGTGCGCTAGACGTGGTGGCGCTCGCGGATCTCGAGTACCACGCCCTGCAACCCGCCTAAACCTCCCCCGCAGGTTATAAGCCGTCTATTGCCGCTCGTCTGCGGCATTTCTTTGATCAACTTCAAAAATATGCATCGAACTCGGTGTGTGACGGGCGCACAATAGGCGTTTGACATCCGGAAGCAGACCTCGTCGGCATCGGCGGGGCAAACGATATATGGCCAGAGCAAAAACAGGATCAAAGACCGCGGTGAAAGCGGGTGTGGGTGCCACTCAAGTGCGGCGTGTCAGTCAGGGGGATCGGCCTGCGAGCCTAACGCCCGGGGGTATTGCCCGCCATGTCTCTCAGCGATCGATGCATTCGGCGCGCGCGAAACAGCAACAGGCAATTCGATCGATCCTGTCAATCGGGGCGCACACCACGGCCGACCATCGTATTTCGGATCTGCGCGCTTTGATTCGTGGCGCGTCGGCCGATGATGTGGCGGCGATTCGGGACGTATTTTTGTCGATTCCAGAGTTGGCCGATCGCAATGCGCGCGGTGCGGTGACGAATCCGGATGAGGAGTTGTCCAAGGATTGGCGTCAGGGCGGTTATCCCTACAAAAACCTGATGCGCCGAGCCACCTATGAGGCGCAGAAATACAAACTCCAGGTCGAACTACTGAAACTGCAGGCCTGGGTTAAGGAAAAGCGACAGCGTGTGGTGATTTTGTTTGAAGGGCGCGATGCCGCAGGCAAAGGGGGCACGATCAAGCGGTTCATGGAGCATCTCAATCCCCGGGGTGCGCGCGTGGTGGCCTTGGAAAAACCGACGGAGACCGAAAAAGGTCAGTGGTACTTTCAGCGCTATGTGCAGCATCTCCCAACGGCGGGTGAGATCGCCTTGTTTGATCGCAGTTGGTATAACCGCGCCGGTGTCGAACGGGTGATGGGATTTTGCACTGACGAGGAGTACAACGAGTTCATGCGACAGGCACCGGAGTTTGAGCGCCACCTGGTGCGCAGCGGAGTCTGGCTGATCAAGTTCTGGTTCTCGGTGAGCCAGAAGGAGCAGCGTCGTCGATTCAAGGAGCGTGAGGTGCACCCCTTAAAGCAATGGAAGCTGAGTCCGATTGATAAGCTTTCCTTGAATAAGTGGAAGGACTACACCAACGCAAAAGAGGCCATGTTCAGTCAGACCGATACGGCCGATGCGCCATGGACCGTGATCAAGAGCGACTGCAAGAAGCGGGCAAGACTGAATGCGATGCGCTACGTACTGCATAAGCTGCCGTACGCGAAAAAGGATGTGGATACCGTCGGCCGGCTCGATCCGTTGATCGTGGGCCGTGCCCATGTGGTCTATGAGCGTGGTGAGCATCCCAGTAAGTTCAACGAACCCCTGTTCTGACGGCGCGTCTGAGGGCGCATCGGCCGGTCCGGCCTGACCGTGCAGGCCGCGCGCACGGAGTCGTCCTAGCGTCATCTGCGATAATGCGGCGATGCATTATGAGATTGTTCCGGTCACCGCGTTCGAGCAGAACTGTTCATTAGTGGTGTGTCCGCAGACCCAACGCGCCGCGCTGATTGATCCGGGTGGTGATCTGGATCACCTGCAGGCCATCGTGAATGAGCGGGGTGTGCAGGTCGAGAAAATCCTGCTCACGCATGGTCACATTGATCATTGCGGGCAGGCCGGCATTCTCGCCAAGCGACTCGGTGTTTCCATCGAGGGGCCGCACCCCGATGATGAATTCTGGATTGCCCAATTGGCCACCCAGGGCGCGATGTTCGGCATGGCGGGCGCGGCGAGCTTTGTGCCGGATCGTTGGTTACACGATGGCGATGCGGTCACGGTGGGGGAGCAGTCCCTGCAGGTCCTGCATTGTCCGGGGCATACGCCGGGTCACGTCGTGTTTGTGCACGCCGAGGATCGTCTGGCCTTCGTGGGTGATGTGCTCTTTTCCGGGTCCATTGGACGTACCGATTTCCCCAAGGGCAATCATCAGCAGCTCATTCACTCGATTCGAGACAAGTTGTTTCCCCTGGGCGATGACATCTCCTTTGTACCGGGTCATGGCCCGATGAGCACTTTTGGGGAAGAGCGCCGATCCAATCCCTTTGTCGGAGATTAAGCATGTCGAAGTACCACCCAGAGACTGTTCTGAGCGTGCATCACTGGAATGACACGTTGTTCAGTTTCACCACCACGCGACGTCAGGGTCTGCGGTTTCGCAACGGCCACTTTCTGATGATCGGATTAGAAGTCGATGGCAAGCCATTGGTACGTGCCTATAGCGTGGTGAGTCCGAACTATGAGGAGCATCTGGAGTTCCTCAGCATCAAGGTGCCCAATGGCCCGCTCACCTCACGGCTTCAGAACATTCGCGTCGGGGATCCGGTCCTGGTCAGCGAGAAGTCAGTGGGCACCCTGGTCTTGGATGATCTGAATCCTGGCCGACACCTGTACCTCTTCAGTACCGGCACGGGGATGGCGCCGTTCATGAGCATCATTCGCGACCCGGAAACCTATGAACGTTTCCAAAAAGTCATTCTGGTCCACGGGGTGCGCATTGTGAGCGAATTGGCCTACGCGGATTATCTACGTCAGGAACTGCCGGAGCATGAGTTTTTAGGCGAGATGGTGCGCGGCCAGTTCATCTATTACCCCACGGTGACCCGCGAGGCCTTTCAACAGACCGGCCGACTGACGACCGCCATTGAGAGTGGCAAGCTCTTTGAGGATATTGGTCTTCCACCTTTGGATCCACGGGTGGATCGGGCGATGATCTGCGGCAGTCCCGCCATGCTCAAGGAAACCTCCGAGATGCTCGATGCCCGTGGCTTTAAGGTCTCCCCAAGCCTTGGGCATCACGGGGATTACGTGTTCGAACGGGCGTTCGTGGAGAAGTAAGCCTTAGGACACCACTTGATAGTAGATATTTTGCGGATGGCGGGCCTGGGCAAAAAAGAGCCAGCGCTCGGCAAGTAAACCGGCGTATTGAATCGGAAACGCCAATACGAGGAACGCACGCACATCCGTGACGGCCCCCAGCACTAAGAGCGCGATGGGGGCTGCAAAGCACAGTCCCTGCATGAGGGATTTGATATTGCGCACGAAGAATTCCGTTTGACCATGGAAGAACTCGCGGGTGTTAAACGCACCGGCACTCATGCCCATGGATTTCTGTTGAATCACGGCATGGGGGATGCCCGTGGCCGATTGCAGTGTCGAGGCCGGCTTCAGCGATGCATTTCGCCGAAGGGCCACCGAGCGTGTGCCCCACCCGATCAGGGTAGCGATCAGGGCCCACCGGGCGATCGTTTGAGTGAGCGCCGGATCGGTGTTGATCCATGCAAGGCCTGAGGTGAGCAGGACGCATCCCGATGCAATGC
This sequence comes from Burkholderiaceae bacterium, assembly GCA_049421125.1. Lineage (GTDB taxonomy): Bacteria > Pseudomonadota > Gammaproteobacteria > Burkholderiales > Burkholderiaceae_A > Lacustribacter. Next base: position 15,558 of record JBMSML010000004.1, read on the forward strand.
CCAGAACGAAATAGTTCACTACCGTAATGCCGTGGGCCCACTCTTGGATAAACCGGATGCAGGCGTAGATCATCGCGGTGCAGTACCACAAGACCGCGGACAGCAGAATCAGTAGGATCGGCATCAGGAGCGATGCGCTGCCCATGAACACCATCAGTGCCCAGAGTGCGGTCAGTGCGATGAATAGCGGCAGCACGATTACTTCGCGCGATAGCCAAGAGGTGCGCCACATGGTGGCGGCCCGCCAGGCACGCTCAGGATGCCCCAGGTGGAAAAACGACGCCCCAAGACTGATGACCAACAGCACGACCGCGAATGTCAGCAGTCCAAAGAGATGGGGAACCACAACCCCGACGAGCTGCAACACGCTGAGCGCGGTGACGAGCCCTTGGGAGGCACCCAGCAGGGTCGTAAAACTGATCACAGAAAAAGCGGGATGCATGACGGATCTTTTCTTAGAGGTCTTTTTTGGCCGCTTCAATCACGGCCGTAATTGATCGCGGAAGGTAGTGGTTGGCGGGTTTGGTGTCGTGTTCGGGCATCAATGCATATCCCTGGCGCTCTCGAATCGCAGTGGCCACCTCGGATGCGCTGTCGTGGATATCCCCGAAGAGCCGGGCGTTCGTTGGGCAGGCCATCACGCAGGCGGGTTTGCGCTCGTTTTCCGGAAGATCGGGGTTATAGATCCGATCAACGCAGAGCGTGCACTTGGTCATGACCTGACGCTGCTCATCAAGTTCACGTGCACCATAGGGGCAGGCCCAGGCGCAGTATTTACAGCCGATGCACTTGTCGTAATCCACCAACACAATGCCATCTTCCTGTCGCTTGTAACTCGCTCCGGTAGGGCAGACCGGCACGCAGGGGGGATCTTCGCAATGCAGGCAGGATTTTGGGAAATGAATCGTCTCGGTCAGGGGGAAGGTGCCGGCCTCATAGGTCTGCACCCGGTTGAAAAACGTACCGGTGGGATCTGCGCCGTAAGGATTCTGATCGCTCATGGGACCGGCCGCTCCCGACGTGTTCCATTGTTTGCATGAGGTCACACAGGCGTGACATCCGACGCAGACGTTCAGGTCAATCACCAGGGCGAGTTGTTTGGGCGTGCTCATGATGCGATGTAGGCGATGGTGTTGGGCGTCGAGGCGGCGCCGGGCGATGGTGGGGTGGTGGCCTGAGGGTACGTCTGGGCGGGTTCATCCGGACGTGCCGGGCGAATGCGAACCCGAACGTCATACCAACCCGCCTGGCCGGTGATGGGATCGGAGTTGCTGATGGTGCCGTTGTCCTGCGCGCCGTTGATCGTACGGGGCAGTTCCTCGGAGATGAGATGGTTCAGCAGAAAACCTTTGCGGGACTCATCCGCTCCCGGCGCTAAACGCCACGCTCCGTCGGATTTGCCGATGGCGTTCCAGGTCCAGACGGTGCCGGGTTCGACCGCTTCGGAATAACGGGCCATGCAGCGCACCTGACCCCACTGCGATTCCACCCAAAGCCAACCCCCATCGTTGACACCGGCGGCTTTGGCCGTGATGGGATTGACGAACAGGTAGTTGTGACTGTGGATCTGACGCAGCCAGGCATTCTGCGAATCCCACGAGTGATACATGGCCATGGGGCGTTGTGTGACCGCATGCAAAGGATAGTCATCCGTGTTCGTGACACCGTCTTCCAGGGGGGCATACCAGAATGGCAGCGGATCAAAGTAGGTCTCAATGCGTTGACGCAGTGCCGGCGGTGGCTGTCGGCCGGCACGCTTGCCCTGTGCGGCCAATCGGAAATACTGCAGATGTTCGCAATAGATCGCAATCTGCACCGGCTCTTCTTTCTGCCGCATGCCATATTCCTTTGCAAAGCGGATGTAGTCGCGGTTCCAGTTGCGCATGTACTGCATATGGGGTTCAAGCTCAAAATGAAATACACAGTTATTTTTGGCGTACATCTCCCACTGGTGGGGATTGGGCTCGCCTTTGAGTGACTGTGTGCCATCTTTCCCGCGCCATCCGGCCAGAAAGCCAATGCCGGAGCCCGGCGCGGTTTCAAAGTGCGTGATGAAGTGGGGGTAGTCTTTAAACTTGCGTTGACCATCGGCCGTGGTGAAGGCGGGCAGTTTGAGCCGAGAGGCCAACTCCACCAATACTTCCTGAAAGGGTTTGCATTCTCCTTTGGGGGGTACCACCGGAATGCGCACCGAGTCGACCGGCCCATCGAATTCGGAGATCGGGCGATCCAAGAGACTCATGCAGTCATGCCGCTCCAGGTAGGTGGTGTCTGGAAGAACCAAATCCGCATAAGCGACCATCTCGGAATCGAATGCATCGCAGACCACCAGAAACGGAATCTTGAATTCACCGTGTTCATTCTTGGCATTGAGCATGTCGCGAATGGCCATGGTGTTCATGGTGGAGTTCCAGGCCATATTGGCCATGAAAATAAACAGGGTATCGATCGGGTAGGGATCGCCACGTACCGCATTGGTGATCACGTTATGAATCAGGCCATGGGCCGATAGCGGATGCTCCCAGGAAAAGGCTTTATCGATTCGGATGGGATCACCCTCTGCGGTGACCGCAAGATCCTCCGGTCGTGCAGGCCAGCCCAGAGGTGCCGCGCCGAGCGGGGTGTTGGGTTGAATCTGCGCTTCCGATGAGGTGGAGCGCACGCGCGGTGGGGTCTGTCGGGGATAGGGCGCCTTGTGTCGAAAGCCGCCGGGCCGATCAATCGTGCCCAACAGGCTCATCAGAATGGCCAGTGTGCGCACCGTCTGAAATCCGTTGGAATGGGCGGCCAGGCCACGCATGGCATGAAAGGCGACGGGGCGACCGATCACGCTGGAGTGGGTCTTGCCCCAGGCATCGGTCCAGGAGATGGGCAGCTCGAACGACTGCTCGAACGCGGCGTGGGCCAGTTCACTGGCCAGGAGACGAATGCGGGCGGCAGGAATTCCGGTGATGGACTCTGCCCATTCGGGAGAAGCGTGTGCCACTTGACGCTTGAGCATTTCAAAACTGGTGGCCACGCGTTTGCCCCGATGCGGGCCGTCGGGCACCACGAACTCTCCCTCGAGCGCAAACGTGTCCACGGCACTGGTCTCCCGTGGAACGGGCCGCTGGGTGTTCATGCACCAAGCGAGTTTATTCATCGGTAGGTCATCGCTGACGCTGGGCCGATCGGGGTCGAGCAGGAACAGACCTTGGTCGGGCCCGTCGTCCTGAATGATCAGGTCGGGGCTATTCGAGAACGACTTCAGAAAATCGATATCGATCTTATTGGCGGCCATGAGGGCCCGAACCAGTGCCAGCAGAAGTGCACCATCGGTGCCGGGACGAATCGGAATCCATTCGTCGGCAATGGCCGAGTAACCGGTGCGCACGGGGTTGATCGAAATAAAGCGGCCACCGTTACGCTTGAATTTCGATAAGGCCATCTTCATGGGGTTACTGTGATGATCTTCCGCGGTGCCCAGCATCACGAATAGCTTGGCCTGCTCCAGATCCGGCCCGCCAAACTCCCAAAAACTGCCACCGATGGTGTAAATCATTCCGGCGGCCATATTCACGGAGCAGAAACCGCCATGGGCCGCGTAGTTGGGCGTGCCAAACTGGCGGGCAAATAACCCGGTCAGGGCCTGCATTTGATCGCGTCCGGTGAAGAGGGCGAATTTCTTGGGATCGGTCGCCCGCAGATGCGCGAGTCGCTGCTCAAGGATCGCAAACGCCTCGTCCCAGCTGATCATCTCGAAGGCGGACTCACCACGATCACGTCCGGGGATACGCCGTAAAGGCTGGGTGATGCGTGCGGGCGATACCTGCTTCATGATGCCCGAGGATCCCTTGGCGCAGATCACGCCTTTGTTGAGCGGGTGGTCGGGATTGCCATCGATATAGCGTACCTCGCCATCGCGCAGGTGCACCCGAATGCCGCATCGGCAGGCACACATATAACACGTGGTCTTTTTAATTTCCGTGGACTGCGAAGCGGGCTGCGCAATCGGATCGTGAAGGGGTTGGGATGCACTCATAGTGATGATGAAATCCTTAGCCATTAGGATGGGGGCGATGACGGGCGGCTCGAAGCGACACCGCCACGGAGGCCAGACGCGAGAACACGGTATCCGCGCGCGAGGTCAGCACGATGGGCACCCTTGCGCCCGTGATGGTGCCCGCGCAGGCGCCATCGGCAAGATAAATCAGCCCCTTGTACAGAATGTTACTGGCCTCGATATCCGGCAGTAAGACCAGATCCGGATCTCCGGATACCGACGAGGTGATTCCTTTGATACGGGCTGCCTCGGCAGAGATCGCGTTGTCGAATCCAAATGGGCCTTCAACAATCGCCTCGGGAAATCCGGGCAGCTTTGACTGCCGTACCAGTTCCGCCGCATCCACCGTGGCCGGCATGGCGGGATTGACCACCTCGACGGCCGCCACGATCGCGACTTTCGGTTTGGCGATGCCGATACTGTGGAGAAAATGAATGGCATCGACCAGCATGTCATGCTTCTGTTTAATATCCGGCGACAGATTGACGACACAATCGGCTAACGCGATGAGCTTATGGTATCGGGGCACATCGCACAAAATGACATGACTGATACGACGCGGTGTGCGCAGCCCGTAATCCCGATGCACCACGGCACTCATGAGGTCATCGGTATGCAGAGATCCCTTCATGAGCACGGCAAACTTCTGATCCCGTGTCATGAGTGTGGCCGTCTTGGAGGCCTCCTTGGGATCTTCCGATGTGGGCACGATCTGCATGCCGGTGAGCGATATGTTCTCTCGTTCTGCGATGTCACGTAATGAGGCCTCGGGACCGATGAGCGACACGCGCGCCATCCCGAGGTCCGCCACTTGACGGGCGGCCGCCAGCGATATGGCATCTCTGGGGTAGACCACGCCGAGCGCCATGTCGCTGCGCTCTTCGCGAATGAGTTGGCTAAGCCGCGGGTGAAGCGCACTGGTGATCATGATGGGCGTCCAACGGGTTGAGGGGCTCTGTGTTTGGATAGGAGATCGACGATTTGCAGCAGTAAGTCCTCGCCCAAACCGTCTTGCAAATCCACTGCGAGTCGGCGTCGGTAAAAGCACCCCAGGTCAAGTCCTACCCCGACCCCCGAGATCGAGATGTTAGCCGAACGTTCATAGTGTGTAACGGTCTGTCGGAGATGCTGGTCCAGGTAGTAGGCGTCATTATGTTGATGGGTGGCCGAGTCCATGGGGCATCCATCGGACACCACCAGTAACAGACGGCGTTTCGCCGGCTGGGCCAGCAAGCGCTGACAGGCCCAGGCAACGGCTTCCCCATCCATGCCTTCCCGATACAAGTCCATGCGGCGTAAACCGGCTAAGCCCATACGCGCGTTACGCCAGGGCGTCGCGGCCGATTTGAATACCAGGTGCAGTTGTTCATTCAGGCGACCTGGCATGTCGAGCCGACCCGCCCGCTGCCAGTCTCGCAGGGCCCGTCCACCATTCCAGGCGGCGGTTGAAAACCCCAATACCTCGGTGCGCGCTCCCGCCATCGCGAGCGCGCGGCCCAGAATATCCGCCATGATGGACATCGGTTGCGAGTGGCGCTTCATGGAGCCGGAGCAGTCCAACAAGAGCGTGACGGCGCACTCGACGGCGGGCTCTTCGATCTCGCGCTGAAAGATGTCTTGTTGCGAGGAATTGCTGATGAGTTGCGCAAGTCGCCGTCCGTCAATCAGGCCCTCCTCTTGCTGAAACCGCCAGGTGGGATCGTGCGGGATGGCCAGTCGATGCTGGAGCATGCGCGCCAACCGGGGAACGTTCAGCCCTAGGGCGGCCAGCTCGCTGTCCATGTCGCCACGAAATCCGATCAGTTGTTCCGCTCGAACCAGGGCGCGGGCATCGACTTCCTGATCGTAGGCCCGCGTGAAGATGCGATAGCGCTGACCTGTCGCCAGCCAGGTTTTGTTCTCACCGAGTTCTGCGACGACGGGGGGTGGTGTGTGGTCGGCCTGAAAGTGAAGACGCAGGGCGAACCCATTTCGACTCTTAAATGGTCGGGCGGTACCGGTGGATGTCGCGGTGCGCACTGCCCGACCCACCCATTGGCAGATGGACAAGGAATGATGGATGAACATCCCTTGGTCTTCACGGTGTTGTTTTAGTCCGGCGAGATCGCGTCCAAGGTCGGCCACGATGCCGGCACGTGTCGCCTCCATGAGATCGGCGATAGCATCGTCCACATCATGACCCGTCAGTCTGGTCCACACCGTGATTGCCACGGTGAACAAGAGAATCCCCAGACTGGTCTCCGTCAAACCGGAACCCATAAAGTCACGCGACCATCGTTCGAACCGCTCCCGCAGGTTACGACGCAAACCCGTCATGCTGGCTGGCGCGAGACTTTCACAGCGGCACTGCTCGAGCAGCTCATAGACCAGGCGCTCGATGTCGTCTTGCGGAGCAAAGCGCAGGTGCAGCCGGTGGTCACTATGATGGAGTCGAAGGCCCATCCCATCGAGGAGCGCCCGTTGGTCGTTCAGGGTGGTGTGGGCATCGGTCTGGTGTGGGGCGACGAGTGGGATCGGATCCACTCCGCGATACAGCGTGCGACCACTCCACTGAAGATCCGGAACGCCGGTCAGGGCGCGAATCACCGCGCCACCGACCGTCGACTCAAACTGTTTGAGCGTTGTCGCAGGGGTCATCATCACGCGGGATGGGGTGCGTGGCCCGCGGGAAGGGGCAGGTCCTGATCAAAGCACCGTTGAAAATATTCCGCCACAATCACTCGCTCTGCCGGCTCACATTTGTTGAGAAACGACAAATGAAACGCCGTGGACAGATCATGGAACAGTTCGAGATTCTCTGCCCAGGTGATCACGGTGCGGGGGGACATCAGCGCGGACAGATCGCCCACGGCAAACCCTTTACGCGTCAGAGCGGCCAGGGCCACCATGGCGTTCACGGTCGCGATGCCCGTCGGGGTGTTCAGGGCGGGGACGCGCGCCAGCACGATTGCGGCTTCCTCTTCTGCGGGCAAGTAGTCGAGTGACGCCACAAGATTCCATCGGTCGAGCTGCGCATGATTCAAGAGCTGGGCGCCGTGATACAGGCCACTGGAGTTGCCTTGTCCGAGCGTGTTCATCGTGGCGAACATCCGAAAATAGGCATGGGGCCGAAGCACGCGTTTCTGGTCTAACAGGGTGAACCCTCCATCGCGCTCTAACACCCGTTGGATCACGAACATGACCTCTGGCCGGCCGGCATCGTATTCGTCAAACACCAGGGCCACCGGACGTTGCAGCGCCCACGGAAGAATGCCTTCTTGGAATTCGGTGATCTGCTTGCCGTCTCGCAAAACGATCGCATCCTTACCCACAAGATCCAGTCGACTGATGTGCCCATCCAGATTGACGCGTACACAGGGCCAGTTCAGTCGGGCGGCAACCTGTTCGATATGGGTGGACTTTCCCGTTCCGTGAAGTCCCTGTAACGCCACGCGGCGGTTGTGGGCAAACCCAGCCAGAATCGCCAGCGTGACGTTCGGATTAAAACGATAGGCGGTATCGATTTCGGGCACATGCTCATCGCGTTCCGAAAATCCGGGCACGGTCAGGTCCGAATCGATGCCAAAGGTATCCCTGACGCTTAAGCGTACCGACGGGGTGAGCGCCTCAGTCTTGGTCATGATCGGGGTCCTCTGTCGGATGGCCATCGTTGATGTGTGCGATAGCGTTGGCCGCCTTCCGCAGGGCGGGCAGAAACGACAATGCACGTTCTTTGGTGAAGCGCATGATGGGCGCCTGCAGGGCGATGCCCATATTGGAGTGGCCGCGTGGCGTTGGCACGAGCACGCCCAGGCACAACAGACCGGGCAGGAACTCCTCATTGTCAAAGGCATAGCCTTGGGCACGCACCACGTCCAGTTCCTGCTCGAGCGATTCCATCTGGTGATGGGTATTGCCCGTAAATTTCTCAAGCGGAACGGCCGACAGGATTCGCCGACGCTGGGCGGGCGGCATTTGACTGAGAAATAATTTCCCGGTCGCGGAGCAATGCGCCGGCACGCGCGAACCGGGATGCAGATAAAACCGCAAGGGAGCGGCGGTCTCGACACGATCCAGGTAGAGGACCTCGCCACCGGAGAAGGCGGTGAGGTTGCAGCTCTCTCCCACTTCATCGACGAGTTGGCGTAACACCGCATGCCGGGCGCCCTGCGTGGTGCTGTTGAGCAATAGCGTCTCCGCCAGTTTGATGAACCGCTGCCCGGTGCTGTAGTGCCGCCCATTGCCATCGCGTTGCAAGATGCCGGCCGATTCCAGTTGGGCCAGCATCCGATGGGTGGTGGGCTTGGGCAGGCCGGATTCTTCCGCAATGGTTTGCAGCGTGAATGGCCGGTCCTTTTCTGCGATCAGTTCGAGCAGGGCGAACAGTCGTAGATTTGGGGTGTCCCCATCTAATCGGCCGAAAAAGGCATCTGTTGGGTTATTCATCCGGCTAAATACTATTAGATTCCATTTTTTTAATCAATAAGTTCCAAAAAAAGAAATTTATTGACTTATGGACCGGATCTTTCTAGACTGTGCAGCCTCGGGTCGATCCGCCGACGTTACGGGGACGCGGCCCGTCGATATCAACAAGGAGATCACGTGAACAAACTAGTGGAGATTCGGCAACCCGTTCAGGGCGTGCAAAAGATGACGCCCTCGGAGGCGTTTGTGGAGACCTTGGTGGCCAATGGAGTGACGGAGATGTTCGGCATCATGGGCTCGGCCTTCATGGACGCCATGGACATTTTTGCACCCGCCGGCATTCGTCTGATTCCGGTGGTGCACGAGCAAGGGGCAGCGCATATGGCGGATGGTTATGCGCGTGTGTCCGGCCGCCACGGGGTCGTGATCGGGCAAAACGGACCTGGAATCAGCAACTGCGTCACCGCGATTGCAGCGGCTTATTGGGCGCACAGTCCGGTCGTGATCATCACGCCGGAGACGGGCACCATGGGCATTGGCCTGGGCGGATTCCAGGAGGCGCATCAACTTCCGATGTTCCAGGAATTCACCAAATATCAAGGCCATGTCGTGAATCCGAAGCGGATGGCCGAAATTACAGGCCGTTGTTTTGATCGGGCCATTTCGGAAATGGGTCCCACACAACTCAATATTCCCCGAGACTATTTCTACGGGGAAGTTCAGTGCGAGATTCCCAAGCCGATGCGCGTGGAACGCGGATCAGGAGGCGAGAACAGCCTGCGGGCGGCCGCGGATCTGCTCGCCGCGGCGAAATTCCCGGTCATTCTGGCCGGAGGCGGCGTGGTGATGGGGGATGCGGTCGAGGAATGCAAATTATTGGCCGAGCGCCTGGGCGCGCCGGTCGCCACCGGCTACCTGCGCAATGATGCGTTCCCTGCGAGCCACCCGTTGTGGGCCGGCCCTCTGGGGTATCAGGGCTCGAAGGCGGCGATGAAGTTAATCGCCCAGGCCGACGTGGTGATCGCGTTGGGATCTCGGATGGGGCCGTTTGGTACCTTGCCCCAACACGGCATGGATTACTGGCCCAAGGAGGCCAAGATCATCCAGGTCGAGGCGGATCACACCAATCTTGGATTGGTGAAAAAGATTTCGGTGGGCATTCATGGCGATGCGAAGGCGGTCGCCAAGGCGTTACTGGCGCGCATTGCATCGGCGTCACTCGCCTGTGATGCGACCAAAGCGGAGCGTGCCGCCAAGATCAAGTCGGAGAAGGACGCCTGGGAGAAAGAGCTGACCGAGTGGACCCACGAGCGTGACGCGTACAGCCTGGACATGATCGAAGAGGCCAAACACGAGCGCACGTTTAACGGTGGTCATTACCTTCATCCGCGCCAGGTGCTGCGTGAACTCGAGAAGGCGATGCCGGCGCGTGCCATGGTCTCGACGGATATTGGGAATATCAATTCCGTGGCCAATAGCTACCTCCGGTTTGAAGAGCCGCGCAGTTTCTTTGCGCCGATGAGTTTCGGCAACTGCGGTTATGCCCTGCCCACCATCATCGGTGCGAAATGCGCCGCCATGGATCGTCCGGCCATCGCTTATGCGGGCGATGGTGCATGGGCCATGAGCATGGTGGAGATCATGACGGCGGTGCGGCACGATATTCCCGTCACGGCGGTGGTCTTCCACAATCGTCAGTGGGGGGCGGAGAAGAAGAATCAGGTGGACTTCTACAATCGACGGTTTGTTGCCGGAGAACTCGAGAGCCCAAGCTTTGCCGCGATTGCCCGATCCATGGGCGCGGAAGGCATCGTGGTGGATGCGCTTGAGGGGGTTGGCGGCGCCTTGAAGAAGGCGATTGATCTGCAGATGAATCAGCGCAAGACCTGCGTGATCGAGATCATGTGCACACGAGAGCTCGGCGATCCGTTCCGTCGGGACGCGCTCAGTAAACCGGTGCGATTCCTGGAGAAATATAAAGACTATGTGTGATGGGCGGTGTCTTCCGCGTGAAACGTGAGTGCAAGCTCGGAGGCGGCTTGTCGCATCCGGGGCACGACGTCTAACAGATCATCCAGGGTCTTCCGCCCGATGGGGGCCTGCAAGGCAACGGCTGCGCAGGCCTTTTCTTTATCCAGCATTACGGGTACTGCGACAGCAATCAGCCCCTGGAGGTGTTCTTCGCGGTTTAGGCTAATGCGGTTCTTACGTATCGTGACCAGCTCCTGTTGCAACTGTTCATGCGTGGTCAAGGTATGGTGAGTGAGCGCGCGCATGGACAGAACGCGGATCAGGCGCTCGCGTTGTTGCTTCGGTAACAGGGCCAAGAGGAGTTTGCCACTTGCCGTCGCGTGAAGGGGCACATGTGAACCGGGACTCAGAATGACGCGGAGCGGCCAGGCCGCTTCCACGCGATCAAGGTAGACGATATCGGAGCCCGCCAACGCGGTCAGGTTGCATGTTTCTTCGACATCGGCCACTAAGGATTGCAGGATGGCATGGCGCTCGCGCTGGCTTTGACCGCCCATCAGCACGTGGGTGGCGAATCGCTCGACACGACGGCCGAGTTGATAGCGTTTATCGCCGGGATATTTCACGACCAGTCCGGAAAATTGCAATTGCTCCAGAATCCGGTGGACGGTTTGTTTGGGAAGGGCCGTGCGTTGCATGAGTTCGGCCAGTGACAGCCCATCGTTGCCGGATAGGCACTCCAGCATGCGAAACGCCCGTATTGCCGATGCATTGGATTGATTGCTTTCCATAGTGGTATCCAGAATATCCCAAAATTTTTCATAATTCGGTACTTTTGTGCACCGCAAATTCTAATAACGTGGCTTTGACATTCACTTCCTAAGGAGAAGGTTTTATGAATCATTCAGAGTCCCGTCGTCGCGTACTCGGTGCCTGCTTAGGCGTGACGGCCGCATCAAGCGGTCTGTTGTCGGCTGGCGCCGCATGGGCGCAGTCCAGGTATCCTGGCCGCCCGATCGAATTCGTCGTGCCGTGGGGTGCGGGTGGAGGGGCCGACCAGCTCGCACGAAAAATCGGAAAGATGCTGGAAGACGACCTCAAAGTCTCGTTTCCCGTGGTGAACGTGGCCGGTGCAACGGGCAACACCGGCATGACCAAGCTGCTGACCGCTGCGGCGGATGGTTACTCCATGGGCATATTGATCGGCGATACCTTGGCCACGCTTTCTAGCGGTGGCGGGGCGCGATGGAAATTGGATGAAATTGTCCCGCTCGGCATCATGATCCGTCAGCCGACGGGGCTGTTCGTCAAGACAGATAGCAAATGGAAGACCTTCCAGGACCTATTGAATGACTCCAAGACCAATGAAGTGAAAGTGGCCATCCTGGGATTTGGCAGTGCGGATGAGATTATGGTGAAACAGATGATGGCCAAAGGCCATAAATTCCGTTTGGTGCCGTTTGCCAAGCCGGGCGAACGCTACGCGTCGATTCTGGGTGGGCATGCCGATGTGCTGATGGAGCAGGCCGGTGATGTAGGGTCGTTTCTAAAATCGAATCAGATGCGTCCCGTCGCTTTTTTCGCGGACGCACCGGCACCGGGTTACAAGGATATTCCCTTGGTGAAGAACTCGGGATTCACCATCAACATCAGTCAATTCCGGGCCATTGTGATGCGTGCCGGAACAGATCCGGCCCAGGTGAAGGTGTTGTCGGCCGCGATTGAAAAGGCGGCGCAATCGAAAGAGTTCAAGGAGTACCTGGCCGAGGAGCTCGCCTTTGCGGACAGTTTTATCGCTCAGAAGGACTCGGCCGCCTTTTTGCAGCGGGAGTTGAAAGCCATCGAGGCCAACAAGGCGTAACACATCCACTGCCGGGGGATCCGCCCTAGGGGGGCGGTGCACCACCGGCAGATTGTCCTGCTGAAGAGGTTGTCATGAATCGAGTGCAACGTGCAATGCCCTATGTGGTGTTGTTCGGCTTTTCTGTGTTTTGTCTGTGGTCTTTGTCCGACATTACGGTGGGCGCGTCAGACGGACGGCTGGGGCCGGCATTCTGGCCGCGCCTTATTCTGTCGCTCATGGCGCTGCTGTGTGTCTATGAATCCCTGAAGCGTCTCGCTGGCGCTAAAGATCAGTTCTCGGGATTCATTGATCGGCAGGAACAGGCTGCGGAACGCGGCGAGGAGGTGGGGTCGGTCAAGACGCTGATGGCCAGTAGCCCCAGCGCCGAGGATTCGCCCAGTGAGCCGATTCAGCCATGGAAGTTGGCGGGCGGAATTGTCTTGATTGCGGCCTATGCGATCGGGATTCAAGTCATTGGGTTTTTTGTGAGCAGCGCCCTCTTTTTGTCCCTATTTTCCGCCGTCGGCGGATTTCGTCATCGTGTCTGGAATCCGCTGATGAGCATCATCGGCAGTTTCGCCTTTTTCTTTGTGTTCATGAAGGTCGCCTATATCTCCCTGCCCTTGGGTGAGGGGCCATTTAAGGCGCTCTCGTTGGGATTAATGCAACTCATTGGAGTGCGGTGATCATGGATGTAGTGATTCAGTTGGCCCAGGGGGCGCTCACGGTGTTTACCCCCGTGAATCTGCTCGTCATGGTGATCGGGTTGGTCTTGGGGATGTTGGTGGCGGTGCTGCCGGGTCTCACCCTGGTGATGGGTGTAGTGCTGGCGCTGCCGTTCACCTATCAGATGGGAGTGGGTCCCGCGCTGATTCTTCTTACCGCAATGTATGTATCGGGCACCTACGGCGGCGCGATCACGGCGATCTTGTTCCGTATTCCAGGTGAACCGATGGACGTACCGCTGTTATGGGACGGATACGAAATGACGCGTCAGGGGTTGGCGGCCAAGGCCCTTGGGTATTCCTTGATCGCCGCATTTGTGGGCGGCATCTCCTCGGCGATTCTGATGGTGGCCATGGCAAAGCCGGTGGCGGAAATCGCACTTAAATTTTCCAGCCCAGAGTTCTTTGCGGTGATTGTGTTTGGGCTCTCCAGCGTAGTGTCGCTCGGCGGTAAATCGATGGTGAATGCCCTGATCAGTCTGTGCATGGGATTGTTAATCGCCACGGTAGGCGTGGACTCGATGTACGGGCAGGATCGCCTGACCTTTGGTCAACCCTTTTTGCAAGACGGTTTGGAATTTCTGCTTGTGATGGTGGGCGCCTACGGCATTGGGGAGGTGCTCACACGGCTGGCGGCCGGATACCCCAGTGAGGGGGAGGTGGATCCGGCGAGCAAGGGAAAGCGCTTTGTCACCGCATTTCCAACACTGCGCGAGATGCTGCCGATGCGGGGGAGTTTTGCCCGCGGCACGGCGACTGGAGTGGTGGTGGGGCTCGTGCCGGGTGCGGGCGCCACGGTGTCGTCCTTTGTGGCCTATGGCATGGAAAAACAGTATGGGAAGAACGGCAACATGCTCGGCACCGGTGCGCCCGAGGGCATTATTGCTGCAAAGTCGGCGGCGACTGCGTCGGTGGGGGGTGCTCTTGTGCCCTTATTGACGATGGGGATCCCGGGCAGCGGGGCCACGGCCATTATTCTGGCCGCCTTTTTGCTGCATGGCATTCAACCTGGCCCGCAGGTCTTCGTGAGCAGTTCCGCGCTCATCTACACGATCTTCGCCTCTGTCTTTATTGCGATTGTTGGGATGTGCGTACTGGGATACTTTGCGATAAAGCCGCTCACCAAAGTGCTGGATGCCCCCGAGGCGGCCGTCTCGGCATTTGTGGTGATGTTCTGTTTTGTGGGGGCGTTTGCCGCGCGCAACAATACATCTGATCTCTATGTTATCGCCGGGTTTGGACTGCTGGGTTTTCTTTTTGAGCGCTTTAAGTTTCCGATTGCCCCGCTGGTGCTGGGAACGATTCTCGGCCCCCTGGCCGAGGATAACTTCATGACCACGATGGTCAGTTTTAACAATGACTGGACGATCTTCTTTACACGGCCGATCAGTCTGGTGATTTTAATGATCGCCGCAATCGGGGTGTTCTATCCGGCACTTCGATCTACCTTTGCTCGGCGTAAATCGTAATGTGTGACGGAAGGATGAACCCATTGTGACGGTGCCCAATAGCGATGTAGTGGAATCCATTAAGACGCTGATGGATCGTGCGCGGGCGGCTCAGGGCCGAATCGACGGGTATTCTCAGGCGCAAGTTGACCTCATGGTGTCGGCGGTGGCCTGGGCGATTCTGGAGCCAGCACGGAATCGTGAGCTCGCGGAGCTCGCCGTGCAAGACTCCGGAATTGGGAATGCGGACGATAAATTTAAGAAAAATTTTCGCAAAACCCTGGGG
>JBMSML010000005.1:0-25725 GCA_049421125.1 Burkholderiaceae bacterium
GGCGCAAGGCGAGTTTGCTCACGATCGTTTGCCTTTCTCATGCTGAAGATGTGGCGATCCGCGCCACGCGGAGTATATCCAATCTCAGTCCACGTTCGGCGAGGGTCTTCTCACGTTTTCCCGGATCGTAAAGAATTCGCATGGGTTATTGTATATACAATAACAGGCGTCTGTAAAGAGGCGGGAATCGCAAGTTCGAATCCCCGACCCCACCAGAACTTGATTTATTTTGACCCCAGCAAGTTAGCGAAGCGACCCTTGCTGGGCCGCCACAGGCCCAAGAAAAGTGACTGATTAAAAGAGAGACTACGCCAGGACAGGCACTATTTATCCACCGAATTAAGAAGTAACACCGACATAATGAATAGTATGAGGGCGATAACTACAATATTCGATGATCTGTCTTTCCTTCGGGGATCGTGAGAGGAGTCTTCTGTGGAGCGCTCTATCGGAGCGAATTTTGGCGAACGCCTTTTTTTCGCGGCTTGAATCAAGGTTTGAACTATGACTGGTTTCATATTTTCTTTGTGCTATTCAGTTGTTCCCAGATCTGACGCTCTTGTGTTGTAGCACGGTTCGGATCCGAGAAGAGATGATCGAGTTGTTCTTTTTGGGACAGACTGACAATCTGACGTAAATGACCAATATTCTGTCTAAAATGCTCGAAAGCCACTTCCGGTTCCTTGGCAATAAGTTCTAGGGGAAGGTGACCGCTCTCCGCTGCCTGACGTTCTTGCCTGACACGCTCGATCAGAATATCGACTTCTTCATCTGAAATATGTAATCGCTTTGCCTCGGCATAGATCTTAGATCGCTCGGTGTCGTCGAGCACTCCGTCTTCCATGTATCGGTAGAGTTCGTTGTGCATCAGCTCTCGGTCTTTGTGAAGCTGATCGTTAAAAGCGGAGGATAGTATCGCAGCGGGAACTGCGAAAACGCCGATACCCACAATGGCCATAATAATGGTCATCAAACGACCTACCGGTGTTACCGGCGAAATGTCCCCGT
The DNA here is from genome assembly GCA_049421125.1 of Burkholderiaceae bacterium. GTDB lineage: Bacteria > Pseudomonadota > Gammaproteobacteria > Burkholderiales > Burkholderiaceae_A > Lacustribacter. Next base: position 1,009 of record JBMSML010000005.1, read on the forward strand.
AGCCCACGGATGCAAGGGTGACGACCGCCCAATATATTGACTGTGGAATGTTTTCAAATTTATCTGGTTGTGCCTCGTGCTCAAACAGATAGCCCAGGCTCGCAGTGAGTATGACAAGCAGCAGCATTATGAATGTAGACGCGGCAATCACCGGCCACTCGCGTTTCAATGCCTTAATTAGGGTGCCCGTAGCCTGCGTATAGCGCGTCAGCTTCAGTAGACGCATCAAACGGAATATTCTTAAGAATCGTAAATCGAGAATCTGGTGCAGCACTGCTTCTAAATAGAAGGGGAGAATTGCAAGCAGGTCAATTGTTGCGATCGGTGTTTTTCCGTAGCTGAGACGGCCTGCCAGTGCACTGGAGTACTTCGGATCTTCAACGCATGCATAAATTCGTAGAACATATTCAACAGAAAATATCATCACGGCGATCGCGTCGAGTATTACAAATTCAACGTGAAAAATGGATTCGAGCGAATGTACGGATTCGAGGATTACTGCCGAGACGGATATCAGAACCCACCAGACGATGAATGTGTCAACGTAGTCGTGAAGCCTTCCGGAGGTATCGGTTGGGTTAATTAACGCGTAGACTTTTTGACGAAGTGTTCTGCCCTTATTGAGCTCGCTAAACTCGCGAATTGCCGGAAGGAGTACGCGGAAGAGCTTAAATAGTCGTAGCAGACGCATTGCCCGCAGAGCTCTCAAATCAAACGCGAAGAATGTGCTGAGATAAAAGGGCAAAATCGCAGCCAGATCAATGAGAGCGAATGGGCTGCGTACATACGCAAATCTCGGTGTCCGCGATTTGGAAAATTCGGCATCCTCAGGCGCTACATACAGCCGTAAAATGTACTCCACCGTGAATATAACGACCGACACTGTGTCAAAAATGTGAAAAAACTGCGTGTTTGGTTCGTAGATTGCGGGCACTGTTTCCAGCAGCAGTGCGAACAAATTTGCGACAATTAGAATTGCAATATAAGAGTCAATTTTTTTTGCATAACCGTTTGGGTTGCTTGCGTCAAACCCCCAGTGATAAACGATTTGGCGCAGGGAAACGGCGGTTGTGGATTCGTTGACCATTTGGGGGCTCAAAAAACTATTTCACTCACGATCATTGGATGGAAAGATCGTCCGCATACAAAAACCTTTAAAGGTAATTTCTCGGAAAGGGTTTGAGTTGACGGCATCTTCGTATAGATCAATTGCGTAGCGTCAGTCGGTTTTGGGGTTCCCTTTTCGATTACGACGGAACCGAGTGTGGACAGGTTGCTGCGATCGCAGGCATCGGCGAAAAAGTCTCCGCTTGGATTTAACAGATTGCGTGCATTGGGAATGGGACCATCCTTGGCGATCAATTCCTCTCTGCAATCCCGCCATGCGTTCGTGGGGTCATTGCAGCGACTCAGTGCAAGACGGCCGCTCTGTCTCGCCTCACTGGCTTCCGATAACCATTTGGTTAACCTCTCGGCAGTGGATTTTGTTTCCGCCACGGTTCGTGCTTCTAGATAGTTGTGTGCACCCAGCCAGATATTCGTTGCGATGACCAGAATAAATACCCCGATCCATGGGAAATCGCTTCTTTTGACTTGGCTTTCCGTGGGGACGTCGCTCAATTGCTCTCTCTTATACGGCGCTGAAGGGAAACTGGTTAATTTGTTGCACCGTGAGTTTGCCGAATAATACGCCATCATAGAGCCGAACGACGTGAATGTTGCCACGCAATAATTAGCGTTTAAACAGATAGATATTCCTGGCGAGCTCATCTCTAGGATTGGATCTCACTCGGCCTTAAAATGGCCAGTAATTTTTCCCTTACCGTTAGAGGAGAGAGAAGTGTCCGAGGCCCCAGAGATCGATGAAGAATTAATTAATGACCCATTCAAGACCCGCTGCGCGCTTCTGGTTTCGGTATTAGCGCTTGTGTTGGCGGTTGCGAGCTTAGGGGGTAGCAATGCGGCTAAAGAGGCCACGATGGAAAATATCCTAGCTGCAAACGCCTACAATTTTTACCAAGCAAAGAACCAACGCCAGACCGCCTACAAGATCGCTGCGGATAATCTTGAATTACAGCTAAAGACGGCCAAGCTCCCCTCAGATGCTCGGCAGCCACTAGAGAAAAAGTTATCGGATTATCAGAAAAATGTAGCTCGCTATGAATCTGAACCGGAGACCGGCGAGGGCAAGAAGGAGTTAATGCAGCGGGCGAAGGCCCATGAAGCCAAGCGAGATGAGGCGCTCGCCAGGGATCCTTGGTTTGACTATGCCGAGGCGCTCCTTCAGATCGGTATTGTTCTCACATCGGTGGCAATCATCACGGGTAAGCGAACCTTCTTTAATGTCTCTTCAGTCCTAGGCTTATTGGGAGTGCTCTCGACGTTGAATGGATACCTGCTCTTTGTATGACGTTTGTCATGGGACGAGGTGGGTGGTTAGGTATTGGATGCTTGGTGTTCTCGGCTCATCTTGCGGCCGCCGAACTGAATTTTGTCGCGTTAGGCGATCTTCCCTATGGTTCTGATGAGGTAGCGGGATCCAACTATCGAAACCTGATTGATTCGATTAACCGGACAGAGCCGCGATTTTCGATCCATGTGGGGGATTTCAAGTCCGGTTCGACACTGTGTTCTGACGAGGAATTTCAACGCCAACGTCGACATTTTGATCGGTTCAGTCGTCCCGTAGTCTTTACGCCAGGGGATAACGAATGGACCGATTGCCATCGGAAAAGCAATGGGAGTTTTGATCCGTTAGAGCGGTTAGCAAAACTTCGAAGTTTATTTTTCACCCCTTATCAGTCGCTTGGTGCGACGACGATGCCAGTAGAGTCCCAATCGGTCGTTCACCCGAAGTTCCCGCGGTATATCGAAAACCAGCGTTGGGTGATCGATGAGGTTCTTTTCATCACCGTTCATATTGTCGGAAGTAATAATAATTTTGAGACACGTGATCCAAAAGCGGTAGAGGAGTTCTTTGAGCGAGACGCTGCAAATCGCGCCTGGATTAATGCTGGATTTGATCTCGCCAGCACACGGAAAATCGAGGCAGTCATAGTTGCATTTCAGGCCGATGTGTTCGAGAGCGCATCTCATGAGGCGACATTCCCTCGACATTCAGGATTTCTGAATGTGGTGGGAGAGACTCTTCTTCCCAGGGCGGCGCAATTCGGCAAGCCTGTATTACTGATCAACGGTGATTCACACCGATTTCGTTTTGACAGGCCCTTTTCATTAAATCGAAATAGGCTTGCGAATGTGTATCAGTTGATTGTCCCTGGCGCTCAGGACGTCCGTGCTGTTCGCGTGTCGATCGATACGAATTCTAAAGAGCCGTTTAAGCTTAGTTTTATTGATCCTTGATGGACACAACCTCGACGATCAAATAAGTTCTTAGGCGACTATGCCGACGTTTTAAGTGTCAAGATGAGATTCAATGAAGGCGATTAACTCAGTGGCGGTTATCGGCGCGGGTATGGCGGGGTTGTCGTGCGCATCTGCACTTCAGCACGCCGGAATCCGAGTGAGGGTCTTTGAGAAAAGCCGTGGTGTCGGTGGGCGGATGAGCACCCGTCGAGGTGAATATTGGGAGTGTGATCATGGCGCTCAATACTTCACGGCGTCTGAGCCAGTGTTCCAGGAGGCGGTCCGGCATTGGTGCTCCATCGGTGCGGCGGCGGTGTGGAGTCCTCGGCTTAAGGTATTGGGGGGCGAGCGGTCGGCAGATCCCAGAAATACAGTCGTGCGTTACGTGGGCACGCCCCGCATGACGTCTCCTGCGAGTGCAATGGCGCAATCCATCGCAATACAGACGTCAACGACAGTTCGTGAGATTCAGCAGCAGGCAGCAGGCTGGATCTTAAATACCCTGGAGTCCGGCTGGATCGATGAGACGTTTGATTGCCTCGTTTTAGCGATTCCCCAGCCGCAGGCGGCCGTGCTTATCAATGGCAAGCAGATTTCATGGGAGAGACAGCTCGATGAAGTCGAAATGCTTCCTTGCTGGGCGCTAATGGCAAAAGTCGATTCGGGTGTACGAGTCGACTTCGATGCGGCATTTGTCAGCCAGAGTCCTCTTGGATGGCTCTGCTGCAACTCGCACAAACCGCAGCGCAGTAGCCAAGATATTTGGCTTGCCCATGCTACTGCGGTGTGGAGTCGGGAGCATTTGGAGTGGGCTCCTGAGCAAGTGCTAGAGCTGCTCACTGCTGCGTTTGAGTCCGTGACAGGGCTGCCCGTCCAGTCAGGCAGCGTCCATCGTTGGCGGTATGCCCAGTCCGCGCCTGCGTTACACAGTCGATATTTGCTTGATGATCAAAGGGCGCTTGCGGCCTGTGGAGATTGGACTAACGGAGACAAGGTAGAGGGCGCGTGGCTGAGCGGTTATTACCTAGCGGGCGCGATTACGGCAACGTCCAGCGGAGAGCGCGCCAGCCGGCGAGTGTCCGAGGCCCGCCCGGACACATTCTAAAAACGTTTGCGCTGGCTGGTTCGTCCTAGGTATCTCCAATGAAGAAGAATTCGCCTTACAGTACCTCGTCGCGCAGGTAATACCAGCGATAAAGCATCGCCTGCCCAAGACGTCGAAACGGTGCAAATGCATGTCCTGGCAACGGCGAATTGTAGATTGGAAGGTCAAAGGCCGGGTCGGGTTTGCCCGCCATCCGCTGGGCCAGCCGACGGCCCGCATAGGCCGAGAAGGACACGCCATTGCCGCCGTACCCTAGGGCATAGAACACCGAACGGCCAGTGTCGGGCTGGACAATGCGGGGCATCATGTCGTGCGAGACATCGACCCAGCCCCACCAGGAATAGTCCACATCGATGCCCTTGAGCGCCGGGAATTTACGGCCCAGCCCGTCGCGCAACAACTGAAGATGCTCCGGACCCATGGCATCGGCCCCGTGGACCGCGCTGCGGCTGCCGATCTGGAAACGATTGTCGGGCAGTAGACGGTAATAAAACCGCAGTGTCCGCGTGTCGGTGATGAAGGCAGGATTTTTGACACCCACCGCCTCCAGTTCTGCAGGCGTGAGCACCCGCGTGACCATCGAGTTCGACAAAATGGGCATGATCCGGTTGCGCAGCAAGGGGCTCAAGGTCTGCCCACCGTAAGCACCCGTTGCCAGCCCCACCGTCTTCGCCTTAACGACCCCCCCGGGCGTTTGAAGGTAATGGCGTCCATCGCGCTCCGTCCAGCCAGTCACGGGACTCGACGTGTGGATCTTCACGCCCAACTGCCGCGCGAGCCGGTGATACCCAAAAGCCAATTTCAGCGGGTGTACGCCCACGCCCTCGGGCTCAAACAAGGCCCCGCGCGCCTCTTGCTCTTGACAGAACTCATCTTGCAACTGTTGGCGCGATAGCATCCGAGTGTTGTAGCCAAAAATCTCTCGCATTATTCGGGCTTCGTTGGTCAGGAATGCCATCTTTTTCTCGCGGTGGGCCACGTAGAGGTGGCCGTGATCCTGTGCGTCACACTCAATTTCGGTGACCAGATCCCGGAAGGTCTCAAACCCCGATCGGATTTCGGCGTCGAGCCGCTTCGCTGTCTCCAGGCCCCAACGTTTGATCCATTGCGAGCGGTAGAGCCGGCCGCTGGCGTTCTGGCCCTGGCCTCCGTTTCGGCTTGTGCACCCCCACGCCGATTGGTTGGCTTCGAGCAGGGTGGCCTTGATGCCGTGTTCACGGGCCAGAAAGAGTGCGGCAGCAAGCCCGGTAAACCCCCCGCCCACGATCACCACGTCGGCATCGGTGTCTGCAGAAATCGGGCCATCGTCTTGGGGCGGCGTACCCGCCGTGGCCACCCAATAGGTCGGGGCATAGGCCATGCCCCGACCGATCGGCTTTGCCACCAACGGGTCAAAACGCGGGTCGTACGGCTGAGCCGCCAACGGCGGCCGGTCAAACCCAGGGGGCTGCAAGGTCATGGAACTCCCCATGGCCTCAGACCCTGACTTTACGAAACGCGTTCTTCACCAGAATTTTCCCCTCACGAAAGGTGAAGATGTCCACGCCGTTGGCTTCGATGCGCTTTCCGTCCAATCCTGTGCCCACGAAGAGCCACTCCGACACCCCCCGATCCCCGGCCACAAAATGTTTGCCGTTGCGCCACTGGGCGTCCGGGACATTCTTCCAAGCGGCCTCAAACGCAACACGGACCGCCTCGTGGCCCACAAAACGATTCCCAAAGACATCCGCGCCCGAGACCGTTTCAAAAACACAGTCGTGCGCCATGAACGACATCAATCCGTCAATGTCGTGGGCGTTCCACGCAGCAGAAAATGACTCTAGAGTTTGAACAGTGACCGATGCCGGCATGCAGGACTCCCTTCAGAATGAAGCCGATTGTCCGGTGCGGGTAGGGTGCCGGCTAGAGCCAGACCGACACTACCGATTGATCCAGTCAGAGCGCTGTGGTTTCTCGCAGCTTTCGGGCCATCGCCTCAATGCCTGGCTCAATGCGCTCGGTATTGATCGCCGAGAGCCCCATTCGGAAGAACTCGTGCGGTGCAGGTTCCTGAAAAAATACATCGCCCGGCTCAATCAATACGCCTACAAGCTCAGCATGCGCCGCAAAGGATCGGGAATCGAACCCACGGGGGCCACGGATCCATAGTGATGAACCGCTCTGGCACTGCACCGCGCTGAACTCTGGCAGGTGTCTTGCTAGGGCCTCGCGAAGCGCGCTGGCCCGCTGCCGGTATACGATCGTCTGCTTGCGCACCATCGCATCCAGATGGCCCAATGAAATGAAAAGCGCAAATGCCCGCTGAATGAATGCCGAAGGATGACGCACCATGAGTCGGCGCAGGCCACGCAACTCCCGCACCAGCTCCGACGGCGCCACGACATACCCCAAACGCAATCCGGGGGCAAAGGTTTTCGACAGGCTCCCCACGTAGATCACACGGCCCGATCGGTCAATGCTCTTTAACGCCGGACTCGGGTCGTCATCAAACCCGGATTCGGCCTCATAATCGTCCTCAATCACCACCAGATCATGCCGCTCCGCCACGGAGAGCAACTCTGAACGCCGGTCCATTGACATTTTGCGGGTGGTCGGGCACTGATGGCTTGGCGTTACCATCACCGCGTCGCATGCGGCCAGACGGGAGTCGACCACAAGTCCGTCGGCGTCCACCTCAATGGGCACGACCTCACCCGCTTTCCGAGCAACAATATTTCTCGCATCGGGGTAGCAAGGATTCTCCATAGCGACCCGCGTCGATGCCCCAAACAACAAATCGGCCAACATGTATAGCGCATGCTGGGCGCCCACCGTCACCACCACCTCGTCGGGCGTGGCCCAGACGCCACGACGGGGCAGCACTTTGGTGCAGATCTCCCGAACTAACACTTGATCGTCGTGAAGAATGAGGTCTTGGGCCCAATACCGCATGTCAGCAACCGACAACGCCTTCATACAGCATTCGCGCCATTCGGCCGTGGGAAAAAGCGAGGCATCAAACTGGCCGTATAAAAATGGATACGGCACACTTTGCCAATCGGATCGCTTCACAATATTGCGCTGAACCGATGTGGACATCTGAATGCGGGAAGCCCAATCTGGCGCACGGCGATTCAATGCAATGACCGGTGCCATGTCGGCCGGGCTGCGCGGGACGCCACGGTTCTGGTTGGACAACGTCGGTGCCATGTCGGGGTTCACCCGGTGGCCGCTGCGGTCCCGCGTGAGCAGATACCCTTTGGCCACCAGCTGCTGGTAGGCCAACACCACCGTGTTGCGGGCCACACCCAGCGACTCGGACAACTCACGACTCGATGGCACTTCCTCGCCAGCCGGAAGCCGCCCCTCCAAGATGGCATCCACCATCATGGTGCGAATCTGGTTCTGCAGATTTCGGCCGTTGGTGGCGTATCGCTCAAAGAGCTCGCGCCACATGACCGCATTGAGTTTTACATTCGGCCGCGCCATGGCACCGCCCAGGTTTCAACCCGGCGCATGAAGGCATCGAACAGCAACGCCACCACGCCAATCACGATGATCCCCATGATGACCACGTCGGTGCGCAGAAAGTTGGATGCGTTGAGCACCATCTGACCGAGTCCGGCCGTGGCCGCCACCATCTCGGCGGCCACCAGCGTGGTCCAACCAAATCCAATTGCGATCCGCATGCCCGTTAAGATCTCGGGCAACGCCGCAGGAAGTATCACGTGCCAGACCACTTGAAACTTTGACGCCCCCATGGAGTACGCTGCATTGATCTGTTCTACAGTCACCGAGCGCACCCCGGCCCGCGCGGCCACCGCCAAAGGCGCAAAGCACGCCAGATAAATCAGAATAATCTTCGATGCTTCATCGATGCCAAACCAGATAATGACCAGGGGCAAATACGCCAATGGGGGAAGCGGGCGATAAAACTCAATCGGTGGATCGAAGATGCCCCGCATTACCCGTGACACGCCCATCAGAATGCCCACGGGAATGGCAAAGACGCAGGCCAAGAAAAAAGCCCCGAACACGCGGTACACACTCCAGCCAAAGTGCTCAACGATGGTGATTCCCCCCTGTAGCTCCCCGCGATTGCCGGCCATGAAGGCCTTCCACACCGCCTCGGGCGTGGGCAAGACCAACGGAGGAAGCCATCCCAGATGCGTCACTAGCCACCACAGCACAAACAATATGACCGTGGTGACCAACGAGATTTTCATGGTCGGGCCCTCGCCGGGGATCCGGTGGCCCTTGGTTTTTTTCATCGGCTGGGCCGCTGCCGCACTGTTTGCGGTGGACATGTTGATGATCCCTTCGCCGTTCAGTGTTTAGTGTCGTGAATGAGCGAGACCACCTCTTCACGCATGCGGATGAATTCCGGCTGTGACTTCACTGCACGGGCATCGCCACTCTGGATGAAGTCCTTGCAAAACGACAACTTAAACTGCTGAACGATCCGCCCCGGAGACGGCGACATCACAATCAGATCGGTGGCCAGAAACAAGGCTTCTTCGACCGAGTGCGTAATAAAAAATACAACCTTTTTTTCTTTGTCCCACAGCCGAAGGATGGTCTCTTGAATCGACTCACGGGTCAGTGCATCCAAGGCGCCCAACGGTTCGTCCATCAACAGCACCTCTGGGTTGGAGGCCAGTGCCCGGGCAATGCCCACCCGCTGCTGCATGCCGCCGGAGAGTTGATAGACCGGCGAATTCGCGTACTTGGTCAGGCCCACAGCCTGAATCTTTTCATCGGCCACCGCCCGGCGCTCGGCCTTGGGAACCCCCCGCATCCGTAACCCGAACTCGACGTTTTCCATCACGTTCAGCCATGGCATCAGCGCATGCTTCTGGAAAACCACACCCCGGTCCGCACCGGGGCCATGAATCGCTGCCCCATTGAGCAGAATCGCCCCTGCCGAGGGCTCGAGAAAACCGGCAATGCATGACAACAGAGTGGTTTTCCCGCAGCCCGATGCCCCGATGGCCACCACAAAATCACCGGAACTCATCTCCAAATTCACGGTGGACAAGGCCATGGTCGTCTGACCCTTGCCGGTGTCGTATTGGACCGAGACATCTTTGACATGAAGCGTACTCAATGGGGGCTCCTTTTACGAGTGCACGCGGTGATTACTTGCCCGCCAGTTCGGCGTAACGCGAGTTCACACCGACGGAATAGTCGGGCAGAGTCGCGCTGATCGTGCCCTGCGCCTTCAAGAAGGTTGCCGTTGCGGCCAATGACAGGGCCGCACCGCTGTCTTAGCCGCCGCCAAGCCAGGTCTTCGAGGCCTGCTCAGCCACCGTTGGGAACCGGTACAGCTTCATGCCGGCCGGCACTTCTTCCGGCTTGGCCCCGCTCACTTCGGCAACGGCCTTGACCTGGGGCGATCCTGCCACCCACTTGGCCGCATTCTTGCGGTAATCATCGTCGGCGGCAGCGACCGCTTTCAGGAACTTGACCACGAAGTCCTGATTCGCCTTGGCCCACTCTTTCTGGGCCACGATGCCATCGAACGTGGCTTTGCCCGTGTCTTTGGATATTTTTCCAGAGCTGATGAGCACGGTGCCATTGCCTTTCACCTTCGCCAGAACCGGGTCCCAGATGAAAGTGGCATCGATGTCCCCGCGCTCCCAGGCCGCCGCGATCTCCGGCGGACGCATGTTCAGAATGCGAACGTCGTTCGGATTAACTTTGGCGGCTTCGAGTGCAACCAAGGTGTGGAAGTGTGTGGTGGACGTAAACGGAACGCCAATTTTCTTGCCTTTGAGGTCGGCTATCGTGTTTACGCCACTGCCCTTGCGTGCAACGAGTGCCTCGGCATCGGCAATATCGTCCAGAATCCAAATGAGCTCGACGGGCAGGCCTTGCGAAAGGGCGGATGCCACGGGAGCAGAGCCTGCCTCACCGATCTGGACCTGGCCCGAGGCCATGGCCCGAATCACATCGCCCCCACCGCCGAATTTGCGGAAATTTATTTTGTAGCCGGTGGCCTTTTCAATGGCACCAGTCACCTGGGCGTAGCGCCAGGGCACCATCATGTCCTGATGGGCAATGGTGACCTCTTTTTGTTGGGCAAATGCGGTGGCCCCCGTTAGTGCGCTGGCGGCAACCAGGGTCAATAGGCTACGGCGAAACGGACTGACTTTCATTTTTTTCTCCTTGGAAAAGTGTGAACACACGTTGCGAAAAACCCCTCAACTCACGCACCCTATCGAAGCCTCCCGCTAAACTCAATCAGGGCAAACGCATGAGAGCGGCGACGAGTTTCGTGGACGCAATGTAACGGCCAAGCCCTTGAGTCGATAGAGCCAGCCCCCAGATACCTCTGGATCCACGCTGTACTGCACAAAAATGGGAATTAGCGCGGAGTCAAGGCGCTAGGGGGATAGAGCCCCTCAGCGCTATGAATGCTTCGGGTAAACACCAGTGCAACAGAAACGCCAGGAACTCGTCAAAATGACGCTATTCATCTGAAGGAGGAATGCATGGGACATTCAGACCCAGTCATCAATGTCGAGGCCCGCCAGAATTTCTGGATGCCGTTTTCCCCAAATAAAGAATTCAAATCTGAGCCCCGGATGTTTGTCCGCGGTGAGGGTATGTATCTTTATAAGCCGAACGGAGATCAAGTCATTGATGCCTCAGCGGGATTGTTTTGCGTTGCAGCAGGACACTGCCGCCCGGAAATCGCACAGGCGGTATATGAGCAACTCAGCACGCTCGATTACACCATGCCATTCACGCGGGCCCATCCTAAGGCGTTTGAGCTTGCGGAGCAGATCGCCGGCTATACACCTGGAGATCTCAACCGGATCTTCTTTTGTTGCTCTGGATCGGAGTCCGTTGACTCTGCGATGAAAATGGCTCTGGCCTATCATCGTGCGCGGGGCCAGGGCCACCGTCAGTTGTTTGTTTCGCGTGAGCGGGCCTACCATGGCGTCAACATGGGGGGCGTTGCGCTGTCGGGCATGGTCAACAATCGCCGAGCTTTCGGCCCAGGGATGGCGGGCGTTTACCACATGCGCCACACAGCACTTCCCGAAAATAAATTTGTACGCGGTCAGCCGGAAAAAGGGGTCGAATTGGCCGAAGATCTCCTGCGCATCTGCAATTTAGTGGGCGGTGAGAATATCGCTGCGGTCTTTGTGGAGCCCGCCGCCGGATCATTTGGTTGCCTGCCACCCCCGAAAGGTTACTTGAATCGTCTGCGTGAAATTTGTGATCAGCAGGGCATTCTGCTTGTCTTTGATGAGGTGATTACAGGATGGGGCCGCATGGGCGCGGCCTTTGGGGCGCAAAAGTTCGGCGTGACCCCCGATATCCTTACCATGGCCAAGGCGGTGACGAATGCGTCACAGCCGCTCGGAGCGATTGCCGTTCGGCAGGACTTGTACGACACGATCACCAACTCGGGCCCTGAGAAAGGCATTGAGTTCTTTCATGGCTACACCTACTCAGCGCACCCAGCGAGTTGCGCTGCCGGTCTTGCCATGATGGATATCTTCAGGAAAGAGCAATTGATTGAGCGAGCGGCAGCGATGTCGGATTACTTTCTGGATGGAATCTTCTCGCTGAAGGACATTCCAGGTGTTGTCGACATTCGTGGTGTGGGGATGATGGCCGCAATCGAGCTGGCGCCCGGCGCTGCGCCCGGTTCCCGTGGCCACGAGGCGCAAAAAGCCCTTTATGACGCTAACCTCAATCTTAAGGCGACTGGGGACTCCATTATCTTTGGCCCTCCGTTTATCGCGGAGAAACATCACATCGACGAAATCGTTAACAAGACCCGCTCAGTCCTGACGGCAATGTCGAAAAAATAATCTGTTTTTGATCCCGTGGTGCGCTTCACTCCCGCAAGAAAATTGGAGGTCAATACAGGAGTGGGTTAGGTTTTCGACGCTGACCTGTGCCTGGGATTTTTTGGCGCTGCGGTGGACTCGCGCACCACGAGGGTGGTTTCTGATGGAATTAGTCGCCTTGTGGGACGATCGCCTCTCATTCTTGATATCAGACTCTGAGCCGCTTTGCTCCACATGTCGTTCGCGTCATAACGAATAGTAGTGAGCCCTGGCCGAATGTGTTGAGACAGTTCGAGGTCATCAAAGCCAGTCACCGACAGGTCAGCGGGTATCGACATTCCACGTTGTTGAGCTTCGAGTATGGCGCCATATGCGATCACGTCTTGCCCGCAAATAAGTGCAGTGATTTGGGGGTTCTTTTCCATCAGAGTTGCGAAGCCTTTGCGGGATGTAGCGATGTCGTAGGCAACCTCTACAATCTGCGCGTTACTCAATTCAATCCCGTGTGCTCGAAGTAGCTCTCTTGCTCCTTCAACACGTTGTGTAGCGCGGTCATTATTTTTTGTTATCCCTGCAAGCATTCCAAATCGCCGATGTCCCAGTTCCAATAAGTGCAATGTTCCCTGCTGGATTGCTTTCTTATTGTCGAACCCGCACGCGTATCCGTTATCGGGTGGATTGAGTGTTCCTAGATGAATACAAGGTGTGTTTCGATTTTGAAGCAGCTTTATCGCATTTGTCGTTTGGGATGCGCCGAATAACGCAATTGCCTCAACGCCGCGCAGCAGGAGATTTCGTATTTGTTGTTCCTCGATGAGCGGGTCGTAGTTTCCGCTTGCAACGATCAGTTGTAAATCGGCCTGTGCCATTGACGCCTGCAGTTGTTCGAGCCCCTTTGCGAAAATGGCATTGTCTAAAGTGGGAACCACTGCCCCCACGGTTCCGGAGTGACCCAGCATCAGTGCGCGGGCGGACGCGTTGGGCATGTAGCCCAGCGTCGAGATTGCCGCCAATATTCTGGATTGAGTGGCGGGTTTGACGGCGCTGGGGTTGTTCAACGCCCTCGAGATCGTGGCAGAGGATACCCCCGCGTAAAGGGCGACCTCATCAATCGTTACAGTCCGACGTCGTTTCATGTGTTTTGTGGTGGTGCAGCATTTTGGAGCGTGCTCAGCGCGGGTTACCACGGGGCAGAAATTTTAAGTTAAAGACTTTCTTCCTAGGGGTTTCTAGGTTAAATTTGCAGATAAATGAAAGCGCTTACATTCTAAGGCGATAATGAGGAAATCAGTAGGGGTGATCAATCGGGTCGTGTACGCAGGACTATTTCTGCTTGTCGTGATACTCGTGTGGTTTGCGGCTACGCAATGGTTGGGCGTAATTTCCCCGATTCGTTTCCCCAGCCCGGTCGATACGCTCCGAGCGTTTGAGCAGATTGCGATCGCGGGTTACAGCAATGGTCGCCTCCATGAGCATGTGTTCCAGAGTCTGATGCTCGTCACACTGAGCTTTTCTGTTTCCGCGACCCTAGGAATTGCACTTGGTATTGCCATGGGTGCCAATCGGCGGGTTGAGATTCTGTTTAACCCCGTGTTTTCGACGTTGCGACCTATTCCACCGCTGGCCTGGATCCCGCTTGCGATCGTGTGGCTAGGATTGGAAAACGCTGCGAAGGTCATGGTGATTTTTGTCGCAGCGTTTGTACCGGCGGTGATCAATACCTTTAGCGGAATCCGCTCACTGGAGGTGCCTCAACGCGAGGCCGCCCAAATGCTTGGGATCTCGCGAAAGTCGTATTACCTCGAGGTCTTGATACCGGCAGCGCTGCCGATGATCTTCACTGGCCTGCGGTTGTCACTTCAAGCCTCGTGGACGACGCTTGTGGCCGCTGAGCTAGTGGGTGCGATGCTCGGGTTGGGATCGATCCTGAATCAGGCTGCTCAAGACATTAATCCTCCGATGATTTTGATTGGCATGATCAGCGTAGCGATCTGCGGCTGGGTTATGACAGAGGGGCTTGCCCGCATCGAACGTGTTTCCATGCCGTGGAGGGCATCGTGAACGCGACCCTTCGAGTGCGCCAAAATGCTGAGTTTTTTAGCCTCTCTCTGGCGGGTATTACCCTTTTCCTTGGCGTCTGGTACGTCGCGGTGTGGCTTGGCATTAGCCCGCGCAAATTTCTGCCTGCGCCGCACGATGTTGCGCAAGAATTCGTTCGTTTGTATCAGGAACCCTTCGTCGGCCATACGCTCGGAGCACACTTGGCCTCTAGCTTTATGCGTTTCTTTTATGGGTTTTCACTTGCTGTGGCGGTCGGAATTCCATTGGGTCTGCTGATGGCACTTTCGTCAAAAGTCAGGAAAATTATCTCCCCCATTTTTGAAAGCATTCGCTTTATTGCTCCTATTGCGTGGGTACCGTTCGCGGCACTCTGGTTTGGCACCGGCATGGGCGGGCCTCTGCTGGTCATCTTCATGGGGGCCTTCCCCCCGGTGCTGATCAACACCTATCGCGGCGCGGTTTACGTCGACCGGAAGTACATCGAGGCCGCCAAAATGCTGGGTGCAGGACCGGTACGGTTGATGACGCAGGTATTGTTGCCCGCTTCGGTGCCTTCTATCGTTGCAGGGCTTCGCATATCCGCGGGGCTGGGATGGCAGTCTTTGGTAGGTGCCGAGCTAATCGTGGCATCGAGCGGCGTAGGGTACATGATGGTGAAGGGTCAGGCGAGCATTCAAACGGCCACGGTGATGTCCGGAATGATCGCTATTGGGCTGATTGGTCTTTTCATTGATATCTTTTTGCGCCGTCTTGAAAAACGGATGAATCGTTACAAGGAAGGCTAGTAATGGCGGATATCGTATTCGAGGCTGTTGAAAGAAAGTTTGTTCAAGGCGGCAAAGAATTTTTGGCGGTGGGTGGAATTGACCTCTCTGTCAAAGACAAGGAGTTTGTCGCGATAGTCGGGCCATCGGGTTGCGGTAAAACGACTTGCATGCGAATGGTGGCGGGGTTGGAGAGACCCACGGGGGGGCGTGTTCTTGTGGGGGGCAATCAGGTCACCGAGCCTGGTCCAGATCGCGCGGTGGTGTTTCAGCAGTTCGCTTTGTTCCCCTGGAAGACCGTTCGCGAGAACGTAGAGTTCGGATTGCGGGCGATGAGCTTATCGACGGCTGAGATCGGATCGCGTGTCGTGCACTTTTTGGACATGATGGGGTTGAGTGGTTATGAAGATGCCTATCCTCACCAGCTCTCGGGCGGGATGCAGCAGCGTGTGGCCATCGCCCGCGCCTACGTGCTTGATCCCGGCGTATTGTTAATGGATGAGCCCTTCGGGGCGTTGGATGCGCAGACGCGAGTAGTCATGCAGGAGGAGTTGGTCCGGCTAGCGCGTAAGAATCCGAAGACCGTGCTGTTCATTACCCACGCCGTCGAGGAGGCAGTATTTTTGGCAGACCGAGTGGTAGTGATGTCACGTCGGCCCGGCCTGGTCAGGGAAATCATCGATATAAAGTCGACTCGAATTGCGGAGCAGTGGGATAACCACTCTCGCATTGAAGATGTGATGGATTTGCAATCGTTTGTGCATATCCGAAGTCACATCTGGCGTTTGCTGCGTGAGCAGCACCTTGGTGATGATCAGTAATTACTTGGAGGAGACACAAATGAAATACCGAATCGCTGTTGTAAGTGCACTAGCTGCCACCGGGGTGATGCTGTCCGCTCCTGTGAAGGCTCAAGGAAATTTGACCGAAATCAAAGTCAGCTATCAGCCGGCTTTGTATTGGTCCCTTCCGATCTATGTAGCGACCGAGAAAAACTGGTGGGCTGAACTTGGATTAAAGCCAACGTTCAGCACCTTTCCGGCGGGTGTCCCGCAGATTGCCGCCTCGGCTTCAAAGTCTTGGGATGTAGGCGGAACGGGAGGTGTGCCAGCGGTCCTGGGCCATGTGCGCTTTGGTATCAAGACCATCGGAATTGGTAATGATGAATCTGCCGGAAATGCGCTAGTGGCGACTCCAAAGGGTGCCGCCGCGTTTGCTGCAAATCCGCAATCGTTGAAAGGACAAACAATTGTTCTTACAGCGAATTCGACTGGTGATTACGCGGTCCAATCCTGTCTAAGAAAATATGGGCTAGCAAAGGGAGACGTGACGATTCGCAATATGGGTCAGGCGGAGATTATTTCGGCAATGGCATCCAATAATGCAGATTACGGCGGCCTCTGGGCGCCGAACATCTACACCGTGGAAGAGAAGTCGAACGGAAAAGTTTTATGCAGTGGTAAGGAGGCGGGGGCAATTGTTCCGGGCGCATTGATTGCGCGTGGCGATTACGCCAAAGAAAATCCTCAGAATGTGGCGAAGTTTCTAGCGATTTATCTCCGTGCATGGAAATGGTTGAATTCAAATCAGACGGAAGCTATCGCGATGATGCGGAAGTTTTATGCCCAAGGCGGCGTCAATATCTCCGAGGCATCGATGCGCAAGGAGTTCTCCACGCGGC
This sequence comes from Burkholderiaceae bacterium, assembly GCA_049421125.1. Classification (GTDB taxonomy): domain Bacteria; phylum Pseudomonadota; class Gammaproteobacteria; order Burkholderiales; family Burkholderiaceae_A; genus Lacustribacter. Next base: position 17,773 of record JBMSML010000005.1, read on the forward strand.
CGACGTTCGACCTGGCCGGTCAGCTCAGGATCATGGATCGATCCAAGGGCTCATCGGACGTGGATAACTGGTTTACATCAATGGCAGGCTTCATGAAGACAACCGGTGCGGTGACGGATGTTCCGGATGCAAAGGCATATATCACGGACGAGTTTATGAAAATGGTAAATGCAGACAAGACGCTTCGTGAGTTCGCAAATAAGCCGAATTAATTTCACTAAAACGAGACGGGTCGTGTGATCCGTCTCGCCTATCTCGGTGAAGGGAAGGGAGTAGAGTAGCGATGGCAGTAACCTATTTGAAGAAGGCGGCAAAGACACCCTCAACCGAAACCGCTACCGCACAACGTGTCGCCTCGGAGATGTTAGAAGTGATCCGCGGAGGCGGGGAAGATGCAGTTCGTCGTTACGCACGCGACCTCGATAATTGGGGCGGTGATATTCTGCTTAGCGCGCAGGAAATTGAATCAATCATCGCTCAGGTTCCGCCTGCTGTTAAGCGGGACATCGATTTCGCCGCCCGCCAGGTTTACGATTTTGCACTGGCCCAACGTAAGAGCATTCAAGAATTTTCGATAGAACTCCATTCAGGAGTCACTGCGGGGCAGCGGGTTGTACCCGCGAACGTGGTGGGTTGTTATGCACCCGCTGGACGTTACGCTCACATCGCATCCGCTTATATGACGGTGGCCACTGCAAAAGCGGCAGGAGTAAGAACTATTGTTGCCTGTTCGAGCCCATTTCGTGGTGGCGGCATACACCCTTATGTTTTGTACGCGTTCAAGGCGGCGGGTGCGGATGTGATCATGACACTTGGAGGCGTTCAGGCGATCGCTTCGCTAGCCTATGGGCTATTTACTGGCAAGCCGGCCGATGTGGTGGTCGGTCCTGGAAATAAGTTTGTGGCAGAAGCTAAGCGTATGGTATTTGGTGAGGTCGGATTTGAGGTGTTCGCTGGCCCCTCCGAGGTGGCGGTTATTGCGGACGATTCTGCTGATCCTTACATCGTAGCCAGTGACCTGGTGGGTCAGGCCGAGCATGGACATGAGTCCCCGGCGTGGTTGTTTACTACCTCCAAGGCGTTGGCGGAGCAGGTGATCTCGCAAGTACCAGTGCTTATCGATGCGCTTCCGCCTACCGCTAAGGATGCCGCGGGTTGCGCTTGGCGTGACTATGGTGAAGTCATTCTCTGTGACACGCGCGAGGAAATGGCCTCTGTTTCTGATCGTTATGCGAGCGAACACCTGGAGGTTCATGCTCGTGATTTAGATTGGTGGCTTGCCAATCTCACGGCGTATGGATCGCTGTTCTTGGGCGAGGAAACTACTGTGGCGTATGGGGATAAGGCAAGCGGTCCGAATCACGTGCTACCCACGAAAGGCGCGGCCAGGTATTCCGGCGGATTATCCGTTCACAAGTTTATGAAAACCTTAACATGGCAGCGTATGACCCGCGAAGCGAGCCGCGATATTGGTGAAGTCACAGCGCGTATTAGTCGTTTGGAAGGCATGGAGGCGCATGCGCGGACCGCTGACGACCGATTGAATAAGTATTTTCCGAAGCAGTCGTTTGATAAAGGGTCGCCCGTCCAAGTATGAGGCTTGCGTCGCTTTTTGACTTGACCGGAAAGGTTGCGGTCGTTACTGGGGGAAGCAGTGGTGTAGGGGCGAGTATGGCTGAGGCCCTCGGAATGGCTGGCGCGCGCGTGGTATTGGTGTCACGTCGAAAAGGAGCATTAGACAGAACGATGGACGCTCTTTTGAGTCAGTCCATCGAATCGAAGACGGTTGCCGGTGACCTCTCTGATTCGACCTCAATTGAGGGCATTGCTCGAGCAGCACTGAATTGCTTTGGGCATGTCGATATTTTGGTTAATGCGGCAGGTATAAATCTAAGGGAGCCCTTCGAGGGCGTTACATTAGATTCGTGGGAACAGCAGATCAACATTCACCTTACAGCGCCCATGTTTATGGTTCAAACCATCGCGCCGGACATGCAGTCTCGCGGGTGGGGCCGAATAATTAATATTGCCTCATTGCAGAGTTTTCGTGCATTTGCAAACAGCGCCCCCTATGGGGCCGCTAAGGGTGGAATTGTTCAGTTGACTCGCGCAATCGCGCAGCGGTGGTCATCTCATGGCATTACCTGCAATGCTGTTGGCCCGGGATTTTTTCCAACGCAGCTCACAGCACCCGTATTCAATGACCCGCAGCTTGCGCAGCACCATGCCCAACAAACGGCAATCGGCCGCAACGGTGAGATGCATGATCTGTGGGGTCTAACCGTGTTTCTGGCGAGCGATGCATCGTCCTATATTACTGGCCAAACCATCATGGTCGATGGTGGGTACACTGCTAAGTGACAGCATTGGAGATTAGCGTATGAAGGCGCTTGTTTATACCCAACCCAACGAAGTTAAGATTCAGGAGTATGTTTCCCCCGCGCTCGCACCTGATGAGGTCATATTAAAAATTGACGCGGTGGGCATCTGTGGAAGTGATATGCACGCCTATCATGGCCACGATCCGCGTCGTAAACCTGGATTAGTGCTTGGCCATGAGTTTGCCGGCACTGTGGTGGAATCTGCCTCACCCCTTTTTTTGAGAGGCACCCGGGTTACCGGCAACCCCCTGATTACGTGCGGCCATTGCGGGTTTTGTCTTCAAGGTCGAAACAATCTTTGTGCAAATCGCACCATGGTCGGCATGACTCGTCCTGGCGCATTCGCAGAGTATATGAGCATTCCGGCGTCGTCACTGATCGCAATTCCTGACGATATGGCTGCGGATCTGGCAGCGTTGACTGAACCCGCAGCTACCGCAGTGCACGCCATCGATCTCTCTTCCCGGGTCTTACGCGTTGCTCTGAGTGAGAGCAAGGTCCTGGTGTTGGGCGGCGGTGCTATCGGGATGTTTGTGGCGCTCCTGTTAAAACACCGTGGCATTGGTTCGTTGGACGTTGCAGAGGTTCAGGATCAGCGTCGGACCGCAATTGCAGGTCAAGTAGGGTGTGGATTGATCAATCCTCGCACTGAGGTGATTCCGGCCGATGCATACGATCTTGTCGTGGACTGTGTCGGTTCAGCGATGACCCGTATTTCCTCATTTGAAGCTATCAGGCCGGGTGGGGTCATCATGCATGTAGGTTTACAGGATTGGGCGAGTGAGATTGACATGAGAAAGCTCACGCTGGCGGAGATCACGTTGTTGGGCACCTATACATACACCACACTTGATTTAAAGGCCACAGTAGACCATCTCTATAAAGGGGTGTTTGGCCCTTGCGATTGGGTGGATTGCCGACCGCTCGACCAGGGGCCGGCCGCTTTTCAAGATCTGCATCATGGACGATCTGCATCCGCAAAAATAATATTGAAGCCATTCCCATGAGCGCCCGGCATTTATTCCATGGCTTTTAGCGGAGAGACAAGATGTCCTTTATTTTCTACCTTACCCACATAAAAATTGATTTTGGTGTGGTGCATACGCTGACCGAAGAATGCCAGCGTGTGGGGATTACTCGTCCATTGATAGTAAGTGATATGGGGGTGCGGCGAGCGGGCATTTTGCAGGTGGCGTTGAATGCGTTGGCGACGCTTCCTGTAGTGGTCTACGACCAGACACCATCAAATCCCACGGAGGCGGCGGTCAGAGAGGCGACCGCCCTCTACCATGCCAACCGGTGCGATGGTCTAGTGGCCGTGGGGGGCGGGTCACCCATCGATTGTGCAAAGGGCGTTGCGATCGCTGCGACCCACCCTGGCCCACTAAAGACGTATGCCACGATTGAAGGAGGTAGTGCACGCATTACTGACCGAGTAGTGCCCATCATCGCCGTGCCCACGACCGCCGGTACGGGTAGCGAGGTCGCGCGAGGCGCTATTGTGATTGTGGAAGATGGTCGCAAACTTGGGTTTCATTCTTGGAATCTTGTCCCGAAGGCTGCACTACTGGATCCGGAGCTGACGTTTGGATTGCCGCCACTGCTTACGGCCGCTACTGGTATGGATGCGATCGCACACTGCTTGGAGACGTTCATGGCATCTCCATTCAATCCTCCGGCGGACGGAATTGCGCTCGACGGATTACAGCGAGGTTGGGCGCACATAGAGAGGGCCACACAGAACGGCCAAGATCGAGATGCCCGTTTGCAAATGATGAGTGCCTCAATGCAAGGTGCGATGGCGTTTCAGAAAGGACTCGGCTGCGTACATTCTTTGAGCCATAGCCTCGGGGGCGTTAATCCAAGCCTCCATCATGGCACATTAAATGCACTATTTCTTCCAGCCGTTCTTCGCTTTAACGCGCACGCGCAGTCCGTCATTCAGGATAGACGTATGCAGCGTCTTGCGTACAGTATGGGACTGGGGGAGATCTTGGATGGTGAGCGTGCAGCCGAGTCGATTGCGCAGGCGATCGTAGTTATGAACGCCCGGCTCGGACTTCCTTCTGGGTTGGGCGCACTGGGAGTAACGCCGTCGGTTTTTGACGCCGTGATCGAAGGTGCGATTGCCGACCATTGTCATAAGCTCAATCCGCGCTTAGCAACCGCAGAGGATTATCGAGGGTTGTTAATCGACAGTATGTAGTTGAGATGGTGCAATAGTGGGGACCATGTGGCCTGTTGGATGGAGACCAAAGTCCAGGGTAGCGGAGGTGTTAAAAACCTAGGCTCGCCCCCGCCCCTAGTAGCGTGGCCACACCGAGGCCAGCGAAGATGGCCGCGGCGATAGAGTGAACTAATTTCATCGGGATTTTGTTGGCAAGTTTTTCGCCCGCAAATACGGCGGGCACATCCGCGATTAACATCCCGAGTGTCGTGCCGATGACCACCATCAGCGGTAGGGAATAGTGCGCGGCCATTGCTACCGTCGCAATCTGGGTCTTGTCTCCCATTTCCGCAAGGAAGAATGTAATGAGCGTGGCCCCGAAGACACCAAACCGCTTCGCAATCTGGGTTTCTTCTTCTTCGATTTTGTCCGGGATCAGGGTCCAGATGGCCATGCCGATGAAGGAGAGCCCCAGGGCCCAACGCAGGATGTCGGGGCGGATGGAGGCGGTGATCCACGCGCCAAGCGCACCGGCCAATCCGTGGTTGACGATGGTGGCCAGCAGAATTCCAGCAATGATGGGCACGGGTTTTTTAAATCGGGCAGCGAGAATAAAGGCCAGCAGTTGTGTCTTATCCCCAATTTCGGCCAGGGCAACAACTCCGGTGGATACCAGCAAAGATTCCATAAGACTAGGCTGCGCTCGACAATCGGATCATTCCACGCCAAATAAAGTCAGCCGCATGGCCTGGGTCCGCACGGACAGGAGCGCCGTGTACTCGGGGCTATCGGCCCAACGCTGGGCGTCGTCAGCGCTGGGAAACGCGAGTTCCACCAGGAATTCAAAGGGTGGGCAATCGAGTTCGTTCCACAGCATGGTGGTCTGGCGACCCCGGGCGAGCACTCTGCCGTTATAGCGCTCGACGGTGGCCGCTACCTGTTCACGGTAGACCGAAAAGGCGGCGGAGTCCCGCACTTGAATGAGACCGATGAGTTTCACGCCAAGACAATACAGCAACATGGAGGAGGGTGCATGTCGCCGAGTCATCCCCATCCCGTGGTGGGGGGGAATCTGCGGGTCCTCAATGAGGATCGAATCAGGCGCTGCGCCCCTTCTGTACGATCAATGGTGTAAGGATATCTAGTCTGATCAATAAGGAGAAACAGTCATGCTGACCGGTTCGGAACGTGATGATGCGCTAAGGGCGCTTCCCGATTGGCGCTACGCCGCGGAGAACGGCGGTCGAATCTTCCGCACGTTTCAGTTCGTAAACTTCGAATCGGCCTTCGCCTTCATGACGGCGATGGCCCGGTTCAGTGAGTCGATGGATCATCATCCGGAATGGCGCAATGTCTATAACCGGGTGGATATCGACCTGACCACCCACGATGCTGGCGGCGTGACAAAAAAGGACATCGCCTGGGCTCACGAGGCGGACCGGGTGTATTCCGCCTCTAGGCGTGACTGAGCGTTAGTACTTCACCGAACAGCCATAGGGTGTGGACGAAGGCGTGCCCACTGGTTTGCCGGAGAGTGCCTCGGTCATAGCGTGCTTCATGTAGTTGGTCGCTCTAGGGATATCGGCGGGATTCGCGGAACGTATGCTGTCGATCGCCCCGTGATAGACCACCCGGCCATCGGGGTTGATCAGCACCATCTGCGGTGTCGTTTTTGCACCATAAGCGCGCCCGATGATGCCTTGCGGATCGAGCACCGCGTGGGATACCACGGCCTTCATCTCCTTGTTCCACGCGGTCATTTGCTCGGGTGATTTGTAGTCACCATGCTTGGGTGTGGTGGAATTGATCTGCACCCAGACGACGTTGGCCCCAGTCGCCTGCTGCTGAGTGGATTGCATGTTTCCGCTGTTGTAGTGTTTTTGGACAAACGGGCATTCCGGATTGGTCCACTCCAAGGCGATCCAGCGGCCCTTTAATCCTGCGATGGATACGGTTTTCCCGAGCAGATCGGTGGCCCGGAAATCGGGGGCGGCTTGCCCCGGGTCGGCCGCTGCCCAGGCGGCGGACATGCCGAATATCTGAACACTGACGACCAGTGCAGCAATGGTTTTTGTCGGACTCATAACTTCGCTTACAGTGTGGTGTAGATCGGTAAAGAATAACGATTCTTCGTGATTTAGGGTAGGGGTGAAAAGGCAGGAACGATGTTGGCATCGGGGCAACGGTTTGGGGTCATGGGTAAGGTGCGGTCGCGCCATTTGCGGGTCATGACCTTGAATATGCATAAAGGGCGCTCCCCGTTACAGGTCCGATCGACCGTACAACGCCTGCGCCAGAAAATTCGCGAGCATGATGCCGACCTGATATTCATTCAGGAATTGCAGCAGGAGTCGGCGCGGCGCAGTCGGCGCCGGGCAATCGGTGCTTCACCCGGCCTCACCCAGTACCTGGCCGAAGGCTATTGGCCGGAGTGGCAATACGGCCGTAATGCGGTGCAGTTGCGCAGCCATCATGGCAACGCGATTTTGTCGCAGCATCCTCTGCGCAGGGGTGAGAACTACGATATCTCCGCTTATAAGTTTGAACGGCGGGGGCTGTTGCACAGCGTGATCCAGGTGCGGGATGACTATGGCAAGGCCCATCCGGTCCATTGCTTTTGCGTGCACCTGGCCCTGTTTGAGCGTGGACGCGCCCGGCAGCTTGCCTCGATCACGGCGTTTATCGATGAGTTGGCAGGACAGGCTCCGGCGATCGTGGCCGGCGACTTTAACGACTGGCGCAATCGGGTGGGCAGTGCCATGAAGGCGCGGGGGTTTCAGGAGGTCTTTGAGACCATGACCGGATCACCGGCCAGAACATTCCCGAGTCTTCAACCCATGCTGCCGATGGATAGAATCTACGTCCGAGGCATGCGGGTGCATTCCGCCCATACACTCACGGATTGGGCGCATTTATCCGATCACCTTGGCTTGACGGCAGACATTGAGCTGCTGGGGACCGATCCACAGGATTCATCAGCATCATGAGTGGTTTTAGTCTTACTACTGCACAGTACCTGGTGGAAACACTGGCCACGGTGGCCTTTGCCCTGTCGGGCGTGATTGAGGCGGCCCGACGCGGTGGGATTGGGGCTTTTCGCGGCCAGCGGAACCCAGATTGGATTATCGGCGGAGGTGCCCGCCTTGGTGGCCGTGCTGATGGGCATGGTCACAGCGGTGTTCGGTGGGGTGCTGCGTGACATCGTGTGCAACGACGTTCCCAAGGTATTTAGTGATCACCGACCCTATGCCTTGTGCGCTTTCTGCGGAGGCTGGGTCTTGGTCGCGACACATGCCATGGGCGTTACCCACTGGATCGGGTTATTGTTCGCAGCCTTAGTGGCGTCCCTGTCACGCATGGTGGCCATGCAGCGCGATTGGCAGATTCCGGCCTGGAGAATAGATC
>JBMSML010000006.1:0-25343 GCA_049421125.1 Burkholderiaceae bacterium
GCGACACCTTAGGCCGGGGAGACGCGCCGGGGGTGGCCGAACCCGAAGTGAAGGAACCGCGAGAAGAGCGCAAACCGGCGCGCCGCGCTCCCGCCAAGAAGGCCAAAGACACGTCCGCCTCGAAGGAGGCGCCTGCGCCCGCCGAGGCGCCGGCCGCCGACGTGAAGAAACCTGTTAAACGCGTGCGCAAGGCATCAGCACCCGCTGCTGAAAAGCCGGCGTCCTAATTCTGTAAAGGCACATCATGCTGCAACCTGCACGTCGCAAATACCGCAAAGAGCAAAAGGGTCGAAATACCGGCCTGGCCACACGCGGTGCGGATGTTTCGTTTGGCGAGTACGGCCTCAAGGCCACTGCCCGCGGTCGCATCACGGCCCGCCAGATTGAGGCAGCCCGTCGCGCCATGACCCGTCACATTAAGCGTGGTGGTCGGATCTGGATCCGTATTTTTCCGGACAAACCCATCTCGATTAAGCCGGCCGAGGTGCGGATGGGCAACGGGAAAGGCAATCCCGAGTACTACGTGGCTGAAATCCAGCCCGGAAAGGTCCTCTACGAGATGGACGGCGTGGACGAAGCGCTGGCCCGTGAAGCCTTTAAGCTCGCCGCTGCCAAATTGCCGCTGGCCACGGCCTTTGTTACCCGTCAGCCTGGCCGTTAAGCGCCTGGAGAACCTCATGAACGCTTCTGAACTTCGACCCAAAGACGACGCCGCCCTGGCCAAAGAGCTGGAGGAATTGCTGCGCGCCCACTTCAACCTGCGCATGCAGCATGCCACGCAACAACTGGCCAATACCTCCCAGTTGGGCGTCGTGCGTCGTGACATTGCCCGTGTCAAGACCCTCATTCGTGAAAGGAAGGCTGCATGAACGCTGCTGCCGATAAACCGACCTTACAGCGCACCCTGGTGGGCAAGGTTGTCAGTGACAAGATGCAAAAAACCGTGACCGTTTTGGTGGAACGCCGGGTGAAACATCCGTTGTACGGAAAGATCGTGGCAAAGTCCAAGAAGTACCATGCCCACAACGCTGAGGGTGGTCTGAAAATTGGCGATATGGTCGAAATTACGGAAACCCGACCGATCTCCAAGACTAAATCCTGGTCGGTGACCCGCCGAATCGCCGAAGCGGTGGTGATTTAGCCGTACTGGGATAGAAAGAAAGGCACGCCCCGGCGCAGACCGGACGGGCAGCGGTGGTGCGGAAAACGTTTGAGGAAGTTGGCGTTTACCGCTAGAATTAAAGGCTTTTCGCAGTTAGGTGGACTCCGAGAAAAAGGGGTCCGTGTGTGTCAACCCGAAAACGGGACCAAAACTGATCGTCGTGGGTGGTGCGGCAGCAAGCGCGCCGGCCGGGAAGACGGTTAAGTTGGGAAGAGAAAATCATGATTCAGATGCAATCGCGTCTGGACGTCGCCGATAACACCGGTGCGCGTTCAGTCATGTGTATCAAGGTTCTGGGTGGATCCAAGCGCCGTTATGCCGGCGTGGGCGATGTCATCAAGGTCAGCATTAAAGATGCGGCTCCGCGCGGACGCGTCAAGAAAGGTGAAATCTATAACGCCGTGGTGGTGCGCACGGCCAAGGGCGTTCGTCGTCCCGATGGTTCACTGATCAAGTTCGACGGCAATGCGGCCGTGCTGCTTAACGCCAAGTTGGAACCCATTGGCACCCGCATTTTCGGACCCGTGACGCGCGAACTGCGCACCGAGCGCTTCATGAAGATCGTGTCGCTCGCTCCCGAGGTGATCTGATATGAACAAAATCCGCAAAGGCGACGAAGTCATCGTCATTACTGGCAAAGACAAGGGCAAACGGGGCATCGTGGCCCAGCGTCTGGGCCCTGACCACCTTCTGGTGGAAGGCATCAACATGGTAAAAAAACATGTGCGCCCCAACCCGATGAAAAACACAACGGGCGGCATTGAGACCAAGTCCATGCCGATTGACCAATCGAATGTGGCCATCTTCAATCCGACCACGCAAAAAGCAGACCGCGTGGGCATCAAGGTGGAAGGCGATAAGAAGACCCGTGTCTTCAAGTCCAATGGCGAACCGATTGCCAACCCCACACTGGCATAACGCAAAGGAAAAACTATGGCGCGTTTGCAAGCACATTACCGCGAGAAAATCGTTCCCGAGCTCAAGGCCAAATTCGGCTACAAGAGCGTGATGGAAGTGCCTCGCCTGACCAAGATCACCCTGAACATGGGGTTGTCTGAAGCGGTGGCCGATAAGAAAATTATCGAACACGCCGTTGGCGATATGACCAAGATTGCCGGTCAAAAACCAGTGGTGACCAAGGCCCGTAAAGCCATCGCCGGATTTAAAATTCGCGAGGGCTACCCCATTGGCTGCATGGTGACGCTGCGCGGTTCCCGCATGTACGAATTTCTGGACCGTTTTATCACCATTGCGCTGCCCCGCGTTCGCGACTTCCGCGGCATCTCCGGCAAGGCATTCGATGGGCGGGGCAACTACAACATCGGCGTGAAAGAGCAGATTATTTTCCCCGAGATCGAGTACGACAAGGTGGACACGCTGCGTGGGCTGAACATCAGCATTACCACCACCGCTAAAAATGACGAGGAAGCCAAGGCATTACTCACCGCCTTCCGTTTCCCCTTCCGTAACTAATTTCACAGGCACTGAGGAACCTCATGGCTAAGTTGTCACTGATCAATCGCGAAAAGAAGCGCGAAATGCTGGTTAAAAAATATGCGGCCAAGCGTGCAGCCCTGCACGCCGTTATTACGGACCAGTCCAAATCCGAAGAAGAGCGTTACGAAGCCCGTCTGGCGTTGCAGAAGCTGCCCCGCAACTCCAACCCAACGCGCCTGCGTAACCGGTGTGAGTTAACGGGCCGTCCGCGCGGCACGTTCCGTATGTTTGGGCTTGCCCGGGCGAAGATCCGTGAGATCGCCTTCCGTGGTGAGGTACCTGGCGTGACCAAGGCCAGCTGGTAAGAAGGGAATCAGAACACATGAGCATGAGTGATCCCATCGCCGATATGTTTACGCGTATTCGCAACGCGCAGCGGGTCGAAAAGCCCTCTGTGGCAATGCCGGCGTCTAAATTGAAAATCGCCATTGCCTCGTTGCTGAAAGACGAAGGCTATATCGAGACCTATAACGTGCATCAGTCGGGCGCCAAGTCTGATCTGGAAATCGGCCTGAAATACCACGCCGGTCGTCCGGTGATCGAAAAAATTGAGCGTGTCAGCCGCCCGGGCCTGCGCATCTATAAAAACCGCCATCAACTGCCCACCGTGATGAACGGCCTCGGCGTGGCGATCGTCTCCACACCGAAAGGTTTGATGACGGATCGCAAAGCACGTGCGACCGGACTCGGTGGTGAAGTCATCGGCATCGTCGCGTAAGGGGAAGGCCATGTCACGTATTGCCAAATATCCCGTTGCATTGCCCTCCGGCACGGAAGCCACCATCACCGCGGGCGCCATCACCGTGAAGGGCCCCCTGGGATCGCTCACGCAGGCCCTCAAGGGCGATGTGGCCATCCAACTCGATAACAATCAGCTGACCTTCTCCGCTGCGGACAGTTCGCGACATGCGAAAGCCATGAGCGGCACCATTCGCGCCATCGTGGCCAATATGGTGCACGGCGTGTCGAAGGGTTTTGAGCGTAAATTATCGTTAGTCGGTGTGGGCTATCGTGCCCAGGCGCAAGGGGATGCCTTGAATTTATCCCTCGGATTTTCCCATCCGGTGGTGCACAAAATGCCTAAGGGTGTGAAGGCGGAGACGCCGTCTCAGACCGAAATTGTGATTAAGGGAATTGATCGTCAACAGGTTGGCCAGGTTGCTGCCGAGGTGCGCGCCTACCGCCCGCCCGAGCCCTACAAGGGCAAAGGGGTGCGCTATGTGGACGAAGTGGTCATCATTAAAGAGACCAAAAAGAAATAAACGAACCGAAACGTTACGGAATCGATCATGGACAAGAAACAAAGCAGGCTTCGCCGCGCTCGCCAGACCCGACTCAAGATTGCGCAATTGCGCGTCAATCGTCTGGCCGTGTACCGCACGAACACGCATATTTACGCCAGCATCATCGACCCATCGGGTGGAAAGGTGCTGGTGTCGGCCTCGACTGTTGAGCCCGAGCTGCGCAAGGCACTCTCCGGCAAGGGAAGCAATATTGCGGCCGCCGCCGCTGTCGGTAAGCGGGTGGCTGAGAAGGCCAAGGCCGCCGGCATTACCAGTGTGGCTTTTGATCGCTCAGGCTTTAAATACCACGGCCGCGTGAAGGCCCTGGCCGATGCCGCCCGCGAGGGCGGACTGCAGTTCTGATCGGTCACACGAACAGGAATAACGGAGTTATCTCATGGCAAAGATGCAAGCAAAAGTGACCACGGAAGACCGCGACGACGGTATGCGTGAAAAAATGATCTCGGTGAACCGTGTCACCAAAGTGGTGAAGGGTGGCCGAATTCTAGGTTTCGCCGCCCTCACGGTGGTGGGCGATGGCGATGGCCGGATTGGTATGGGCAAGGGCAAGTCCCGCGAGGTTCCGGTGGCTGTGCAAAAGGCCATGGACGAAGCCCGTCGCAAAATGATCAAGGTTCCCCTAAAAGGTGGAACGCTCCATCACAGCGTCGTGGGCAAACACGGTGCTTCGACCGTGATGATCAACCCGGCCCAAAAAGGTACCGGCATCATTGCGGGCGGCCCGATGCGCGCGATTTTTGAAGTGTTGGGCGTGACCGATGTAGTGGCCAAGAGTCTGGGGTCGACCAATCCTTACAACATGGTGCGTGCCACCTTAAATGGGCTACGTGCGATGCAAACCCCTGCCGAAATCGCGAACAAGCGCGGATTGTCGGTTGAGCAGATTCTGAACTGATCGGAGCGCTTCCCATGGACAAGAAAACATTGAAAGTGACTCTGGTGAAAAGTCCTATCGGTACGCGCGAGTCCCATCGCGCCACCGTGTTGGGTCTCGGCCTGAAGAAAATTCGTCAAACCCGTGTGCTGGAAGATACCCCGGCCGTGCGCGGAATGATCAACAAAGTCTCTTACCTCGTGAAGGTGGAGTGAGAACGTCATGACAGAACTTGATAAGAAAGATTCGATGCGACTGAATTCGATCGCACCGGCCGAAGGCGCCAAGCATCCCAAGCGTCGTGTGGGCCGTGGCATTGGTTCTGGTCTGGGTAAAACCGCAGGCCGCGGGCACAAGGGTCAGAAATCACGCTCCGGCGGTTTTCATAAAGTAGGCTTTGAGGGCGGTCAGATGCCCCTGCATCGCCGCCTGCCCAAGCGCGGCTTTACGGCGCCATTCGCCCAGTTCAATGCAGAAGTGCGACTCTCAGACCTTCAGCGTTTGCCGATCGATGAGATCGATCTGTTGGCGCTCAAGCAGGCCGGTATCGTGGCCGAGCTCACCCGTGCGGCGAAAGTGATCAAGTCAGGAGAACTCTCCCGCAAAGTCACGCTCCGTGGCTTGGGGGTGACGGCTGGCGCAAAGGCAGCCATTGAAGCCGCGGGTGGCACGGTGGTGCCCGTCGTGGCCGCACCGGTGGTGAAAAAGCTGCCGAAGAAATCCTAATCCTCGCTTCGGCGCATCCCGACCCATATGGCTAATCCAATGACGATGAAAACCGACCGGTACGCAGACCTGCGTAAACGGCTGCTGTTTCTTGTCTTGGCCCTGATCGTCTATCGAATTGGTGCCCATATCCCGGTACCAGGCATTGATCCGGAGCAGCTCGCGGCCTTGTTCAAATCCCAGGCCGGGGGCATTCTGGGACTGTTCAACATGTTCTCAGGCGGGGCGCTCTCACGCTTTACCGTATTCGCGCTGGGCATCATGCCTTACATCTCGGCATCGATCATTATGCAGTTGATGACGGTGGTGTCACCGCAGCTCGAGGCCTTGAAAAAAGAGGGCGAGGCCGGCCGACGCAAGATCACCCAGTACACCCGGTATGCCACCGTTGGTCTCGCGATCTTTCAGGCTATCGGCATTTCGGTGGCCTTGGAGTCTCAGCCGGGGTTGGTGATTGATCCCGGCATGATGTTCAGGTTCGTCACGGTGGTGTCGCTGGTCACCGGGACTATGTTCCTGATGTGGCTGGGTGAGCAGATCACCGAGCGCGGACTGGGTAACGGTATCTCGATCATTATTTTCGCTGGCATCGCGGCCGGACTTCCCAACGCCCTGGGCGGACTGTTTGAACTGGTGCGCACCGGATCCATGAGCGCCATCGCGTTGCTGATCATCGTGGCACTGGTGGTCCTGGTCACCGCCTTTGTCTGTTTTGTGGAGCGCGGTCAGCGCAAGATCCTCGTGAACTACGCCAAACGCCAAGTGGGCAACAAGGTGTATGCCGGCCAGACCTCTCATTTACCGCTCAAGCTCAACATGTCGGGTGTGATCCCCCCAATTTTTGCCTCGAGCATTATTCTATTTCCTGCCACTTTGAGCTCTTGGTTCAGTTCGGGGGAGGGCGGCATGCGTTGGCTGTCCGATATCGCCGCATCCCTTTCGCCGGGTCAGCCGCTCTACATTGCGCTTTATGCTGCCGCGATCATTTTCTTCTGCTTTTTTTACACTGCGCTGGTGTTCAACAGCAAGGAAACTGCCGACAACCTCAAGAAGTCGGGGGCGCTGATACCCGGGATTCGCCCCGGTGATCAGACCGCGAAATTTATCGACAAGATCCTAATGCGGCTCACCTTGGTCGGCGCGATGTACATCACACTGGTCTGCCTGCTGCCGGAATTCATGGTGTTGAAATGGAACGTGCCGTTTTACTTCGGTGGCACGTCCTTGCTCATTATTGTGGTGGTGACGATGGACTTCATGGCCCAGGTGCAGGCCTACATGATGAGTCAGCAATACGACAGCCTGCTGAAAAAGGCGAATTTTAAGGGGGGCTTTGCCCGGTAATGGCGAAAGACGATGCAATTCAGATGCAAGGGGAAGTGATTGAAAACCTTCCCAATGCAACCTTTCGCGTCAAACTGGAAAACGGCCATGTGGTGCTCGGACATATCTCGGGGCGTATGCGCATGCATTACATCCGCATTCTGCCGGGAGACAAGGTAACGGTCGAAATGACCCCGTATGACTTAACCCGTGCACGAATCGTGTTTCGTGCCAAGTAGTGACAAGGCAAACCAAAGGAATTACAGAAGGAAACATCATGAAAGTTCTGGCATCGGTACGGCGTATTTGCCGCAATTGCAAAATCATTCGGCGCCATGGCGTGGTGCGCGTGATCTGTTCGGATCCGCGTCACAAGCAGCGTCAAGGTTAATTTATTTCTAGGGAAATCAGGAGTTCACCATGGCACGTATTGCCGGCATCAACATCCCGAACCATCAACACGCCGACGTTGGCCTGACGGCCATTTACGGTATTGGACGTCCCCGCGCCCGAGATATCTGTGACGCGGCCGGTGTGGCTTACACCAAGAAGATCAAGGACCTGACGGACGATGAACTCGAACGTCTGCGTGCCGAGGTGGGCAAGTTCACTACCGAGGGTGATCTGCGCCGTGAAATTTCCATGAGCATCAAGCGCCTCATGGATCTGGGCTGCTACCGCGGACTGCGTCATCGTCGGGGTCTTCCGGTGCGCGGTCAGCGCACGCGCACGAATGCACGTACCCGCAAGGGCCCGAAAAAAGCGGCCGCCGCACTGAAGAAATAATCCGAGAGGCACGACATGGCAAAAGCAGGCACAACCGGTGCAAATCAACGCACGCGCAAGAAGGTTCGTAAGAACGTGACCGATGCGGTGGCGCATATCCACGCATCGTTTAATAACACCATCATCACGATCACGGATCGCCAGGGCAATGCCTTGTCTTGGGCTTCCAGTGGTGGCGCAGGATTCAAAGGATCGCGTAAGAGCACGCCGTTTGCAGCGCAGGTGGCCGCCGAGGCGGCTGGCCGTGTGGCCCTCGAATGTGGCGTGAAAAACGTCGAGGTGCGCATTACGGGTCCTGGCCCAGGACGCGAATCGACCGTGCGCGCATTGAATGCCCTTGGCATGAAGGTGACCCAGATTTCGGATATTACGCCGGTGCCTCATAACGGTTGCCGGCCGCCGAAACGCCGTCGTATTTGATCTATGCGCCGACGGTGTCGGCGCATTTCAGGCCCCCGGATTGACCGGGATTTGTTGAAAGCCCACCGTCCGATAAGTGTCGGACATCTCGCGAATCGAACCCTTTGGTTGGAATCGCGTTTTTCGAAAAGGAAGAATCGAAGTGGCACGTTACTCTGGACCACGTTGTAAGTTATCTCGCCGAGAAGGCACGGACCTTGGACTGAAAAGCGCTCGGCGTTCTTTAGACTCCAAGTGCAAGCAAGACAGCAAACCGGGTCAGCACGGCCGCACATCCGGTGCGCGTCTGTCGGATTACGGTAAGCAGTTGCGTGAAAAGCAGAAAGTGAAACGCATTTATGGCATGTTGGAGCGGCAGTTTCGCCGCTATTTTGCCAATGCCAGTCAGGGTCGTGGCAACACCGGCGAAAATCTTTTGAAACTTCTTGAAAGCCGGCTCGACAACGTTGTGTATCGGATGGGCTTCGGGTCCACTCGTGCCGAGGCGCGTCAGTTGGTGAGCCATAAAGCGGTGCTCGTGAACGGCAAGGCCGTGAACATTCCCTCGGCCCACATCAAACCGAATGATGTGATCTCCCTGACCGAGAAATCCAAGGCACAGGCCCGGGTGATCTCCTCCGTGGAGTTGGCCGAACAAAATGGATTCCCGGCCTGGGTGTCGGTGGATCCCAAGAAAATGGAAGGCGTCTTCAAGCAGGTTCCCGATCGTTCTGATCTCTCTGCCGAGATCAACGAGAGCTTGATCGTCGAATTGTATTCCCGCTAATCATCGCGAAGGACATTTATGCAAACAGCATTTCTTAAGCCGCGCATTATTGAAGTTGAGCCAATCGGAACCAATTCGGCAAAGATCATCATGGAACCGTTCGAGCGTGGTTTCGGCCACACGCTCGGCAATGCTTTGCGTCGTGTGCTGCTCTCCTCGATGGAAGGGTTTGCGCCCACCGAGGTGCAGATCGCGGGGGTGGTCCACGAGTACTCCACGATCGAAGGCGTTCAGGAAGACGTGGTGGATTTATTGCTGAACCTGAAGGGCGTGGTATTTGATCTGGAAGGCCGTAACGACGTGCTCATCTCGCTGCGCAAGCAGGGGGGCGGCGTGGTGAAGGCATCCGACTTTGATCTGCCGCACGACGTCAAAGTGATCAATCCGGATCATGTCTTGGCGCACGTGTCCGACAGCACCAAACTCGAGCTGCAGGTGCGTGTGGAAAAAGGCCGTGGATATGTGCCTGGCACCATGCGCGCACTCTCTGATGAGAGCACCCGTGCGATCGGTCGCATCGTATTGGATGCCTCGTTCTCCCCGATTCGTCGTGTCAGCTACACGGTGGAGAGCGCCCGCGTCGAGCAGCGTACGGACTTGGACCGCTTAGTGATTGAAGTGCACACCAACGGTGTGATTAATCCCGAAGACTCGGTACGCCGTGCGGCCCGCATTCTGGTGGATCAATTGTCCGTATTCGCCGCCCTGGAAGGTGGCGAGCAGGTGGCCGAGGTCGGCCGTGGCGCCAGTGTGGATCCCATGCTGTTGCGTCCGGTGGATGACCTGGAACTGACCGTGCGTTCTGCGAACTGCCTGAAAGCGGAGAGCATTTATTACATTGGCGATCTGATTCAACGCACTGAAAACGAGCTGCTGAAGACCCCTAACCTCGGTCGTAAGTCGCTTAATGAAATCAAAGAAGTTCTGGCATCGCGCGGCCTGACCCTCGGTATGAAACTCGAGAACTGGCCGCCCGCAGGCCTGGACCGTTAATTAAGGAGAAGCACCATGCGTCACCGTCTCGGATTGCGCAAACTGAATCGCACCTCGAGCCATCGCTTGGCGATGTTTCGCAATATGGCCAATGCCCTGCTGCGTCACGAGGCCATTAAAACCACGCTGCCGAAGGCGAAAGAACTTCGCAAGGTGGTCGAGCCCTTGATCACCATGGGCAAGACCCCTACCTTGGCCAACCGCCGACTGGCTTATGATCGTCTCCGGGATCGCGATATGGTCAGCAAGCTGTTCGCCGAGATCGGTCCGCGTTATGCATCACGTCCGGGCGGCTACTGCCGTATTCTGAAGTTCGGATATCGGACAGGCGATAACGCTCCCATGGCTTTGATGGAGCTGGTAGACCGCCCCGAAGTGACCGAGGCCGTGGATACCGAGAAGGCCGCGGCGTAAGGGCTAATCGCGTCGCGATTCTCGATGGGGCCGGTCACACCGGCCCTTTTCTTTTACCCCTTGAGATGGCTTGCCGACGCCATTTTCAAGGAGTAGGCTGATCAGTCTATTTTTAATGAACAGTCATCCTCCCTCGCTGAAATGAATACCGTGATCGATTCCGAGTCCGTGGCATCCATTGATCGCGGCACGACGCGCCTGGAGTTCGGCCTCTGTACGTCTTTATAAGGCGTTAGGAGGGGGTGTAGATCCAGTGTCGGAACCCACGCGGGTTCCGCTTGGGCGATCGTCCTGATTGGACGATTCTAGTTTTTTGACGTTGATATGGATATAAATTTTTAATCCAATTAGGAACAGGATCGCGCCCCCAATAATGCTGCCAATAAAGGTATAAAAATTGCCCGCATTGTCCATTTAATTGCCGTAATGAGAGTGGGCGAGGTGCAACATAAATTTCTTAATCATTTACTAGCGAGGGTGCTGCGTTATGGAGTGCACAATACGTTGGGCGGGTCAGGACACCATGAGTTTTATTGCTGAGACCGGGTCGGGTCATAGCTTTGTGATGGATGGCGCACCGGAAGGCGGCGGCCGTAATCTGGGTCCGCGGCCCATGGAGGTCGTGTTGTCGGGCGCGGCCGCCTGCACGGCCTATGACGTGGTGCTGATTTTGCGTAAAAGTGGAGCGGTGATTCACGGATGTGAGGTGGTCACGACCTCTGAGCGGGCCGAGACCGATCCTAAGGTATTCACCAAAATTCATTTGCACTTTAAAATTTCGGGCCGGGATGTCAAAGCCAATCTGGTCGAGCGCGCTATCATGCTCTCGCACACCAAGTATTGCTCGGCCACGAAGATGCTTGGCGTCACGGCGGCCATCACCCACGACTATGCGATCACCGAGACCTAGTTCTCGGCAAGCCATCGCGCAATATCGGGCGCGAAATAGGTGAGCACCCCGTCGGCCCCGGCCCGTTTGAATCCCATCATGGACTCCAGCACGACACGTTGCTCATCCAGCCACCCGTTGGCGGCCGCCGCCTTGAGCATGGCGTACTCTCCGCTGACCTGATAGGCGAAAGTCGGAACCTTAAAGGTTTCTTTTACGCGCCATACGATGTCCAGGTAGGGCATGCCGGGTTTCACCATGACCATATCGGCGCCCTCATCGAGGTCGAGTGCCACCTCACGCAATGCCTCATTCGTATTCGCAGGATCCATCTGATAGGTTTTTTTATCGGACGCTCCAAGATTGGCCGCACTTCCTACCGCGTCGCGGAACGGTCCGTAATAACTTGAAGCGTACTTAGCGGCATAGGACATGATGCGGGTATGAATCAACCCCTTCGCTTCCAGCGCGGAGCGGATCGCACCGATGCGGCCGTCTTGCATATCGGATGGCGCCACGATGTCGACACCGGCCTGGGCCTGCATGAGGGATTGGGCAACGAGCACGTCGACCGTCTCATCGTTGAGAATGCGACCCTGCTCGTCGATCAAACCATCCTGTCCGTGGCTGGTGTACGGGTCGAGTGCGACGTCGGTCATGATGCCGATGTCAGGCACGTGTTTTTTGAGAGCGTCGACGACACGCGGAACCAGGCCGGAGGGGTTGGCCGCCTCGCGCCCATCCCGGGTTTTCTTGTCGGCCGCAATCACCGGGAAAATGGCTAAGACCGGAATGCCGCTTCTCGCCGCTTGTTCTGCGACGGGCAGCAACTGATCCAGGGAATAACGACAGACGCCCGGCATCGACGGCACATCGACAATCTGTCGGGTTCCCTCGGTCACGAATACCGGGTAAATCAGATCGCTCACCGTTAATGAGTGTTCGCTCACAAGTGCTCGCGACCACGCATCTCGGCGATTTCGTCGCATTCTGGTCAGCGGAAACCTGGCTGGGAAACTCATTTACCACACTCCTTGTATGGTTATTAGTGGTGTTCTGATTGTCTTGGACATAAGATAGACATAGGCGACTTGTCGTCTCCCGCTTCTCCTCCCTGAGCGGGTGCCTATCGAATTTAGGCGTTCCCGCCCGGCGATCCCTTCGCCGGGTTTTTTTTTGCGCCAACATCATCGGCCGGCACAGCAGGTGAGGAATCGGATGACGCCAACCCCCACCATTGTCCGATTTTTTCCAGCACCGTGTCACGACCCATGCGTGCCGTGGCCGAAAACAGGCTGACCTCGACCTGGCCACCCCAGTCCTGCTGATGGTCGACCACGATTTTTTTCGCAGCGGCCAGCGTTCTGGCCTGATCGTTACGCGTGAGCTTATCGGCCTTGGTTAACAGGACATGTACCGGTTGCTGGCGCCGACCGAACCACTCCAATAACTGCTGATCCAGCGGCCCAAACGGATGGCGGATGTCCATTACCACGATCAGCCCCACCAGGCTGACACGCGAGGCCAGAAAGTTGGCCAGCTCGGCTTGCCAGCGGGATTTGGTGGCCCGATCCACGGCGGCGTAGCCGTATCCCGGCAGGTCCACGAGCCGACCGACCTCCCCGCTGGAATCGTTCAGACTGAATACGTTCATCAATTGCGTACGCCCGGGTGTCTTGCTGGAGAACGCAAGGCGCCGACGGTTACAGATCAGGTTCAGGGCCGATGACTTTCCCGCATTGGAACGTCCGGCGATGGCGATTTCCCCCGCCCCGATGGCGGGCAGGTCTGCGCCGCGCGCAGCGCTCGTCAGAAAAGCGATCTGATGGATCCAGTCACGCAGTGGTGGGGTCCGGCTGGACGGGTGAAGGGGCATGGAGGGCGTGGGAGTCGACTAAAATAGAAGGCTTAACACACGTGAATTGATCAATCGGTAGGGAGTCATTATGCGGCGCGAGTTTGACATGGTTTCGGCATCGGCGAAGTGGTTGTCCAGTCTGGTCATCGTGTCTGCTTTGGGCTGGTCCCAGGCGGTCATGGCGGCGGACCCCTCGCCTGCAAAAAAGACAGCGGACCTGGCCAAGGGCAAGGCCACTGCAGCAGCGGTATGTGCCGCCTGTCACATGCCCGACGGTAACAGCATGATTCCGCAAAATCCTATCCTTGCTGGACAGCATGCAGCCTACATTGAAAAACAGCTGCACAATTTCCGACTGAAAGCAGGCGCGAAAGAGCCCGAGCGCAATAACGCCATCATGCTGGGGTTTGCGTCCATGCTCTCGGAGGAGGACATGCGGAATCTCGGCGGGTTCTATGCCGCTCAAACCGCGAAACCCGCCTCGGCCAAGCGTAAGGAATTGGTGGCTGCCGGCCAACGGATTTATACCGCGGGCATCACGGAAAAAGGCGTACCGGCCTGCGCCGGTTGCCATGGCCCGAACGGTGCGGGTATTCCTGCTCAATATCCTCGATTGGCAGGGCAGCATCCCGAATACACCGAGTCCACGCTCAATGCGTTTCGTCAGGGTCAGCGCAAGAACAGCGCCCAGATGATGGCCATTGCCGCCAAGATGTCCGAGACGGATGTGGCGGCGGTTTCGGAGTACATCGCGTCCATGCGCTGAACCTCCCGAGGGTTTTGGGATCTGAGCTCGGATGGGTGAGCCATCATTGCCATCGTCAGTGCCATCGGAGTCGGGCCCGTCCACGGCGGGTATTGAACTAGAGACCCGTCATCGGTTCGTCGCGGACATGGTCGAGCTGCTCAGCTCGATGCGGTTCGCGATTTCTGCCTTGGTCGTGGTCTGCATTGCAAGCGCCATCGGCACGATCGTTGCGCAGAATTCTCCCCCGATCAATTACGTCAATCAGTTCGGTGCATTCTGGGCCGAGGTGTTCACCTCCCTGGATGTTTTTCGGGTCTACAACGCCCCTTGGTTTCTTGCGGTGATGGCCTTGATGCTGGTATCGACATCGTTATGCCTGATTCGCAACACCCCCAAGATGATCAAGGACGCCCGTTCGTGGCGTGACCGGGTTCGCGACACCACATTTCCCGCATTCAAGCACCGTGTGGCCATTGATCTTCCGTTGGCCGATTCCGACCGGGCGGTAGCGCAGCTCTCGGAATTCCTCGGGCAACGCGGCTACGCAATCCGGCGCCCCGAGGCCCACGTGGCGCCGGCGATGCCCGTGTTCGTGGCCCGAAAGGGCACGTCGAATCGATTAGGGTATATCGCTGCACACCTGGCCATTGTCGTGATTTCACTCGGCGGACTCTTGGACAGTGAACTGCCCCTGCATGCGGCCACCTGGTGGTGGGATAAAAAGCCATTGCAGATGGCGACCTTCCAGGGCACGGAGGTGCCGGCGAGTGCCCGACTCCCTGCGGCCACGCCCACCTATCGGGCCAATGCGCTGATTCCCGAGGGGGGGTCGGTGGATGTGGCGGTATTGCCTCAGGCCAATGGGGCCTTGGTCGTGGATCTTCCTTTTGATCTGCAGTTGAAGAAATTCCGTATCGAGTATTACACCACCGGAATGCCCAAGTTATTTGCCAGCGACGTGGTCTTGCGCGACAAGGAAACCGGCGTATCCATTGAACGCACCATCGAAGTGAACAAGCCGTTAATCCACCGTGGCATTGCGATCTACCAATCGAGTTTTGATGATGGCGGATCCAGGCTAAAGCTTTTAGCCTATCCGATGGCCGGCCCACTGCGCGCTACGTTGCCGATTGATATCCAGGTAGGGCAGAGCATCGGACTGCGCAACAATGCACAGAATATTGCTTTGGAAATTTCCAGCTTCAAGGCGATCAATGTGGAGAATATGGGCGCCGTCGGACCCGAGGCATCCACGAAGGAGGATCCGTTCCAGCAGCATGTCGCCACGGTGATCTCGCCAGCGGTGAACCTGGAGAAGGGCAAGACCCTGCGCAACGTGGGCCCGGCGATTCAGTACAAACTTCGCGATCCGAGCGGACAGGCGCGGGAGTTTCACACCTATATGCTTCCCGTTGAACTTGAAGGCGCGCGGGTATTTTTGGCCGGCGTGCGCAACACGCCCAGCGAGCCATTTAAGTATCTGCGCATCCCCGCGGACGCGCAGGACTCGCTGGCCGAGTTCATGCGCATTCGAGCCGCGCTGACGGATTCTGCACTGCGCACGTCTGCGGCAAAACGATTTGCGGCACAGTCCGCCCCGGCCAATATCGCGGGCGCACTGGCGGAGAGCGCCGATAAGGCCTTGTCGGCCGTGGCCCAGGGCGGCATTGAAAATCTGGGACGGCTCCTGGAGAGTACGGTCCCCGAGGCAGAGCGTGAGCGCGCCGCCGAAGTGGTGTTGCGGCTATTGACGGGGGCTTTCTGGGAACTGTGGCAGTCTGCCCGACTCAAGGAGGGCCTGCCCGCCGTGACCCGTAACGAAGAGAACGTGCGGTTTGCCCAGCTTGCCTTAACCGCTATCAGCGATGCCCAGATCTTTGATGCCCCCCTCCTGTTGTCGCTGAAGGACTTTGAGGAGGTCAAAGCCAGCGTGTTTCAGGTCACCCGCTCTCCGGGGAAAACCACGGTCTACATAGGGTGTCTCTTGCTTACCTTGGGGGTATTCGCGATGCTGTACATCCGAGAGCGTCGCATATGGGTCTGGCAAAGCCCGAGTCCATCGGGGGTCACCCTGAAAGTAGCGGCGTCGACACCACGTTTAACCATGGATTTTCAGAAAGAATTCGCCGCGATTGCACAGGCGACGCAACGACTAAAGGCAGATGCATGAACACAATGACAGGTGCTTTACCCGTGGAGACCATGGCCGCCCCGAAGAAGTGGGGATGGCGTGATTTTGGGTTTGGTGCAGTGGTGGCGGCCGGCGCCGCCTTTGCCACACAACGGTATTCCCGGTTTATGGATGTCTATGAATTAGTCATCTTGTGGAGCTGTGTTCCCGCCGCGGTTTTTCTTGGATTTCTCTGGTCCGCATTGCGCCCGTACATGCTGGGAATTGCGGCGGTGTCCTTGATGGCGATCGGTATGTATGGAGGAAGCGCATCGGCCGTTGAATCCAATCTGCTATTGAGGTATTTCCTCTCGTCACAGTCCGCTATTTTGTGGATGTGCGCGTTGTTCGGCATCGCCACGGCAGCGTATTGGGTAGGACTGTTTGCGAAGGGCACCACAGCCTTGTGGATGGGCAGTCTATTGACCTGGTCCGGCGCTGTCATGGGCTCCATCGGACTGCTGGTGCGGTGGTATGAGTCGTATCTGATCAGTCCGGATGTCGGCCATATCCCGGTCAGTAACCTCTACGAGGTCTTCATTTTGTTTGCGGTCATGACCGCGATGTTCTACTTGTATTACGAGGGCCGCTACAAGACCAGAACATTAGGCGGTTTTGTCATGCTAGTGGTGACGGCGGCCGTGGCATTTCTGCTGTGGTATATCGGGGCCCGTTCCGGCCATGAAATTCAACCCTTAGTGCCAGCATTGCAATCCTGGTGGATGAAAATTCACGTGCCCGCTAACTTTGTGGGCTACGGGACTTTTTCGCTGGCGGCGATGGTTGGGTTTGCTTATTTGATTAAAGAGAATTCCCACACGCGATCGACATGGAAACTCGCACCGTTATTTCTGCTCGGGGTGTTGTTGTGTGCCGAACCGCTCGTGTTTCGCAAAACAGGCTTTCCCGATTATTGGGCGTTGTACTTTGGGATTTCCGCCGGATTTGTGGGTGCCGTGATTGCGTTGCGCCGACGGATCGGAGACGCATTGCCGGCCTTAGATGTGTTAGACGACGTGATGTATCGGGCCATCGCCGTCGGATTTGCGTTTTTTACCGTGGCCACCATTCTGGGGGCATTGTGGGCGGCCGAAGCCTGGGGCACGTACTGGCAGTGGGATCCCAAGGAGACCTGGGCGTTGATTGTCTGGCTAAATTACGCAGCTTGGTTGCATCTGCGCATGATGAAGGGCCTGCGTGGTACCGTCGCCGCTTACTGGGCTTTGATCGGATTACTGATCACCGGTTTTGCATTCCTTGGCGTCAACATGTTCCTGTCGGGCCTGCATTCGTATGGCACGCTCTGATGCGCGGCGGCTGATCGCCGGAGATGATCTCCGAGGCCAGATCACGTCGCGTTCGCTGTTCGAGCAACGACGAACGCTGCTTGCGACGGCGGGTGCAGTGGGAGTGGGGCTGGCGGGGAGCCCGAGCGTTCATGCGACCCCCCGACGTCCGAGTACCTACCCCGTCTTGCCGGGTCGATCGAGTCGTTACTCCTTAAACGAAAAACCGGTGTCGTTTGAGACCGCGACTCAGTACAACAATTTCTATGAATTCGGTATGGACAAGGAGGATCCCGCCGAGACGGCTCCGGGCCGACTACAGACATCGCCGTGGACTTTGTCGGTCGAAGGATTGGTGGCCAAACCAGGCAGGTTTGACGTCGATGATCTTCGTCAGCTGGCGCCGATGGAAGAACGGATCTCGCGACTAAGGTGCGTGGAGGGGTGGTCCATGGTGATTCCGTGGGTCGGCTATTCCTTCGATGCGCTTGTGCGTCAGGTGCAGCCCTTGGGATCTGCAAAGTTTGTGGAATTCACCACCCTGGCCGACCCGAAGCAGATGCCGGGCTTATCGCAACGGGTGCTGCGCTGGCCGTATCACGAGGGGCTCCGACTGGATGAGGCGCGGCACCCCCTTACGATGCTGACGTTTGGCATGTATGGACGTATGTTGCCGGAGCAAAACGGTGCGCCCGTTCGACTGGTGGTGCCTTGGAAGTATGGCTTTAAAAGCATTAAGTCGTTGGTGAAGATTCGATTTCTCGAGCAACAACCGACGACCAGTTGGAGTCTTGCTGCTCCTCACGAGTATGGGTTTTACTCCAACGTCAATCCGCAGGTCAGTCATCCGCGATGGTCTCAAGCCACGGAGCGGGTGCTCGGCACTGATCATTTGTTTTCGCCACGTCGCGCCACGGAGTTGTTCAATGGTTACGGGGAGCTCGTGTCGTCGATGTACGCCGGAATGGACCTTAAAAAATTCTATTAAAGCCGGTACTGTGGCTGCTGTGCGCAGCGCCTATGGTGGATCTGTTTGCCCGTGCAGTCGGATGGATCGGGAATCTTGGGCCCCATCCTCAGGAGGTCATACTGCGCGGCACCGGCACCTGGGCGCTCACCTTACTGCTCGTCACCCTGGGCGTGACACCACTACGACGGTGGTGGAACTGGTTAGAGTTGATCCGAGTGCGACGACTTTTAGGGTGTTGGGCGTTCGCGTATGCGGTCTCGCATCTGCTGGCGTTCTGGGCGTTTGAGCACGAGTTTGTATGGGCTGCGGTGTGGCGCGACGCGTTCAAGCGTCCGTTTGTGACCACGGGTCTGATCACCCTCCTATTGTTACTGCCCTTGGCCATGACATCGACCACGTGGGCCATGCGCGCCCTGGGCGCACGATGGAAGTCCTTGCACCGGTTGATTTATTTGGCCGTATTATCGGCCTGCCTACATTTCTTTTTGCATCGCGCCGGAAAAAATAATTACGGTGATCCCGCCTTGGTGTTGGGCATCACTATGCTGCTGCTCGGAGCGCGCGCGTGGTGGTCGTATGGGATGCGTCGTCGATGACCGACGGGTCTTAACGATCGGCGATGGGCCCGCTGCGCAGGTGATCCGGAATACGTTCCGGACCGATGAGGTCGCTGAAGGTTTCCCGTCGACGAATCAGATGGGCACGGCCTTGGGGGTCGATCAGGACTTCCGCCGCCCGTGGACGACTGTTGTAGTTCGAACTCATGCTCATGCCGTAGGCTCCGGCCGATGTAATCGCGAGCACGTCCCCGGGAGCCAGTGCAAGGGAGCGATCCTTCGCAATCCAATCCCCGCTCTCACAGACCGGCCCGACGAGATCCCACGACATCACGTCCTTGGATGCAGACGGTGCCACGGCCATCACGCCATGCCAGGCGTCATACAGGGACGGCCGCATCAGATCGTTCATTGCGGCATCGATGATGGCGAAGTTTTTATGGCCGCCCGGCTTTAGAAGTTCAACCCGTGACAGCAGAACACCGGCGTTGCCGACAATGGCGCGACCGAATTCAAATAAAATTTCTGGCAACACTAATCCGTGATGGCGGGACCATTGATCGAGCCGATCGAAGATGGCCGACAGGAAGGTTTCTGGCGTCGGAGGCTCTTCGTCAGCGTAGCAAATGCCCAGCCCACCGCCCAGATCAAGATGATCAATCCCCACACCGGCCGCCCGCAGACGGTCGACCAGTTGAAGCACCGCCTCCAAGGCGTCTAGGAACGGTTGTAGGCTGGTGATCTGCGACCCAATGTGGCAGTCCACACCGCAGATGGTGACGCCGGGTAGGCGGGCCGCTCTCTGGTAGATCTCCAGTGCCTGTTCGATGGGAATACCGAACTTGTTTTCCTTCAGACCAGTGGAAATGTACGGGTGGGTCTGGGCATCAATATTGGGATTGACACGCAACGATACCGGTGCCTTGAGATGCAGGGCACTGGCGACTTCTGAGATGCGATGCAGTTCGGCCTCGGACTCCACATTGATGCATTTCACACCCACTTGAAGCGCCAAGGTCAGCTCGTCCTTGGTTTTGCCAACGCCGGAGAAGACCACACGATCCGCCCGCCCACCGGCAGCCAATACCCTCTGTAGCTCGCCTGCCGATACGATGTCAAAGCCCGCGCCCATCTCGGCGAGCAGGCGAATGACGGCCAGATGAGAGTTGGCCTTCAGTGCGTAGCAGATCCGAATCGATCGCCCTTGGCCCGTCTCCGTAAAACGCCGGTAGGCATCGCGTATGGCTCGCTCGGAGTAGACAAAGGTCGGCGTTCCGAATTGGGCGGCGATGCTCGGCATGGGCACACCATCGCAACAGAGCACACCGGCGGCATCATAGTGAAACGGAGTATCGTGTAAGGGGCCCATCGTTGATCCGGTTGACGTTATCGTGCGGGGCCGGGCTCTTCCGGCGGCGCAGGAAACTGGGGTTTCGGCAGGGTCAATGGACCCTTTTGACCACAGCCCACTAGAATCACTGCGCATAAACAGGCTGCGATCACACGCGCCGAGTTTGTTTTCAGGTTCTTCATGGAGTGACAGTATGACGGAAACCGAGTTTCTCGATGAGGTTGCGCGGGTGTGGCAGGCAATCGAGTCCCGAGTGGATGAGTGGGTGGAGCGCGTCGATGTGGATATGGAAGTGATGCGTCACGGCCCGGTGTTGGAACTGGAGTTCGCCACCGGTCGAAAAATCGTGGTCAATCCCCAGGCCCCGATGCAGCAGATCTGGCTCGCGTCGCCCCGGGGCGCGTTTCATTTTCAATGGCGTAACGGCCAATGGTGCGATACGCGTGATGGCCAGGATTTTTGGGCGGTGTTGCGCACCCAGACGGGTCTGGAAGCCGGGATCCCTTTGAGCGGATAGGCGGGGCCTGGGCCGTCGTCAGCGAAGCCCCACGCTGGCCACGCCCACGCCTGGACGGCTTTCCTGCGTGTAGTACTCGCCATTGATCGTCAGTACCCCCTGGGGCATGGCACGGGGGGATGCGGTTCCCTTGGCCAATGCCACCTTCATATAGTCCATCCAGATGGGCAACGCCAAACCGCCACCGGTTTCACGATCCCCAAGCTTTTTCGGAGTGTCATACCCGACCCAGGCCACCCCCACGATGGTCGGGGTGTAGCCTGCGAACCACGCATCCATGGAGTCATTCGTCGTACCGGTTTTGCCCGCCAGATCAGTGCGCCCCAATTGCAGTGCGCGGGTGGCCGTGCCCGATTTCACCACCTCTTGAAGCAAACTGTCCATGATGAACACATGCCGCGGGTCCATCACACGATGGGTTTCTGTGCCGGCCTTAAGCGGCTGCGCTTTGGCCACCACTTTTCCTTTGAGATCCACGATCCGATCAATGATGTAGGGATTAATTCGATAACCGCCATTGGCGAAGACGGAATAGCCACCGGCCATTTGCATCAGGGTGACCGAACCGGCCCCCAGCGCCATGGTCAGATAGGCCGGATTTTTCTCGGGCTCAAACCCAAACCGTGTGACGTAATCCTGAGCGTAACGCGCTCCGATCGACTGCAGCACCCGGATGGACACCATATTTTTTGATTTCGCCAGGCCCGTACGCAGGGGCATTGGACCATCGAATTTCCCATCGTAGTTCTTAGGCTCCCAGGCCTGCCCACCGGTTTGCCCTGCATCGAATTGAATTGGTGCGTCGTTCACGATGGTGGCGGGCGAGAACCCTCGGGTGAGCGCTGCGGAGTAGACAAAGGGTTTGAAGGCTGAACCGGGTTGCCGCCAGGCCTGGGTCACGCGATTGAACTTGTTGCGATTGAAATCGAAACCTCCGACGAGTGCCCGGACGGCTCCGGTTTGCGGCTGGAGCGCCACAAATCCAGATTCCACTTCGGGCATTTGCACAATCTCGAATTCTCCGTTGGTCATGCGCGCAATGCGCACGATGGCCCCCTTGCGCAGTCGTTTGGCGGCCGGGGCCACGGCGGACAGCCCTGGGCTGGCGAACTTCAGACCATCGCCGATGATCTCGATGCGCTGGCCGCGACTGCGGCGGACCACTACTTTGTCCTCTGCGACCTCGGTGACGATGGCGGTCAGCAGATCCTCGCTGTCGGGCCGATCACTCAGCGCATCATCGATGGCGTCTTCAAATGCTTCGCGTGCCCCGGGAAGCGTGATAAACGCCTCCGGCCCGCGCCAGCCCTGGCGACGATCAAATTCCAATAGACCGGCACGCACGGCTCTATTCGCTGCGCGTTGTTCGTCGGCCGTGATCGTGGTGTAAACGGTCAGTCCGCGTGTGTAGGCTTGATCTCGAAACTGATCAAACACTAACTGTCGGGCCATTTCGGCCACATAACTGGCGCGTACGGGGAACTCATCGGCCTTGCCGATCACGGTGATGCGCTCGCGCTTCGCGGCCTCTGCATCGCGCGCACTGATCAGCCCCAGCTTTTGCATGCGGCCCAGCACATAGTGCTGACGCAGCGTGGCACGGTGAAGATTGGTGGCGGGATTAAATGCCGATGGCGCTTTAGGAAGTCCGGCAAGCATGGCCGCCTCGGCCAGGGAGAGCTGCGTGATTTCTTTGCCGAAATAGGTCTGGGATGCCGCGGCGAATCCGTAGGCCCGTTTCCCAAGATAAATCTGATTTAGGTACAACTCCAGGATCTGGTTCTTCGAGAGCTTGCGTTCAATCTCGGAGGCCAACAGTACCTCATAGATTTTTCGCGTGAAGGTTTTTTCGCTCGAGAGGAAAAAATTTCGGGCCACTTGCATGGTGATGGTGCTGGCCCCTTGGGACTTACTGCCGGTGAAGAGATTAGCGGCCATGGCGCGCGCGATGCCAGCGAAGTCGATCCCGCGGTGCTGAAAAAATCCATCGTCTTCGGCGGCCAAGATGGCTTGCACCAGATGCTTGGGCACATCGGGCAGTCGCACCAGGCTTCGTCGCTCTTCCCCAAATTCGCCAATTAAGACCCCATCGGCCGTCATGATGCGCAGGGGCATTTTGGGGTTGTAGTCGGCCACCGCGGTGATGGGCGGAAGTCGCGGGGTGGCCAGCGCGATGATAAGCAGTCCTACGGCCACTGCCGCAATCAGGCCCGCTACCAGCACACCACACCAACGCAAAAAAGTCGTCATGGACGTGAGTTTATCGCCTGATAGACTCCTTTCATGCGCAATATTGTGTTTGTGGGCCTGATGGGAGCCGGCAAGACGACGGTGGGCCGTCGGCTGGCCAAGCGCCATGCTTGGCCGTTTGTGGACATTGACCATGAAATTGAAGCCCGGTGCGGGGCGTCGGTAGCGACTATTTTTGATCTGGAGGGGGAAGAGGGTTTTCGTAAACGCGAATCCCGGGTCATCGAGGAGGTGATGGCCCGCTCGGGCGTGGTGGTGACGACCGGTGGCGGCGCGGTGTTACGTACGGAGAACCGAGCTGCGCTGGCGAAGGGATTTGTGATTTATCTTGATGCCGATCCTGAGCAATTGTGGGTGCGCTTAAAAACGGATACCACTCGCCCGTTGCTCACCCAGTCCGGAGATCCACGGGCGACCCTGGTAGCCCTTCACGCGGCCCGTGATCCACTTTATCGTGACATGGCAGATTTGATCGTTCCAACAACGCGTGCCTCGGTATCGGTGGTCATGCGATCGATTGAGCAAGGTTTAGAGCAGGCGGAGATATTCCCATCATGAAAACATTGCAGGTCGCGCTCGCCGAGCGCACGTATCCAATCTGGATCGGATCCCAGGCCACGGCACGAGCCGATCTTTGGCAGCAGGCGCTTTCAACAGGGCGCGTGGTGGTGGTGACCAACACCACGGTAGGACCCTTGTATGCGGCACGGGTCGAGGAGGCGATTCGCGCCGCGGGTCATGACGTCCTTACCATCACACTGGC
The DNA here is from genome assembly GCA_049421125.1 of Burkholderiaceae bacterium. Classification (GTDB taxonomy): domain Bacteria; phylum Pseudomonadota; class Gammaproteobacteria; order Burkholderiales; family Burkholderiaceae_A; genus Lacustribacter. Next base: position 23,625 of record JBMSML010000006.1, read on the forward strand.
CGATGGTGAGCAGTACAAAACCTGGGAGGGGTTGAATGCGATCTTTGATGGGTTGATGGCCAATCGGATCGAACGCGGTGAGACCCTTGTGGCCCTGGGCGGCGGTGTGATTGGCGATATGGCTGGATTTGCAGCGGCCTGTTACCAGCGTGGTATGCGATTTGTACAAGTGCCCACGACTTTATTGGCGCAGGTGGATTCGTCGGTGGGAGGAAAAACCGCCATCAATCATCCCTTGGGAAAAAACATGATCGGTGCGTTCTATCAGCCGGCGGCGGTCATCATTGACATTGACATGCTGGCCAGTCTTCCGGATCGTGAATTGAGTGCGGGATTGGCCGAGGTCATCAAGTATGGCTGCATCATGGATCTGCCCTTTTTTGAGTGGTTGGAGGGTGCAATGGAGGCCTTACTGGATCGCGAGCCCGAGGCCTTGATGACGGCAATCTACCGATCCTGCGAACTGAAGGCGCAGGTCGTTGCGGGCGATGAGCGCGAGGCGGGGCAGCGCGCCATTCTTAATTTCGGCCATACCTTTGGTCACGCGATTGAGGCCGGACTCGGTTTTGGTTCATGGCTGCATGGAGAGGCCGTGGGATGCGGAATGGTGTTGGCTTCTGATTTGTCCTGTCGGCTTGGAGGCCTAGCGACGGCAATGCGTGATCGCATCGTAAATTTGATCAGACGTGCACGGCTTCCCGTGATGCCACCGGATTGGCCCGCAGATACCTATCTCGAATGGATGTCGCACGATAAGAAGTCCAAAGGGGGTCATGTGCGATATGTGGTGCTACGCAGCATGGGCTCGGCCACCATTGAAGCAGTCGACGATGGTTTAGTGACCGACGTTTTACAAAAAGCGATTGCATCCTCGCGTTAGACAGGCGCATGATCGGAGTTCCCACGTGTCCATGAGGATTCCATGGCTCGACAGGCTCGTGATGTGCGTCCCGGAAGAACCTATCACTTGGTTCAGCGCGGACACGATCGCACTGAAATTTTTCGCGACGATCAGGATCGACATCTCTATCTCGAATCGTTTTTGCAGGCGGCGGTTGGGCTTGGCCTACGGGTGCATGCCTACGCACTCCTGAAAATAGAGGCCCACTGGTTGGCCACGCCGCAACGGGCGGATGCGATGGCCGACGTGGTGCAGCAGGTGGGGCGCAGCTATGTGCGTCGGTTTAATTCCCGATGGGCGCGCCACGGCACTCTGTGGGAAGGGCGCTATCGGGCCTACTGGCTGGACGAGCCGGCCTATGGGTTATTGCTTCAGCGAGCGATTGAATGGACGCCGGTGCGTGAAGGCTTGGTCATGACGCCCCAGGACTGGACTTGGTCGAGCGCGCGGGTCCATCTCGGGCGTCAGAGTGAACCACGGCTCACCCCGCTTCCGGGTTACTGGGCGTTGGGAAACACGCCGTTTGAGCGAGAGGCGGCCTATCCTGGGTTGCTGGAGCAAGTGCCCACGGAGGGCACTTGGGAGCACCTGCGCAAGGGACTGTCCAGCGGACGTCCTTGGGCCACCGAGCAGGCCATGGCCCAGTTATCACTGCAGGAGCGGGAGCGCTGGTTGCGCCGTCCCCGCGGCAGACCTGCTAAAAACGCACCAAAATGATACGTCCCTTATTTTCAAGATCCCCAACTTAGGGCGCCATAAAATATGTTCTGACCCTATTTAATAATCATATTTTATGGGGTTCCCGGAGACTTTTTAGA
>JBMSML010000007.1:0-25307 GCA_049421125.1 Burkholderiaceae bacterium
TTGGGCGCGGGTAGTCGGTGGGGTAACGCGCCGTTAGGCCGATGGGGGTGCGTCGGTGGCGCACAGGGATTCAATGATGATCAGGTGATCTCGGATTACGAACGCGGCGGCGGTAATGGACCGTATGTCCTCGCGCTCATGGTCGGTAAGGTTACGACTTTCTTTGATCAGACTGGAATAACCGGTAATGAGACCGAGCTGATTGCGGATATGGTGAAGCGATTCGCGGATGGTGACCGAGTCGTTCATGATCGTCTCCTTTTACAGCGGTGAGGTAGTGCTACAGTCCAGCTCCATATCCTGCCCACCAACAGCGGCATTGCGGGACGGCAGACCCTGAGTGCAGATAATTGTGCGTCCTGCACCGACGATGTTCAATGGCAACTGCGCGGACGATGTCATGTCCACAAAACCATCGGCGGCGATAAACACCCGCTTACCGAAGCGATCGCGTGCGGCGATAGGTTTCGTCAACTCGGCGAGCGTCGCAGCGCTTAAGCGCCAGGATTGAACCTGCGACCAGAGACCCCGATAGTCCACCAGGTAGGCACGGTTGCTCGCTAAAGGGATGCGCACTCGGGTGCTGGCCAACTGGGCGCCAAACGGCAGCGTTTTGGCATCGACGGTATAGGCGGTGTCGGTCCACGGTGGCGCTTTGCGAAACACGACAACGCCATCGGCATTGGAGGTCTGGGCATCACGTCCGGAGTGTTGGACACGAATATTGGCCGCGCCAAGTTGCTGTATCACCAGGTTGTCTTCCCCGGCGGGCCCCAGGGTGATGGCCTCACCGGTGATCCACAGACGTGTGGCCGCGGACCAGTTCAAACGCTGGGAGAGGGAGTCGGCACGCAAGGAGGCGTCTCCATAGGGGGTCGCGTAGCGAAAAAACCCGTCTGATCGGGCTGCGTCGTCCTGGCGGTGGGCCAGGCTGACATGTGGGCCGTAGAGCGTGCCGCCTCCAAGAGAGGCTTGAACGTTTACGCCGACCGGATGACCGTTGGCATCACCGGACCGAACGGTCGCGACACTGGAGACCGAGGCATTGTGCTTTCCAAACTGCATGGTCACGCCAAAAAATCCGGACCATCGCGAGGCCTCCTGGGGCAGCATGTGGTGACGTGCCTGCATCACCAGACTGGTGCTGTGATCAAGTCGCAACTGACCCGATACAGTCGCCGCGTATTGTGCATCGGTAAGGGGAGTGCGAAGCGAAGACAGGTGCACCGTGCCCGAGAGTCGTGGATGCAGTGAACCCGAAAGACTGAACTGCATGGCTCGTTGAAGGCCAGGTTCGGTCAATGATTCCGTTTGACTAGCGCTCCAGGCCGCACTCATGCGCGAGCCGAGGGTCAGCCGCGCCTCGGCCAACCAGGTGGTGGAGCAGTCGGAGGCACAGGACTGACCGATGGCGGCGGTGGCGATGGTGTTGGGAATGGCACGTGTGCTGATCTCGATGGACTCACGATGCCGTTGGTCGAGTGCTTCTGCATGCAGTCCCGCTGTGACATGGGGATGAAATCCGTAACGCCAGCGGGCCGCGTGCAAGGGTGGCGGGCGAAGTGCCCCGGTGATCACTCGCGGTTCCCCGGTGAACAATTCCCATTCGCTGAGTTGATACGACAACAGTTTGCGATCGGCGGACCACGGCAGGGCGATCGATTGCGTCACACCATTGATGTCGACGAGTCGCGCCTCTAAAAACCCTGGCACCGTACTAGCGCCAAATCCTTGCACACGGTAATTACCGGGCGGAAGGATCTCACTGGAGTAGACGGCGATGCCATTGCGATCAAAGAACTGCACCCGCGACGGGCTCTGAATGGCCAGATCGGCTTCGGCTTTGCCATCCCCGCGCAGTGGTGCCGCCCGGTTCGTGATCACCAGACCACGAAACTCGCCAAACCGCTGCTCTGGACCGTGATCCGTGCGAAAGTCACCCGCCCGAAGATGGGCACCGCCCGTGAAAAAGTATTCGCCAGTGGCCCGCGTGCTGGATGCACTGGCAACGGGACGTTGATGCAGCGCTTGGAGACTCCAGGGCCCTCGTGTCCAGAGGGCGCCCAGGCCGTGAAGCCCGGACCCGGTGACCGCATCCACCGCCAGTGCAGGAATGGTGCGTGTGGGCGCTTGGGCCGCGTAGTCCGCGGACTGGGCTAAACCCTCGGGGTGATGCAGTAGCGAAATGCTCATCGTGTTGCCCGATTCGCCTAACGTCAGGGTCTGGGTGGCCAGCTGATGTTGGGGCAATCGGATGCGCAGCAGGTGATCGGGCTCATCGAAGCTGCAGTGCTGGGCGGGTGTGACCCAGACGCGGGCGCGGGTGCCTTGGCGCTGCGCTTCGCTAGTGAGCGCGGGTGCGATCACGCGCAACTCGACCGCACACTCCCGCTCATCCAGATGCACATAGGCGCCACGGGAGAGCACTGCACCGTTCAGTTCGATGGCCGCGAACAGCCAAGCGGCCTCGATCATTTACTGAATCACGATGCCGCGAGGAATCAAGGGGTCCTGTGCGGAGCGGTAGACCGGCAGACTGAATCGGAACCGGAAATTCACGCCCTGGGCGGAGAGGGTGTCTTCCGGGATTTGTTCAATCAGGAGTCGGTAGTACTTGGAGCGATCGCTGACCCGGGCTCGGATCACCTGCCGCCCCGAACTCGCCAAGGAAAAGAATCGGGGCGAGACTTCGACACCGCTGGGATAGGGTGGTGTGGCCAGGGCCGAGACCGGCATCGCGCCGGCGGGCGCAGCCTCTGGCGCATTCGGATCCCAGACCACTAGGCGTACTGACCAGCGTGAGGACGTCGCCAGACTCGACCGCACCTCGGTTGCGATCACGCCATGCTCATCGGGGGCCAGTTGCGGCGGTGTGATGTTCAGCGCAGCGGAGGCCGAGGAGGTGAGGGCGACCACTGCGATTGCAAACAGAATGCGCGGACCCATGATCAATAGGTGACGGTGGCGATGATGGTGTCAGCGTATGCGCCTGTGTTAGTGACGCTCTGTCCGGACGGGACCCTTCCAAAGACCGTAAGAGTTTGATCACTTCCGCTGCCCGTACCGCTTTTGGTTGTGCTGGTGTTCCATTGAGTTGATCTTCCGCTGTCGGAGTACAAGTAGTAGTTGATATAACTAGCGCCGCTCGCGAGTCTTCTTCCGGCTGAATAGTTCGTACCGTTATCCAGTGCAACCGTGTACGGCGTCCCATTCGAACAGTTCACGGTGAGCGAGGACGTGGCGTCGGTATTGCTGGTCGTGCCCGTGGTAATGCTGCTGAAGGTCATATTGCTCGCGCTGATGGAGCACGTCGCTAATACTTGAATACTGACGTCGAAACTGGATGTGCCGCTGGCGGCCCATAGGGGTGCAGCTACGCTGCAGAGCAGGGCGCCTGCAATCAGGCGGCGTTTATAAAACGAAAGGGGTTGCATGATTGGCCTCTTCAGAATTGAACGAGGAGGCATCGTGCGTGTTAGCGCGCCATTTGCACAGTCGAAATTTCCGACGCTGTCGAAAATTTTAACGGTGTCAGAGAATCTGACACCGCTCCCTTGCGGAATGTGACGGACTAGAAAAAGGGCTCGGATCCGGTGGTGCGTCGGGTACCCGGTAGGCGAGCGCGTCCGAGGGGAATCTAGCGCTGGATCTGGTGTTTAGTGATGTAGTAGTACATCTGCTCACGGGTAATGTTCAACCGGCGGGCGGACTCGGAGACATTGTGGTTTGTTTCGGTTAAGACCGTGCGCAGTAACCGCTCCATGGTCTGCCCACGAAGATCCTTGGCGGAGTTTTCCGATGCCGCATCAGCGACGATATGCAGCGGGATTTTGTCGTCCCGAAAGAGTTGGACCGATTGTTGGTAGTAAAGCACGGCACGCTCAATGGAGTATTGCAGTTGCGCCGGCAAGATCGGTTTGCTCAGGAAGTCTGCAGCACCATACTCAATGGCCCGCAATGTGGCCTCCGATGACGTCTGGCCGGTCAGCACGATGCACTGAAGTAGCGCACTGTGTTTGGCGATCCCCTTGAGCAGTGCGATGCCTTCTGAGAAATCGTGGCTGGCTGGCGGCAGCCCCAGGTCTAACAGCACCACACCGATATCACGATCCTCGGCCAACATCGCCAAACCATCTTGGCGATTGGTGGCCTCGTCCACGTCCAAGCCCATTTCCTCAATCAGTCGGCGCAACATCGCTCTCAGTTCGGATTGGTCTTCTACGACCAGGATACGTGGTTTGTCCGGACGAGCTGTCGTGCGCATTCGTTATGTGTATCAGACTTAAACCTATCTCACAAGATAAGCACCCACGCAAATCGGCGAAAATAGGTGCATTCCTTTTCGTTCACTCCTATGAACCGACTGTTTCGCTTATGAATCTCTACGCTAAATTGCGCCAGCGCGCCGCAGACCAGAATCCCATCCGAGTTGGCCTAATTGGTGCCGGGAAATTTGGGTCCATGTACCTGGCCCAGGTGCCCAAAACACCCGGTCTGCATCTGGTGGCCATTGCGGATCTGTCCCCCGACTCCGCAAAGCGGAATCTGCGCCGGGTCGGTTGGACCGAGGGGCAGTTCTCGGCAACATCCATGGACGATGCGCTGGCCAAAGGCAATACCCATATTGGAGATGACTGGCAGGCCTTGGTCGCACATCCGTCCATCGATGTCGTAGTCGAGTGCACGGGTCATCCGATTGCAGCGGTGGATCACTGTCTGATGGCAATCGACCACGGCAAGCATGTGGTGAACGTGACTGTGGAAGCCGACGCGTTTTGTGGCCCCTTACTGGCAAAACGGGCAGCCCAGAATCATGTGGTGTACAGCCTGGCCTATGGTGATCAGCCGGCGCTGGTGTGTGATCTGGTGGACTGGGCCCGTGCCGCAGGATTTCAGGTGGTATCGGCCGGGCGCGGTCATAAATGGCTGCCGCACTTTGCGCAGTCCACGCCCGAGACGGTCTGGGGCAATTACGGGCTTACCGAAGAACAGGCCCGTGTTGGCGGTCTGAATCCCAAAATGTTTAACTCGTTTCTGGATGGCTCAAAACCGGCGATCGAATGCACCGCCATTTGCAATGCCACCGGACTGGTGGCGCCTCCCAATGGCCTGAGTTATCCCCCTGCATCGGTCGATGACATCCCGTTTGTCTGTCGGCCGATCTCCGAGGGCGGCGTCTTGCATCAAACAGGCCAGGTCGAAGTGGTCTCGTCGTTGGAAAAAGATGGCCGCGTCATTCCGTATGACATCCGGTTCGGTGTATTCGTGGTGTTTGAAGGCGAGACCGAGTACATCCGCAACTGCTTTAAGGAATACATGGTGCGCACGGATCCGAGCGGCCGTTACGCCTGCCTGTACAAACGCTGGCATTTAATTGGGCTGGAGGTGGGCATCTCGGTGGCATCGGTCGCGTTGCGCGGCGAGCCCACGGGTGCGGCGATTGGATTTAATGCCGATGTGGTGGCCACCGCGAAGCGAGCGTTGAAGGCTGGGGAGATGCTCGATGGCGAGGGAGGGTACACGGTGCACGGCAAGTTACTGCCCGCCACCGCTTCATTGGCGATGGGTGGGCTGCCCTTGGGCCTGGCCCACGATGTCAAACTGCTGCGCGATGTCCCGGCGGGGCAGAGCCTGACCTGGGCGGACGTGCAGATGGACACCACGCTTACGGCCTATCGTCAGCGCAAGGAGATGGAGGCCTGGTTCGGCTGACTAGGCAGAAGCGATCTTTGATCGTGGTCTTGGTGCATAAGATGCCCCGGACGATCTTTAGTCTGGTGCATCGCTGCACCCTGCCGGTGCACTAAACCCCTCGTTTTGACGCCGCGGAGGATCGCGAGGCGCTTTGCGCCCCTGTCATTGAGTAATTCAGCGGCATCTCAGGGTTGGCACGGAACCTGCTAAACGGTGAAGGCCACGACTACCTAGGAGGTGCGCTGACATGTCAATTTTCTCGAATCCATTCGATTCCAACACACGCTTACGCTGTACCTGTGGTCAGCACACCTCGCAGGCCGAGCACGAGGTCGCTGTCTCCGTAGGTACGCCATTGAGCTCCGATCAGATCACATCCAATGTGGTCGAGCAGGCGGTGATGCGCGCCTTATTTCCGCTAGACAGTGCTCGACGCAAGTTTCTTCAAGCGGTGGGTACCCCGACGGCCATGGCAGCGGTCTCGGCAGTCTTCCCCATGGCGGCCGTGAAGGATGCCTTTGCGCAAGGCGCCAAACCAGAAAAGCAAAAACTCAACGTGGGGTTTATTCCCATTACCTGCGCTACGCCCATCATCATGGCGGAACCCATGGGGTTTTATAAGAAGCAGGGTCTGGATGTGAGCGTCGTGAAAACAGCCGGCTGGGCCGTTATTCGAGATAAAACCCTGAACAAGGAGTACGACGCTGCCCATATGCTTTCGCCAATGCCGCTGGCGATCAGCATAGGTGCCGGCGCCAGTCCAGTGCCCTACACCATGCCGGCGGTCGAAAACATCAATGGCCAAGCCATTACGTTGGCCATGAAACACAAAGATAAGCGTGATCCGAAACAGTGGAAGGGCTTTCGGTTTGCTGTCCCCTTTGATTACTCTATGCACAATTATCTGTTGCGTTACTACGTGGCGGAGGCTGGATTAGATCCTGATAAAGACATCCAGATTCGCTCTGTGCCGCCACCGGAGATGGTGGCCAATATGCGGGCGGACAATATTGATGGATTCCTGGCTCCCGATCCTGTGAATCAGCGTGCCGTTTTTGATGGCGTCGGATTCATTCACATGTTGTCCAAAGAACTCTGGGATGGTCATCCATGCTGTGCGTTTGCGGCGAGCAAGGAGTTTGTGACGACCATGCCGAATACTTATGCTGCTTTGTTGCGCGCCATTATTGAGGCCACGGCCTACGCCCAAAAGCCCGATCATCGGAAAGAGATTGCGGCTGCGATTGCGCCTGCGAATTACCTGAATCAGCCGGTCACCGTCGTGGAGCAAGTGCTAACGGGCACCTTTGCAGATGGGCTCGGTAACGTTAGGAAAATCCCCGATCGGATCGGTTTTGATCCTTTTCCGTGGCATTCGTTTGCGGTCTGGATTCTCACGCAAATGAAGCGATGGGGTCAGATTAAGGGGGATATCGATTATCAAAAGATCGCCCGAGAGGTGTTTCTGGCAACGGATGCCACAAAGCTAATGGCCCAGGCCGGCTTAACGCCGCCTAAGACCACGACCAAGTCGTTCGCGGTGATGGGCAAAGTCTTTGATCCCGCTAAGCCCGAGGACTATCTGGCGAGCTTCAAGATCAAGCGCACGTAAGTCCATTTTCTAGGAGCCCATCGATGTTAGCGTCCGAGCGATTACGCGCTTTATTTTTGTCCGTGCTGATGCTGGCCTTGTTGCTGGGGATTTGGCAGATAGGCACTCTATCGTCCGGCGGTGCCCAGGTGGTAGATGATGAATACGCCAAGCTCGTGGGATCTGCGGCGGCGGTCGGGCAGAAGTCTGCCTTCCCAACGCCAACGGATTTTCTGGGCAAGCTCGCCGGTCATCTGTCGGATCCTTTCTATGATCGCGGACCAAATGACAAAGGCATTGGTATTCAACTCGCCTATTCGATCGCTCGGGTGCTTGCCGGATTTTCGCTTGCGGCCTTGGTGGCGATTCCTTTGGGGTTTGTCATTGGAATGTCACGTGTGGTGTTTCAGGCCTTGGACCCGTTTATTCAGGTGCTAAAACCCATCTCGCCGCTGGCATGGATGCCTCTGGCCCTGTTTACGCTAAAAGACTCCGGCGTTTCGGCGATTTTTGTCATCTTTGTCTGTTCGATATGGCCCATGCTGATCAATACAGCGTTTGGTGTGGCTTCCGTGCGCAGGGAGTGGATTGATGTCTCCCGCACTCTGGAAGTGCGGCCGGTGCGCAAAGCGCTTCTGGTGATCTTGCCGGCTGCTGCGCCCACGATCATGACCGGCATGCGGATCTCGATTGGTATTGCGTGGCTCGTCATCGTTGCGGCCGAGATGCTAGTCGGTGGTACTGGCATAGGATATTTCGTGTGGAATGAATGGAACAATCTGTCGATCAGCAATATTTTGACGGCCATTCTTGCCATCGGATTAGTGGGCATGTTGTTGGATTTGTTGTTTGCCCGGTTGCAAAAAACCGTAACCTACCGCGACTGACGCTTAAGGAGAATCCCTCGTGAGTAATTTTCTTCAGGTGCAGGGTTTGAAAAAGTCGTTTCCAGGCGTGGGTAGCGGTGGCGACTTAGTGGTCTTTGAAGATGTCAACTTTGAAATTACCCGGGGAGAGTTTGTTTGCATTATTGGACACTCTGGCTGCGGTAAGACCACGATTTTGAACGTGCTGGCCGGCCTGGAGCGACCCACCGATGGCCATGCGTTCATCGATGGGCGCGAAGTGGCGGGGCCAAGTCTGGATCGTGGCGTGGTGTTTCAGTCCCACGCCTTGATGCCATGGTTGACGGTGCGGGGCAATATTGCATTTGCTGTGCGATCTAAGTGGCCGGATTGGTCGAAAGCCCAGGTGGATGAGCATGTTCAAAAATTTATTGATCTGGTGCATCTTCAAGGGTCAGAGGATAAAAAGCCGTCTCAACTCTCCGGTGGCATGAAGCAGCGGGTAGGTATCGCCCGTGCGTTTGCCATCCAGCCTAAGATGCTGCTTTTAGATGAGCCATTTGGCGCGCTTGATGCACTGACCCGAGGCAACATTCAGGACGAGCTTCTGGAGATCGTTCAGGAAACAAAACAGACCGTCTTCATGATCACTCATGATGTTGATGAGGCCATTCTTTTGGCGGACAAGATCTTTTTAATGAGTAATGGCCCACGCGCCGTGATCGCGGAAATCGTGGAAAACACAATGCCGCGTAATCGAACCCGCTCGACCATGCATCACGATCCACAGTTCTACACCATTCGTAATCATTTGATTGATTTTCTGGTCAAGCGCGCCAAAGCGATTGCTTCTGGCGCCGAGGCCAAGCCCTCTAATCCCCAGCTGGTTCGCCCCGGACTTCTACCCAAGGCGGCTTAAATTTCTATCACAAGGAGCGTATTGCCATGTCTGTTACTAAGCCTATGACCCGCGAAGATGTGACTGACTTGATCTACTCTGCGAAAGTGCAAAAGGGGATCAAGTGGGCCGATGTGGCCAAGAAACTTAAGCTGTCCAAGGAGTGGACCACGGCGGCCTGTATGGGTCAGATGACTCTGACCAAGGCGCAAGCCGATACCGTAGGAAAAATCTTTAGCCTGCCGAAGGAGGCGGTGACGCTGCTCACCGTGGTTCCTTATAAGGGGTCATTGCCCACCGCCGTGCCCACGGATCCGCTTATCTACCGTTGGTATGAGATTGTGAGTGTCTACGGTACGACCATCAAGGAATTGATCCACGAGGAATTTGGCGATGGGATCATGAGTGCCATTGATTTCTCGATGGATATCGTGCGCGAGCCAGATCCAAAAGGCGATCGGGTGAACGTGGTGCTCTCCGGAAAGTTTCTTCCCTATAAAACCTACTAGACCCATGCGCTGAGTCGGGTCCTGCTGCGCAGGCTACTGGGGTTCAGTGGATACCGAGGTCGGCTCAGCGCGGCGTTGGGGCAACAACACCACCGCCATGGATAACAAAATGAGTACCAGGGCCGCGATGTCAAACGGCCCGATCGTCTCATTCAGGGCCCAGGCCCCCGTGAACACGCCAAGCGGTGGAATGAGCATGATGGACAGGCTGCTGGCCACTGGAGGCAGTTTACGGGCCAAACGAAACCAGGCAATGTGGCAAAAACCGAACACGATAATCGCGTTATAAATAATGGTGAGCCACTGACCGGTGTTTGGCCAGCGATAGGCATCGTGCTCTAAGAGAAGCGATGAGAGCACCACTGCGATGCTGGTAATCAGCATCATCCAGAATGTAAGCGCCGCATTGGAGACGCTCACGTGCAGGTGCTTCATCATGGCAGTACCCAATCCCCAACCCACTGCGGCCACCATCATGAGCCCGAGCCCAAGGGGTTGACCCACCAAAGAAGAAAACTCTTCGATGGCAAGCAGCACCGTAGCCGATAGGGCCAAGACGACGCCAAGGCTGCCGCGCCAGGTGAATCGATCTTTAAAAAACAGCACACTGGCCAGCAACGCCCAGATCGGCATGGTGTAACCCAGGATGGCGGCACGCCCGGAGGTTAGGAATTTAATCGCATAAATGGCAAAGAGGTGCCAGATCATCATGTTGCCCACGGCCAGTTGCGCCACCCGAAAGCGCTCATGGCGTGGCACAAAAAACCGCTCTCCCCGTGCGTGCATGTAGCACCCTACGGCCAAAATGCCCAAGAGAATCGAGAGTGAGCGAAAGGCCAGTGGCGGGTAGTCCAGCACCGCAAATTTCATCACGGGCCAGTTCACTCCCCAAAACAGCGTGAGCAGTGCTAACAGGCCCAGATCAGCGCGGTTAAGCATGGGTTCGGCGGATCTCATGCGTGAGATGACACGGATGAATGGGACTGCGACATGGAGGGCTTAAGGTTAGGGCTTTGGCCGCTCCGAGTCCTCGACAGGATAGGAATCGGCCGAGTAGCGCGGCCCCTTCATGATCAGCACCACTACGCAGCCGATGGCCACGGTCACCATCATGGTGATGTGAAAAATACCAGCACCGATGAGGGCAAACTCAAATGCACCCAAGGCATTGGCGGCAGTTTTGTCATCACCGGCCCAGGGCCAATAGTGGGCCCCACCCCAGAGTGCGGCAATCACCAGAAATCCTGCCAGTGTCAGCAGCGGAAGTTTCTTAAATAAAGCCCACTCCAGACCGGCAGGGCTGCGGCACACGGGTTCATGCTTTTTCATCCTTTGATGATACGACTTAATTACGGAAAATAAAGTACACCGCTTCGAGCAGGCATAGACCCGTGTTTAAAAAATGGACGGTGCATGCATCGTGCATGCACCGGATTACCGCTTAAGGGCGTAGATAAACGTACTTCTCTTTGGCTTGCAGATTGGCCACTTCGGCAACACCCGAAGGCACTATTTTCGCTTCCTGTATGACTTGATCTTTATTGATCTTGCGTGACACCAGTGTGTTGTTGCAGACACGAAACTCCACGCCCCGCCCGGCGAGCTCGGCAATGGCGCCCGTGAATTTAGTACCGGCCATGTTCTCAGCGCCCTCAAGTAAGAAGTCGATACCAGGCCCATGAGTGACGACCACAATCTTGGCCTTTGGATCGGCATTCAAATGGTTGCGAATATTTCCAATGGCACGACTGGCTTGCTGCACGCCTTCATTGACGTGATAGACCACTTTGGTGCCCTCGCTGGCCGCTGCCGACATCGACAGCGAGATGCCAATTGCCGCAAGACCTGATTTTAATGCGTTCATATCAATCCTCCCCCGATTGAATTTACGAGACAGATGTCCGTTTCTAAAACCGCTCAAACTCACCGAGCGGCCGCCAGTTGCCGATAGGCAACTGTCCGAGCACAATCTTACCGATTCGGATTCGCTTTAGTCCAATGACTTTTAGGTTGACCAATTCACACATGCGGCGAATCTGGCGCTTTTTCCCCTCGCGTAGCACAAATCTCAATTGATCCTCGTTCTGCCAGGAGACCTTCGCGGGTTTTAGTGGCACCCCATCCAAGCTCAACCCATGATTGAGCAGCTTCAGTTCCCGATCGGAGCATCGGCCTTGCACCCGCACCAGATACTCCTTTTCGATCGGGGAGTTTTCGCCAATTAACCGACGTGCGATCCGGCCGTCTTGGGTGAGCACCAACAGACCCGTCGAGTCAATGTCCAGTCGGCCGGCCGGAGCGAGTCCGCGGGTGGCCAAGCGTACCGGTAATTTATCAATCGCCGCTTTCACCGAAGCGTGATGCCACAACCGATCGGGGGTAATGAGACTGACGGCAGGCGTGTACTGTCGCTCATCGTCAAAGTGGGAAATGATTCCGACCGGTTTATGTACGATCACCGTTAATTGCGAAGATTGTTGTACTTTGGCGGCGGTCGCCAGTTCGATGCGCTGAGTGGGATAAGCCCGCGACCCAAGCTCCGTGACCACCTGTCCATCCACCGTGACTAGGCCCTGTTCAATGTAGCGATCGGCCTCGCGGCGCGAGCACAGTCCACGATCGGCCAATAGTTTTGAGATGCGTATTTTCAACTAATTTAGCGCATCAGGCTATATGTGGCCATGCCCAGCACGGTAAGTAAGATGGATCCGCCAACGTGGGTCAGGATCTCCGTGATCATCCACATCCATCGCCCTTCCTGGACGAGTTGGGTCACCTCCGCAGAAAACGCAGAAAACGTGGTCAATCCTCCGAGCAGTCCCGTCACCATGAACAGTCGCCACTCCTCTGACAGTTTTGGGTTGTCGCTGAAATACGCCACGGCCAGTCCGATCAGGTAAGCGCCTAGCCAGTTGGCGGCAAGTGTGCCCAGGGGGAGATGGGCAAGCCGGTGATTGAGATGCTCCGAGAGTTGCCAGCGTGTCAGTGCGCCAATGCTTGCACCGAGGCTGATCGCAAAAACGGACAGGAGTTTGATGGACATCAATGAAGTGTAGACCGAGGGCGAGGGCTTCTTGGTAATATGCATCGTAACGCATATAAAGGGAGTGAATGCCATGCTGGAAAAAAATATGGGCGCGGTGGACCGGATGTCGCGCATTGGACTTGGGCTGGCGCTGATTGCGTCGGCCGCGGTGGGGGCCCTTGGCCCATGGGCCTATATCGGAGTCGTTCCCGTGATTACGGGAGCCCTGGGCAGTTGCCCTGCGTATAGCCTGTTCGGTTTTAAGACCTGCAAGACACCGCCGCCATCGAATTAGAGGGTGGATTAAGTACACTCCCGGTTTGAAAAAACCAGGGCCTAAACCGTGACTGACGGATTTTCGGGAGCACAAGAAGTCTCCCGTCGCAGAAGTTTTGCCATCATTTCTCACCCCGATGCGGGGAAGACCACGCTGACCGAGAAGCTCCTGCTGTACGCCGGTGCGATCCAGATCGCTGGCAGTGTCAAGGCGCGCAAGGCGAGTCGGCACGCGACGTCCGACTGGATGGAGATCGAAAAGCAACGGGGAATCTCTGTCGCCAGTTCCGTGATGCAGATGGAATATCGGGATTGCATTATTAATCTGCTCGACACACCGGGTCACCAGGACTTTTCCGAAGACACATATCGCGTACTGACCGCCGTCGATTCCGCGTTGATGGTCATCGATGCCGCCAATGGCGTGGAGCCCCAGACTCGGCGATTAATCGAGGTATGCCGAGCACGCAATACCCCGCTGATCACGTTTATCAATAAGCTGGACCGGGAAGTGAAAAAACCGCTCGATCTGATGGATGAGATTGAGGCCGAGTTGGGCATGCCCGTGGTCCCGTTTACTTGGCCCGTGGGCATGGGCAAGTCGTTTGCCGGTGTCATTGATGTGGCGCGCACACAAATGCGTTTGTTTCGCCCCGGAGAGGATCGTATTGGGCGTGATGCTCAAGACATTGTCCCGGTCGATCAGCCTGAACTCACAGCGCGGCTCGGTTCCGACCTGGACATCGCGTTGGCCGAGGTCGACCTGGTGCAGGGGGCGATGCCTGCCTTTGATCAGAATGCCTTTTTGGCTGGCCGTCAGTCACCGGTATTTTTCGGCTCCGCCATCAATAACTTCGGCGTGCAGGAAGTTCTGGATGCACTGGCCGATCTTGCGCCTGCCCCAGGGTCGCGCGCCGCCGTCCAGCGGGAGGTGCAGCCGAAAGAGTCCAAATTCACAGCACTGGTATTTAAAGTACAGGCCAATATGGATCCTGCCCATCGGGATCGGGTCGCATTTTTACGGATCTGTTCCGGACGATTTGAGCGAGGTATGAAACTCGTGATCAGCCGCAACAAGAAAGAGATTCGTACAAATAATGCACTGTCGTTTTTATCTCAGCGTCGCGATATTCTTGATGAGGCATTTGCGGGAGATATTATCGGTTTGCCTAATCACGGACTATTGCGATTAGGAGACACGTTGACCGAGGGAGAAGTGCTTCAATTCAAAGGGTTGCCGTTTTTCGCTCCGGAAATGTTTCGCTCGGTAGAGACTGCAGATCCGATGCGTAATAAGCAGTTGCGCACGGGGCTCATGCAGTTAGGGGAAGAAGGCGCAATCCAGGTCTTTCGACCCCATGCCGGGGGCGCGATGTTACTCGGCGCGGTGTGTCAGTTGCAGTTTGAGGTGGTGGCCCATCTCCTGAAAACCGAATATGGCGCTGAGGTTCGTCTGATGGGCTCGCGATTCCAGGTGGCCCGTTGGGTCACGTCCGAGGATCCCAAGAAGTTGAGCCAGTTTCTTGAGGAAAACGCCCATCGCACTGCCGAGGATGTGGTGGGCGCACCGGTGCTGCTTACCGCCCATCGGTCAGAGCTCGATGTTGTGATGGAGCGCTGGCCGCAGATACAGTTCCACGCCTTGCGCGAACATGCCGGCTTGATCTTTCAGTCGGAACTGGCCGCCTAAAAAGCGCTAGTGCGGGGTTTTCTGCAAATGGGATAGGAATCTGTTTAAACTGACAGATTCACTCACCTCACGTCTTTACAGGAGATCTTATGCAAGCAAAACTCGTTGTTGCTACGCTAGTTGCCGTCGCCGCGCTCACGGGCTGTACCACAACCCAGGAATATCGGTTCGGTAAAGAGGGGGCTTCGGAGGCCGATTTCCATAAAGATAAAACAGCATGCGAGGATGAGGCATTCACCGCCCGTAACCTCTTCGGACTGAATTACATTCAAGCCCGCAACGACTGCCTGATTAAAAAAGGTTGGTCACTCACTAATTCTAAGAACTGATCAGCGGGTGATGGCAATTACCAACACCACCCCGAAAAATCCATATAGCAGGAGGAACAACGCACTATTGTGAGTGCGTTGCGCCTCGGGCATCTTTTTCACCCGTTCCAGATAGAACTGGTGAATGAATGGCGTGACCAGAATGAGCAGAAGGCCAAGAATCAGTTCGATGGGCATGTCAGGACTCCGAGGGCAAGGGGGACATAACCGCCGGATTATTCCGGACATTTTGCATTCCAACAAGAGGGGCTTGTCGTGTGCAGGCTCTCTGATTGCGGAAGACAGGTGTGCCAAAACCCAGATTGCCTTGCTTAGAACGAAAACCGAATGACTTCTTCTGGGCCCGCAGTGAGGGACAACCCCTGTTTCTCCTGGTCCGTTAAGGGCCCGGAGATCATGGCCCAGTAACCCGGCAAGGGTCGAAAGTGAGGGTGACGGTCTTCCGATTCATCGATCAGCACCAGTCCGGTGCGTTCAAACAAGGCTCCCGAAATATCAATGCGTAGACGAGCCGTGTCACGGCAGCGTTGGGATACGGGATCCATCCACCCTGATTGTTGAAGTTCTTCAAAAAGATCCTCTTCCGAGTGGTCGCCTAAGAAATATCCGTGCGCCTTGGATTAATGTCATTTTCGCAGACCTGTAGATCGACTTTTAATGGAAACCGTGTACTTCTCGGACAGTTCATCGTTGTTGCCGATACTAATGTCCAGGTCGCGCACCAGTCCGTCTTTAAGCCCATAGACCCAGCCGTGCACGGTTAACGGCTGTTCACGCTTCCACGCATCTTGCACGCTCGTGGTTTGGCAGACATTGACAACCTGTTCAATGACATTCAGTTCGCAAAGAGCGTCATTTCGGGCACTGGTGCCGATCACGCTGCCCAGATAGCGGCCATGTTTGTCGTTGACATCCTTTACGTGGCGAATCCAGTTATCGGCCAGTCCCACGCGGGCATTGTCCATGGCAGCGCGCACTCCTGAACAGCCGTAATGCCCCACTACGATGATGTGTTTTACCCGAAGCAGGTCGATCGCGAATTGGATCACGGATAGTGCGTTGAGATCTGTATGTACGACCACGTTGGCGATATTCCGATGGACGAAAAGCTCACCCGGGGCAAGGCCGGTAATCTCATTAGCCGGCACACGGGAGTCGGCACATCCAATCCAGAGGTACTCGGGATTCTGTTGACTGGCGAGCTTTGAGAAGAACTCAGGGTCCTGCTCGGTCACGTGGGTAGCCCACTCCCTGTTTTTCTTTAGTAGATGATCAAGCATGGTCAAGTACTCCGGGTAGTAGACTGCCTAATAAATAGTACGATCTAAGTGAAGTCTGCTTACCAATCCCTGTTCCTTAATGAATTAAGTCACAACTGCCAGGAACAGGTAAATCGTCGTTCTATGCCGGCTCTGTAGTCGTGATAAGACCAGTTATTGCATACAAATTGATCAATGAATATAAATACCAATCCGATCAGTAGTAATAGTAACAATAGTAATTTTAGATTGTTTTTCATGCTGTAATTTTGTGTCGGAGGTAATGCTAATGAAACTATTGCACACGATGCTTCGGGTGGGAGACTTGGACCGTTCGATAGCGTTTTATACTCAGATCCTGGGTATGAATATGATTCGTACTATAGATCGACCTGGTCAGAAGTACACCAACGCTTTTCTGGGTTTTGGCCGAGGAAACTTGGACGGTGAGGCTGAAATCGAACTGACCTACAACTATGGGGTCACCCGCTATGATATTGGGACGGCGTATGGGCACATTGCGATTGGGGTCCCCGACGCAGCTGCGGCCTGCGAGCGCATTCGCAAAGCAGGCGGCAGTGTGATTCGCGAAGCAGCTCCCGTAAAGGGCGGTACTACTGTGATCGCTTTCATACAGGATCCTGATGGTTATAAAGTTGAGTTAATCGAGCGTTCGAACTAGTTGGAGTTATGCTGTGGGGGAGCTATTCGGCGCCGCCCGAGAGCACATGCGTGGAAAGGCGGTGCGCAAGATGCTCTGACTTATACTGCGTCGATGGATGCAGTGTTTTGGCATGAGAAATGGAAGCGTGACGAGATCGGGTTTCATAAGCGCGAGATCAACCCCCTTCTGACGGATTTTTGGGGGCAGATCGGCGCTGTGTCGGGCAGTACGGTATTTGTTCCCTTATGCGGGAAGAGCCTGGACCTCGCTTGGCTGGCGGATCAGGGGTTTGGCGTACTGGGCTCTGAAATTAGCCCGTTGGCCTGTCAGGCCTTTTTCCAGGAGCATGGCCTGAGTCCATTACGGCACGTGGATGGACCGTTGGTCATTTGGCAGGCCGGCACGATCCGCATTGTGGAGGGCGATTTTTTCGATCTTCGCCCTGAGCATGTTAGCGAATGCTCGGTACTCTATGACCGGGCGGCGCTGGTGGCGCTTCCTCCCCAGATGCGCCGCCGCTATGTCGCCCATTTGGGCCGGCTTTTCCCCAAGCCTATTGCCGCCCTGCTGTTGACCATGGAGTATGAGCAGGACCGGCGCCCAGGCCCACCATTTTCGGTTGGGCAGGCGGAAGTACGAGCGCTCTATAGCGGATCGCACCAGGTGGAACGGCTGCATTCGCACGATGCGTTTTCGCTTCAGTCGCCGTGGGCGCAAATGGGATTAACGTGGTTGCTGGAGAGAGTCTACCGACTTACCCCAATTTCAAAATGACGCGCGATCTTTGCGTCGCGACCTGCTAAAATTTCGGTGTTTCTCTTTTCTTTTATCCACTTGGAGTCACTATGGCAGCGAAAAAAGCCCGGGCCGTCAAGGCAAAAAAAGTAGTAAAAAAATCACCCGCAAAGAAAGTCACCGCCGCAAAGTCGTCGGCTGCAAAACCGATCAAATCGGTATTAAATAAAAGCGCTTTGGTGGCCCATCTTGTGGAGAGTTCGGGCGTAGAGTCCAAGTCGGTGAAAGCCGTGTTGTCGGCGCTGGAAGATGTAACGCTGGCGTCCGTGAACAAAAAAGGCGCTGGTGAGTTTACGCTCCCGGGATTGTTAAAGATCGTCGCCCAGAAGGTTCCAGCCAAGCCCAAGCGCTTTGGTAAGAATCCCTTCACTGGCCAAGACCAGTGGTTTGCCGCCAAACCCGCCTCAGTGAAGGTGAAGGTACGCGCCCTGAAGAAACTGAAAGACGCGGTCCTGTAATTCGCAAGGGTGCAGTGCGCGACCCTTCGTTTAAGAAGGCGCTCCAAAACGAGCGCCTTTTTTCATTTTTGGAACTCGATTAGTCGCGCCTACCCAAAGCGTTGCGGTGAGTAGGGTGTGAGATCGATGTCGGGCGATTGATCGGTGAGCAGTGCCGAGACGATACGTCCGGTACGGGCGGACCCGGCGAGCCCGACATGGCCATGGCCATACGCGTGGACGACATCCGCAGTGGCGCGGGAGAATCCGATACAGGGCAGTCCGTCGGGTGTGCTGGGTCGGCGGCCCATCCACACCTGAATCTGCTCTGGCCGGAGCATCCCGTTCAGGGCGGGATAAAGTCGGACCAGCAGACGCTGAAGGATCTCGGCGCGTTTCCAGTTCGGCGCATCGGCGAATCCCGCAATCTCCACGTGACCAGCAATTCGCAGACCGGTTGTCATGCGGGTGACAATTACTTTTTGATCCATCAGCATGGTGGGCGTGACGGGGCCGACTGACGCCACGTCGGCCGTGGCGTGATAACCCCGTTCTGTCTCTAGACTGACCTGATCCCCGGCGGCGCTGGCAAGCACTTTGGCCTGCGCGCCGGCGGCGATCACAGCCTTATCACAGGCCACTTCGCCGTCCACGGTGGTCACGGCCTGGAGCCGGCCATCGACAATGCGAAATCCAGTGGCGGCCGTGCCGACGGCTGTGCCACCCGAGGTCAGTACATGGCGCATGATGGCCTGGACATAGGCGCCGGGATTGGCGCAATGTCCGACATCCGGGACATAGAGACCGCACTGGTAGCCGTGCTCAAGGTGGGGCTCGCGTTGGCGCAGCATCTGAGCCGAGTAGTCTTCCCAGGTGATGCCTTCTTGGCGTCGGATATCCCACAGGCGTGCATCCCGCCGATAGTCTTCCGCCGAGGGATAGACATGAAGTAAACCGGTCCTGCGGATCAGCTCGGGCACACCTGCCGCCCTGGCCATGTCCAGATGCTGATCCGGCGCGTCTCGAAGCAATGCGCGTAAACCGTGGGCTGTTTGCGCGATCTGTGGGTAGGTCCAGCCAGCACGCAGATAGCGAACCAACCAGGGAAATGCCCAAGGAAGATAACGCCACCGTATGGTCAGCGGCCCAGACGGGTCCCATAACCATCCCGGAATCTTTTTCCAGACACCCGGTGTGGCCGGCGGAATGACCGAGTGTGACGACAGCCATCCCGCGTTACCAAAACTCGAGGCCTGGCGGCTGCCTGCGGGCTCTGGATCCACGATGGTCACACGACACCCCATCCGAAGCGCGTGAAGGGCACTGGCGGCCCCAACGATTCCGTTGCCGATCACGACGACATGTTTAGGCTTCATATCCTCGAACGGAGCGAGATCTGTTATTTGCCGATGGTTGAGCGACCACCATCGATATGAATCGTTTGACCGGTAACCCATCCGGAATCATCGGATAACAAGACGGCGGCCATCTTGGCCATCTCAGCAGCGATTCCTAGGCGAGGAATGGGATGCATGGCGGCAATCGCCTCACTCATCTTTGCGTTTTGCGTAAACACTCGCGCCAGTGGCGTGTCGGTAAGGCTTGGGGCGATAACGTTCACGCGAACATGAGGAGCAAGCTCCGCGGCGAGTGTTCTTGCTAATCCCTCGAGCGCTGCCTTCGCGGAGGCAATAGCACTGTGATTTACAAACCCTTTTGTCGCTGCTATGGAAGAAAAGAGCACAACAGCGCCGTGATGTTTGGATAAAACCGCACTTGCTTCTTTAATTGCCAAAAATGCACCAACGGTGTTAATCAATATAGCGTTGACAATATCGTCGGCTGTGGTCCGCGCGATCGGTTTGAGATTGATGGTGCCGATACAATAGGCCAGACCATCAAGACGCTCCTGGCTCGCAGTCTGCACCGCTTGAGAGATCGACGATGCATTCAATACATCGACGTTCAATAACCGATCTGCGGGGATTGGCAGTCCATTCGTGGCTTGAGGGGTTCGCGTGGTGGCGTAAACCGTGTGCCCATGGCTGTGCAATAGGGATACTAGATCCCCGCCAATGCCTCCAATACCGCCAAAGACAAGAAAGGTTTTAGGATTGGTTGTCATAAAAGTCGCCTCGAGTGAGCTGCAGCACTTTGTTTGGCAGACGATCCGCTGCAAGGATGGTCTAACATCGCGTACCAAAAACGGCTGATCGGGCGGGAGAGCTTAATCAACCGCAGAATCTTATGATGAAAAGCTGTTACTTGGAGTACCGGATTTCCCCCGTGTGGCTCAGTGTGTGGCGCGATCCTGAGCGGTGAAAAGATGACCTGTTTTAACAAAGATCGTACAGCCCTCTCTGCTAAAAGGTTGGTGCAGACTCATATGCGGGCTTCGTATCCACGAACCCTCTGAATAAACGCCATGCTCGTCTTCAAACACCCCACGCACCACATATATCTCCTCACCTCCGTGGTGCCGATGGGGGTTGAAGTAGGTCTGTGGCGCCCAACGCACCAGCGTTGACCCGCTGCCCTGTCGCATGAGCGGCATGACGTAAAGGCCATCCACCAGGCCTTGAAGCCAGGGCGCATTATTCGTATCGACCACTTCCCGCTCGGTTTGTTCAACCCCCAGGTGGCGTAACTTTACAAACAGCGTGCAACCGGTGGCGCTGTATGGCGTGTGAGCCGACCCCGGAGGGTTCATGATGTAAGTGCCCGCAGGGTAATCGCCCGTCTCGTCGCTCAACACACCCTCTAGCACAAAAATCTCTTCGCCACGGTCATGGCTGTGCTTCGAGAACCGAGCGCCAGCTTCAAACTTGACGATGGAAGTGGCTTTAGTGACCTCATCGCCATGTCGCTCCAGTAAGCGACGCATGATGCCAGCCTCGGGGCTTGCCACCCAAGGTAACTCATGGTGATTGAGCACAACCCGTTTGCTGTAATCAGAGTGAAGATTCATGTTGTTGGAGAGCGTGCGAATTCTTGAGGATTTTGACTAATGTTGGGAATTGTCGTGAAATTCGCTCTACGTTTCAATACAACTTCAACGGATTGTGAGACCTAGCGCACATGATACCGACCATTCGGATTGACTTTGTTTCCGACATTGCTTGCCCATGGTGCGCCGTGGGTCTCGGCAATCTGAACAAGGCGATCGCTTCCATGAAAAGCCAGGCTCAATTCGAAGTGCATTTTCGTGCATTTGAGCTAAACCCAGATATGCCGAAAGGCGGCCAGGACGTCATTGAGCATCTGACAGAGAAGTACGGAATTAGTGCTGAACAGGTGAAAGAGAATCAAGCACAGATTCACGCAAAGGCGATTAAGGCGGGATTTGCGTTTCATCCAGAGGGCCGTAAGTGGGTCTACAACACTTTTGATGCTCACCGATTGCTATTTTGGGTTGCTCAGGAGCTTGACCTAGAGCAACAAGCACGTTTAAAGAAGGAACTACTCAGTACTTACTTTTGCTTAGCGGTTAATTTAGATGAGCAACAAAATTTACTTGATGCCGTTATTCGGGCAGGACTCGACCCCGTGCGGGCGACTCAGGTTTTGAATAACAATGAATTTGCGCAAGATGTTCGGGAAGAAGAGAAGCGTTATCACGACCTTGGTATTCATTCAGTGCCGTCGATTATCTTGAATGAACAGTATCTGATTCAGGGCGCTCAGCTACCTGAGTCGTTTATCGGAGCTTTTGGGCAGTTGTTAGAAAAAACAACTTCTTAAAAGCATACGCCCCTTTGCGGGTGCTATTTGAAAGTGGTGGCGATTCAGGGATTCGAACCCCGGAACTGTGGATTATGATGGAAATTGCTCCAATTTTCGCCAGCGAAATCAATGGGTAACAAAGCCATAACCCCTCCGTGTAATAAAACTTGTAAGGCGGCTTCGTTGCTCTAGGCGGGCACGGAACCGTTACCTTAAGTAACGGTCGGAAAAGACTGTCGCTTTGAACCGTCTGCCGATTGTCAACCGCGACGCAGATAAACTTTAAATAATGTGTGCGTATTCATGAGAACTTAAATTTTTGGACGATTTCAGCGCCCATCCTGTTGGGTGAGACTAATCAATTCCCATTCGTCGATTTGACGCTTAGCAGCAGCAATTTCGATCGAAAAGTCTAACTTTGATGTTTCTTGCAGCAAGATAAGCAAACGATGCGCATGCTCGTGTTTAGCGAGATACGCGATACCGAGATAGTAAGCGGCTTTTCGATCATCAACATTAACCTCTTTGCCGGCCTTATAAATGCAGCCGAGATTGTAGGCGCATTCGCGGCTTCCAAGCTCTACTCCGCGCACGAGTAAGTCTAATCCTCGCGTGACATCTCTCGGCACCCCAAACGCCTCAGCAGAGCCAGATATGAGTATTTGCGCGAGATTGGCGTATGCATCTCGAACATTCTCTTCGACCGCCTTCTCGTAGTATTGAACAGCAATTTTCAAATCGGGTTTGAGTTGGCCAATACCGTTTTCATATAGAAGAGCGACGTTGTAACTTGAAATACCCCCGCGTTGCGAGTCAATCCAATTGTGATACGCGAAGAGCTTTTCGAGCTGCTCGGGACGAAGCTGACCATTGGATGTCATCAATGTGAGTCGCTTCTGTGCCTCCTCGCAGAACTCCTGTGTAAACGCCTCAAAGTACTGATCGAATGCAGCATCGTAATGGCCTCGCGCCAGATTGAAGTCTGCAGCCTCGAGTAGCTGCATTCCGTTTGAGCTATAAGTACTCATTATTTGCACCTTGACTGTCTGCTGTTAGCGAGTCTTATTAAGCTTTACAAAGCGCTGTAAAGTTCCCTTGTCTCGTCTACTGCTCCAGAGCTCATCTGGTGTGCGGTGAATAAAAATAAATCGAACGCTCTCAGCAAGAGAGTTAAACCAGTCCTCCGCCACACGTCGTTCCACATTACTCTGCTCTAGGAAAAAAATTGGTAACTCTTCTTTCTGCAATACTGCGATGTATTCACGCGGCCCGCTATCGCTAATCACCTCTTGAAGCTTGTCGAGTCGACGCACTAAGTCAATATTGATATGGGCCTCACAGTAGGACGCGGTTACGTACTGTCCACGCTCGATGCTAATTGCGAGCAGATAGGTATTGTATTGCAGCATTTATGACTTCGCTCTCAGGTAAACGGGAACGTAGGACTCCTCATCACGTGAAACATTCGTGTGATCTAGTAATAGCGTGGCAAAAGTATTGGCTGGAATTCCAAGAAGTTCCGAGTATCTCTTTGCAATATCCCCGAGTTCGGCGCCTTGATCAGCATATGAGAATACATTGGCACTCTCCAGGTCTAACACCATTTGAGCGCTGGCACCAAGCTGCTCCGCACAAACGGTGACTGAGAGCTTCTGACGCTCACGTTCTCGCTGGACACAGAGCCCATACTCACGCCACCCACGAAGATTCTTAACAGGCGTCATTCTTCGAGTGCGCCCAAACTGACAGTTCATGTTCGAAAGCTCGCGATAGTGCGATTGCAGACTGCTTTCGCTTTTCAAGCGGCGTAAACCATAACGTCCCGTAGGCCACATGGTAGGGATTCTCTACTGCCTTGAGTACAAACTTATCGCTCGGAATTCCCGAAACGGAGATCGGATCAACTAGCGAAACGCCTGCTCCCTCTGCCACGAGTGCTCCGAGCAACTCTGGCGAGTTCACTTCAATCGTATGGCAAAGCTGAACATTACCATCGCGAAACCACGCTTCCATCTGATCACGAATGAGCGTTGAACGACCCTGGGTAATGAGGCTCTCGTATGCGATGTCTGCTGGTGTCAATATCCGATCGAAGCGCGCGAGACGATGCCCCGCTGGAACCATACACTTCACTGGAAAGCGCGAGTGCTCGTTCGAAACAATTTTCGGGTGAAAAATTGGTAGAGATGCAACACCCACATCATAGATTGCGCTTCCAAACCAAACATCGCCGTCTGAACGTGAGCGTACATCTACCTTGACGTGCACTCGTGGGTTCGCACGAGTAAACGCGGCGACCGCGGGGGCTACGACCCCTGAGACTACTCGCGGCATGGCTACAACACTAAGGAACTCCTCCTGGCTCTGCTTTATCCCACTCGCAATCGCAGGCAGCTGCCCAAAACCTTCCAGAACTCGCAAAACTTCCTTATGAAACTTTGCGCCTTCATCGGACAACACTAACTGCCGTCGACTACGATCAAAGAGTTGAAGCCCACAATCTAATTCGAGCTGCCCGATTAAGCGGCTAACAGCGGGCTCGCTGATTTCGAGCGCTCGACCGGCTTCAAGGAGGGAACCCTGGGAGACCACTAGAGTAAACGCTCTAAGAGCCTGAATTTTCATGTGCGCAGTTTAGACACATACGCTTTCTGAAACAATCTGAACGGCTCCTAACTTTCAAAAATAGATAGTACCCTTGCGCAAAAAGTAAGTGACGAATAAGCTTAGATCGATTTTCTGTGACGTCTAAACCACGGGCAAGGAGGATCCGTAATCACCGCCATGGATGAGCGTAAAGATGTGACAGATTTCATTTTTATTGACGAATTTCTGACTGACATGGTCAGATGCGGCGGCGTGTCTGAGGAGAGATACTCTCAACTTATGCGCGAACTGGACGCTGCATTTGAGCGGTCTCGTCTAGGGACGCTTAATGGTTCAGTTCGGTCCGATTTATTCACCCCCACAGCTGGACTGAAACCCCACTGAAATGTGGTTGGAAGACCGTCGTAGTTTGCGCCTCTCCGTAGCTACCCTGGGCTTCCTAGTGCAATCGGTTGGATTGGCCTCTGATAAGAGGGATGCCAACCTTGCCGAACGCCTGATGAATAATGGCAGTTGCTTGCTGAATCGTGTCACGGTGGTTGTGAAAGAAGGGGTTGTGGCACCCCGAGGCATGGCATCTGTTGTTCTTGCGCGCCTAGAAATAGTAGATCGGCGTACCGCCACTATTGTTCTCTCAGGGCGCTCCAGTAGCGGCCCTATATCTCTTCGGCTCACTGAGGTTGATGGGCGATACTACGGGCTGATAGATACGATGAAGGGCCCCATAACGCTCCTCGAGTGCGACTGACTACACGAAAATTAAACTCGTGAGGGTACTAGGTAAGGCTTTCTCGTGCAGGCTGAACGCTATATGATGTGATGCTGTGAGACTATTCCAGAAGACACCGAGACCTAGCGGCGTCAGGTGTTCACTTGACATATTTATACAGATTGATTCGAGAGTGAATCCCTGGAAGCAACATTAAAAAACTTAGACGTTCTCTTTTTGCTGCTGGGGGGCGTCA
>JBMSML010000008.1:0-24926 GCA_049421125.1 Burkholderiaceae bacterium
GCAAGCCGGTGCTGGGCGAGATCACCTACGGCATTGAGCGCCTGGCGATGTATCTCCAAGGCGTGGAAAATATCTATGACCTAACCTGGACCGAATGGACCGAAAACGGACAGGCACGTCGCCTCTCCTACGGTGATGTCTATCACCAAAATGAAGTGGAACAGTCCACCTACAATTTTGAGCACAGCAATGTGCCCGTGCTCTTCACCCGTTTTGGCGAGCACGAAGCCGATGCTAAACGTTTACTCGAGGCGGGTCTGGCCTTGCCCGCTTATGAACAAATTCTGAAGGCTGCCCATACCTTTAACCTGCTCGATGCCCGGGGGGCGATCTCCGTCACCGAGCGTGCCCAATACATCGGACGTATTCGGAACCTCTCGCGTGCCGTGGCCCAGGCGTATGTGCAATCCCGTGAACAATTAGGTTTCCCCATGCTGAGCCGATCCGCATGACCACCGCCTCGCTTCTGATTGAACTGCTCACCGAGGAGCTGCCCCCAAAGGCATTGTCGCGTCTTGGCGATGCGTTTTCCACCGCCATTGCCCAGCGGCTAAAGACCGATGGGCTCTGCGCCGCCGATGCGCCGGTATCCGCATTCGCCACACCGCGTCGCTTGTCGGTGCATATCGGTGCGGTCATGGCCCAGGCACCCAGTCGGGAAAAACAAGAAAAACTTCTGCCGGTCGCGATTGCACTGGACGCGCAAGGCCAGGCCACGCCCCCGTTGGTCAAAAAACTGGCCAGCCTTGGGGTCACGCTCACCAGCCCACGTCAACTCGATGCCCTTGAGCGTGTTCACGATGGCAAGCAAGAAGTGCTGTATTACCGGCACACCGCCGCGGGGATGTCGTTGACACAATCCGCACAGGCCGCCCTGGAAGACGCGATCGCTAAACTGCCCATTCCAAAGGTCATGACCTATCAGCGCCGCAATGGCGAGACGGTCAAGTTTGTGCGCCCGGCCCACGGATTACTCGCCCTGCATGGCATGACCGTGTTGCCGCTCACCGCGCTTGGTCTGGTGGCCGGCAATACGACACGGGGACATCGCTTCCATTGCGATGCCCCCCTCACGGTTCCTAACGCCGATGACTACGCCACGCTGCTGAGCACGCAGGGCAGAGTGATCGCCTCGTTTGCCCTTCGGCGCGAGCAGATTGCCCGTGGACTGACGGATAAGGCCGCGCCGGATCGGGCGGTCATGCCCGATGCACTGCTTGATGAGGTCACCGCATTGGTGGAGTGGCCCGAAATCCTGGAAGGACGATTCGAAAAAGAATTTTTATCGGTGCCTCAGGAATGCCTGATCCTGACCATGCAACAGAATCAAAAGTATTTCGCGATCACCGATGCCCAAGATCGCCTCACCCACCGCTTCTTGCTGGTCTCAAACATCGGTTCCACAGATCCAAAGGTCGTGATCTCGGGCAACGAGCGGGTATTGCGTGCCCGTCTCTCCGACGCCAAGTTCTTCTTTGATCAAGACCGCAGAAAATCCCTAGCTTCGCGCATCGATGGTCTGGCCGCCGTGGTGTATCACAACAAGATTGGGCATCAACGCCAACGGATTGATCGACTGGCGCTGTTATCCGGCCGTTGGGCCGGGCCACTTGGCGCCGATAGCGGTCTTGCACAGCGGGCCGCATTGCTGGCGAAGGCCGATCTGCTGACCGACATGGTGGGTGAATTTCCCGAGCTTCAAGGGGTGATGGGCACCTATTACGCGCGCCATGATGGAGAACCCGAAGACGTTGCACTGGCCATTGAAGGCCACTACCACCCCCGATTCTCCGGCGATACGCTGCCGGTAAATGCCGTGGGCACTGCATTGGCGCTCGCCGATAAGATGGAGACCATCGTGGGCATTTGGGGCATCGGCCTGTCGCCCACCGGTGATAAAGATCCCTTCGCGCTGCGACGCCATGCACTCGGTGTTGTGCGTCTGCTGATTGAAAAGAAATTAGACCTCTCACTCGATGTGCTGCTCCACGATGCCGTGGCTGCGTTTGCGGACGTGCCCGCCGTGCAGTCCGACCTTGGCGCCATCGAAGGATTTATCCACGACCGCCTGCGCGCCTGGCTGAAGGAAAAAGGCTATGGCATCGAAGCGATCGATGCCGTACTCGCCCAGTGCCCATATCGGCTAAACGAGATTCCTCAGCGCTTAGATGCCCTTCGCCACTTTATGACGCAACCCGAAGCGCAGTCGCTGTGTTCGGCCAATAAACGCATTGGCAATATCTTGAAGAAGGCGGAACTGCCCGCGACCGCCTCGCTGTCCGTGACCCCCGCGCTCTTGATCGAACCGGCCGAGAAAACGCTCGCCGAGACACTGGCCACCATCGCACCACAGGCCCACAGTGACATGGCCCATGGCCGCTACACCGAGGCCTTGGCCCGTCTGGCGGCCCTCAAAGCGCCGGTGGATGCATTTTTTGATCACGTGATGGTCAATGCCGACGATTTCGCCTTACGTCAGAATCGTCTGGCCTTACTCGATGCACTCCACCGCGCCATGAATCAGGTCGGTGATCTCTCGCGACTGGCCGCATGAGCCTGCAAAGCGCACCGCTCATCATTCTGGATCGCGATGGCGTGATCAATCACGACAGCGATAACTACATTAAGTCTCCGGATGAATGGCGACCGATGGACAGAAGCCTGGAGGCGATTGCCCGACTCACGCACGCGGGCTGGTCGGTGGCCGTGGCCACCAATCAGTCCGGCATTGAGCGTGGTTTGTTTGATATCAGTACCCTGCACGCCATCCACACCAAGATGATGGCGGCGGTGGCCGATGCGGGCGGGCGCATTGATGGGATTTTTTTCTGTCCACACGCCCCGGATGCGGGATGCGACTGTCGCAAGCCGGCCGCCGGTCTGCTGCGCGACATCAGTGCACGGTTCAATCGCGGCCTGGCCGGCATCCCGCTCGTG
The DNA here is from genome assembly GCA_049421125.1 of Burkholderiaceae bacterium. GTDB lineage: Bacteria > Pseudomonadota > Gammaproteobacteria > Burkholderiales > Burkholderiaceae_A > Lacustribacter. The sequence goes on from JBMSML010000008.1 coordinate 2,938, forward strand.
GGCGACTCCCTGCGGGACTTGAAGGCCGGTCTCGAGATGGACTGCGATCTGTGGCTGGTCAAGACCGGTAAAGGTGCCCGCACACTGGCCGCCGCACAGCACGATCCCGCGAGCACCTTACCCCTTGCCACGCGCGTTGCCGATGATCTGTTTGGTGCCGTGGATCAGATCCTGAAAGGCGGCGCTGCTCACTGATGCTGGCCATTCGTGCATTTCTGTTTTTGGTGTTTCAAGCCGTCACGCTCGTCGTTTGGGCCATTCTGTTTATCCTGATCGGTCCGTTTCTTCCGTACCGCCTGCGCTATGCCTTTGCCATGCGATGGCCCGGCATGTGCGTCTGGGGCGCCAGGGTGCTTCTGGGGATTCATTATCGGGTCATCGGTGAACACCATCTGCCCAATGGTCCGGCGATTCTGCTCTCCAAACACGAATCCGCCTGGGAAACCATGTTCTATCCCAGTTACTTCACCACACCCCTGTGCTTTGTGTTTAAGCGCGAGTTGCTGTGGATTCCATTTTTTGGCTGGGGCATCGCACTGTTGCGCATGATGGCCATCAATCGGGGGCAAGGCAGTAAGGCATTTACACAAATTGAATCCAAGGGACGTGATGTCCTGCAGCGACAAGGTCGATGGATGGTGTTCTTTCCTGAAGGCACTCGCGTCGCACCGGGCCGAGTAGTGCGATTTAAAACCGGCGGTACCCGATTGGCGGTCGCCACCAATACACCGGTCGTGCCCATCGCCATGAACTCCGGAGATGTCTGGCCGCGCAAGTCCTTTATTAAAAAACCTGGGCTAATTACCGTTTCTATAGGGCCAGCCCTCTTGCCGGAAGGCGAAGATCCGACTACCCTCATGGCCAAGGTGGAAAACTGGATACAACAAGAGATGCAGACCATGCGTTCGGATGAATCACGACGGGGGCGTCCATGACACTGCTCGAGCAGTTCTTGTTACCGTTCGGTCTCTCTGATCCTTCCGATCCATCGGCCATATCCCCGTCGTCCCGTACCCCCAGATCGTCGAAGACCAACGATCCCTCCGCCCCACCCACCGCACCCCAGAAAAAGCATCGGACCGTGGCCCTTCAGGGTCAGGCCGTTCCTTGGGCGTTAAAGCGCACACGCCGCAAAACCGTGGGCATGTCCATTGGCCAAGGCATGATTCAAGTGAATGCACCGCGTTGGGTTCCGGTCAGCGACATTGAATACATCCTTCAGGAAAAATCCAAATGGCTGCTGGCCCGACTCGCCGAGTGGTATCAGAGCGATCATCATCGCCTGCTGCCCGAGCAACAGTGGGCCCATGGCGCCAGCCTGCAATACCTTGGCAAGCCCCTTGCCCTGATCATCGCGCCCGCCCTACGTCAAACCCAATGGGATGATTTTCGTCGGGAGCTCCAGCTGGCCCTGCCCGCCGATGCCTCCATGGCGCAGATTCGCGACACCGTGCACGCCTGGTTGCAGTCACAGGCTAAAGCGCTCTTTGGTCTGCGGCTCAAAGCCATCAGCAGCGAGTCCGGACGTCGCTACACCAAGTTCAGCCTCAGCAATGCCCGTGGCCGTTGGGGCAGCTGCACCGAAAATGGCCATATCCGACTCAACTGGCGCCTGATCCACTTCGGCCAGGAAGTGATCGACTATGTGATCGCCCATGAACTGGCCCACACCTACACCATGGATCACAGCGCAGACTTTTGGAGCGAGGTCGCCGAGATTCTGCCCAGCTACGAGGAAGGCAAAACGATTCTTCGTAAAACCCGATTAGACGCGCTTCCGACGTTCTAACATCTAGGCCATCGGGCGATGACCGGTGGCCATGCCCGATGAGGGAAAACGCTCGGCGATGTGATTGGCCAATGCAATGAATGTCGCCACGGAGAGCTCCTCGGCACGCTGTGTGGACGACATTCCCAGTCGCTCCCAGTCAATGACCTCGCCATACCCCGCCAGGGTATTGCGCAGCATCTTTCGTCGCTGAGAAAAGGCAGTCATCACCACTGCGGCAAACACGACCCAGTCCGCGACCTTCACCTGATGATCGACCAGAGGCACCATGCGCACAATGGCAGAGTCGACTTTTGGCGCGGGGTGAAAGGCGCCGGGCGGCACGATCAGACAACGCTGTAGGGTGTAGCGGGCCTGCAGCATGACCGAGAGCCGTCCGTAGATCTTCGATCCACAGGGCGCCACCATGCGATCGACCACTTCTTTTTGAAGCATCACGTGCTGATCCTCGATCACCGAGGCGCTCTCCAGCAAATGAAACAGAATCGGACTGGAGATGTTATAGGGCAGATTGCCCACGATCCGCAGCTTGGCACCAAGCGCCGTGGACAGTGCCATGAAATCCACCTTTAGCACATCCTGTTCATGAATAGTCAACTGGGTACTGGAAAATCGCTCCCGCAGTCGGGCTGCCAGATCACGATCGATTTCAATGGCATGAAGATGGCCGATCGAGCGCAGCAGGGGCTCGGTTAACGCGGCCTGACCAGGACCAATCTCGACCATACAGTCTCCCGACTTCGGCGCGATCGCCGCCACGATTCGGGCGATGACACCGGGATCATGGAGAAAATTCTGGCCGAAGCGTTTTCGGGCGATGTGCGGGGTGCCCACCATCGCCTCGGGTGGCCGCCCCATGGAGGCGCCAAACTCGCTCACCGCATCAGAGATCGTCGCGCTTGATTTCGACGTAGGCATTAGCGCGTACCTCCCGTGTCCAGTCGGCCACGGCCTCTGCCAGCTTTTGATCACGCAAGACCATGCGTGCGGCGGTGCGCAGACGTTGCTCGGTCAATGGTTCGCGTTTGCGCTCAAGCAACTGAATCAGATGCACCCCGAATACCGAACGCACCGGATCGCTCACCTGTCCGGGCTGAAGCGCCACCATGGCGCGTTCAAATTCCGGCACCAGATCGCCCGGATAGGCCCAGTCCAGTTCGCCGCCCCGTGATGCGGACCCCGGATCCTGCGAGAAATCCCGGGCCAATTGCGTGAAATCAGCACCCAGCTCCAAACGGCGTCGAATGTCCACAATCCGGCGACGCGCCTGCTCTTCGTTCACCTGTGCATCCACACGCACCAGAATATGACGGGCACGGTGCACGGCTACTTCCTGAGTGCGCAAGGTGGATCGCTTATCTTCTAGTTGCAGCACATGGAACCCGTTCGGGCTGCGAATGGTCTTGGCTACGTCGCCCGGTTTCAGGTTGGCCACGGTCTCGAGAAAAAGGGTGGGCAGACGGTCCCGCGTGCGCCACCCTAGGCTCCCCCCCTGGTCGCGATCCGGAGCGTCAGAGAATTCCTTGGCCACCGCGACAAAGGTGCGCGGGCCCCGCAGCGCCTCCTCGATGCGCTTCACCTTATCCTGGGCAGTGGTCAGCTCCTGTTTGGAAGGATTCTCACTGACCCGCACCAATATCTGGGCCACTTTCCACTCTTAGATACGCTGGATCGACTGGCCTTGTGCCGCCAAAAAGGTATCGACCTCGCTGTCACTGATCTGCAGACGATTGTCCACTTCACGCTCACGCAGCCTCGTGAGGATAATTTCTTCGCGAATGTCCTGACGAAAACTGGAAAAAGAAATACCCTCGCGTTCCAACTGATTGCGAAGTCCCGACACCGAGAGCCCGTTCTGCTCTGCGATGCGGGCCACACTGCGATCCAGAGTGAGGTCATCCACGCGAATGCCAGTCTCCCGTGCCAGTTGCAACATGGCCCGATCGTTGATCATGCGGTCCAACACCTGCTCACGCAGCACGGCCGGGGGTGGCGCGGTCACGCCCTGACGCTTCAGGTTCACCACGAATTGCTTTTCCCGACGGGCCAGTTCACTGGCCGTGATCACCTCACGGTTCACGATCGCCACCACGCGGTCGATTAGGGTCGGACTGCTGGGCGCCCGCAGGCCCTGACTGGGGGCGGGCGGCGCTAGGGGGCGGATCTGGGCGCCCCCGCCCAATGGGGTTACCTGCGCCGACGAGGAGGACGGGGCCACCGGCTGGGCGAGTGCCACCACCGACAGGATTAGCGCCGCACCCCCAAGGGTCAGCGATCGCGCGAATTGGCCCATGTGTCCTTTTTAAGTGAAATCAGAATTACTGGAAGTTATCAAATTTTGACGGCAACGGTGTGATCTGATTGATCAGCTGATAGTTCGGGATACTGCGGGTCAACACCGACAAGGGGTTGGTGCCGACACGGGCCAGGCCGTTGAGTTCGATCTGAAAGAAAATGGCCGTGTTTTTCTCGGTGGCACTGGTCACGTATTGCTGAGCCACCACGCGGCCGATCCAACACCCGCCATCGTATTCAAACCCGGCCAAGGCCTCGACCAGTCCGGAATTCTGGTTCACCGCCCCACCGCCTAGGTTGCGCATTGCATGCTGATAACGCCCCACGGCATACCAGTGCCGGGCTACCGGCCACTGTACCGCCAGGTCAATGGTGTTCGACGATCCTCGTACATATCGATAGGCGGCACTCAGCACATGGGCGGAGCGCGGCGTAAAACGGTTTACCAAGGACACATTCTGGATGGTCGAGGTCGAGGGCGTGTACTGCACCTGTGAATCCACACTCCAATCTTTTATCGGTCGCGCAGAGATCTGCCCCAGAAGATCCGATCGGCGATCCGTGCGCACCGTGCCTCCGGGCAGCACCACGCGTTGATCCGAGAAATAGAAACGCTGCCCCACGGCCGCCCGGAAACGCTCAGCGCCGCTCTGCTCTTCAATTAGCCGCGTGGTTACACCGGCCGTGATTTGATTCAGATCGGCCACACGGTCATGTCCATTAAACGCCGCATCGGAAAACATCTGAATGAAGTTTAGACTTGGTGAACCTGTGTCAAACACAGGATAGTCCGACTGATTTTTATACGGCGTGTAGATGTAGGTGATCTTGGGCTCTAAGGTTTGCTCTAACGGCAGGCTACCGGCCACCAGTGGCCGCTCTAACACGGTGCTGACTTCAGTACTGAAGGTCGGAAGAACCCTTGAATAAGGCGTAGTGGTAGTCCCCACGTTATTGGCATAAATACCCAGCGTGCCGCTCGTGTCCGTACCGTCTTTACGGTGTTCGTAATGCGTGGCATGCACCGCGATCTTGGGCGTGACGTAAAAGCCCTGCTGGAAGTGGCGCCAGGCCACGGATCCGGTGCCCACCACGCGCTCTCCCTCCGCCAACGTTGGGTGACGAAACGACGTGATCTCGGTCGAGGCGCTCCAGTCCAGCGGCCATTCGTCGCGCCCCGGCACTGCCCGATAGCCGCGCGATACCGACAGGCGTGGCGCATAACTATACGGGCGAATCAATGGCGAGGCCGTATCCTGAAGTAACTGATATTCCTGGACTTCGGCCTGCACGTTCCAGCCCCGGGCGACCGTATTCAGGGTGAGACTTCCCGGCAGCAAGCGCTGAGATGACGAGAGCAAGGAGTTGCCCAGGTCGGAAAAATAATTGTTATCCGATGCGCGCTGAACATTCAGACCCACCGCGACATCTTTCATGGGTTTTAACGTCGTCGTAATCGAACCAAACTGCCGCGTGCTATGGGTCATGCTGTCATTGGGCAAGATCTCGTACTCAATGGTGCCCAGGCTATTGGGGCGCAAGAAGCGAAACTCCGTCCCAAGCTGCGTGCCGCGCTTGCTGATGAACCGCGGGTACACGGTCATGTCTTGCTGAGGCGCAATATTCCAGTAATACGGCACTTGAACCTCTAGGCCGAGTTTCACCGATGTGGAGTAGGACGGCGGCAGCCAGCCCGACTTGCGGTGATCTCCGATTGAAAACGTGGCGTCCCCAAACGGCAGAATGGGCACATCCCCCCAGTACAGGGTGGCCGACTTGGCCGCGCCAACTTCCCTAATCTGATCAATCAAAAACTCGTCCATGCGCAGAGTCCACGCCGGACGGTCGCGCGGGCAGGTGCTGTAAACGGCCTGCGTGAGTTTCGTTTCGAGTGGTTGAATGAACTCGACCCGCTTGGCCGTGCCACGACCGCCCGTGGACACTAATTGGTAGCCTACCTCGTCGAAAAATCCCTGGGTCGTGCCGAGCTTAAGCCGCAACCGCGGCCCCTCATAGAACTCCCCTTCCCGAAAGAGCTTGACCTGACCTTCGGCAAACAGCTCATCCTGCACCAGATCGTGCCGAATGTAGTCGCCCTTGATAAAAAGCCCGAGCTTGCGGAATTCGGCATCGCCCCGCGACTCAATCACATCATCCGTCTGGCCGGTCACGTCTTTACCAAAGATGTAGACCGGGGTGTCCGTGGTCGATGAGGGTTCAAGATTCAGAATCGGATCAAACTTCAGACCCAGGGGTCGGGTCACGCCATTGGTCAAGGCCAACGATGAACCGTTGAAAGGCCGCGGTGCCGTATCGGGGGCCTGCGCCAACCGCGTGCAGGTCCCAATCGGTGACTCGGCCATGACCGCGGTGGATGCGGAGCACATCGCCACCACTGCAACGATGAGTCTCAAGGAGAGCGCGCCTGCGGCTCTCACCCGCAGGGTGACGTTCCCGAAAAAATGCATGCTCTATTATAGGGAGCGTCGATTACGCCAACGCCCATGACCACCCTTCGCGATCCCCGTCTTCAACGCGCCCATGCATGGCTAAGCGCGCAGACCGATGCGCTCTTAGCCCAGGGGTGGCAGGTGCAACCCGACAGCCTGCGCCCCGCCTCCAGCGACGCCTCGTTTCGTCGGTACTTCCGACTCGATGCGATCCACCAGGGCCGGCCCGGCGGCCTGATCCTGATGGACGCCCCACCCGAAAAGGAGGACATCCGGCCCTTTATGGCCGCGGCGCAACTCCTGGCCCGTGCCGGGCTTCAGGTGCCCGAGCGGTTTGCCCACGATCTGGAACAGGGGTTTTTACTCTGCAGCGACCTGGGGTCGACCACCTATGCCCACGCGTGCGCAGATCGACAACATGATCCGCAGGTCTGCGATGCGCTTTACCAGGACGCCTGGCGCGCATTGGTAAAGCTTCAGCAATTCAGCAGTCCTGATCCTGGCGGCCACCCCTTGCCGCCATATGACCACGGCCGTTTGATGCAGGAGATGCGCCTCTTTGATGAGTGGTACCTGACGCAGCATCGTCCCACGGAACTCAACGCCTCTGAGCGTACAGAACTCATGGGCATTTACGAGCGCATCGCGCAGGCCTGCTTAACCCAGCCCCAGGTGATCGTGCATCGGGACTTCCACAGTCGCAATCTGATGGTGACAGCGCAGCAAAATCCCGGCGTGTTAGATTTTCAGGATGCCGTAGTGGGACCCATCACCTATGACCTGGTCTCCCTCTTGCGCGATGCCTACATCGCCTGGCCGGAAGAGGTCCAACTGGACTGGGCCGTGCGCTACTGGCAAGACGCCAAACGCGCCAGACTTCCGGTGTCCCAGGACTTCTCCGACTTCTGGCGGGATATTGAGTGGATGGGTCTGCAGCGCCATCTCAAGGTGCTCGGTATTTTCGCCCGACTGTTTTATCGCGACGGAAAAGAAAATTACCTGCACGACATCCCCGTGGTCTGGCAGTACGCCCACAGCGTCGCTCGGCGCTATCAGGGCTTGGGCCCACTGGCCAGACTCCTGGAACGCAGCGCGTGAAGTCCCCGGCACGTCCCATGCACGCCATGGTGTTGGCCGCCGGCCGCGGCGAACGCATGCGTCCGCTGACCGACACCACGCCCAAACCATTGCTGATGGTCCGCGGCCAACCGCTGATCGTCTGGCATTTGCATCGACTGCGCGCGGCAGGATTTGTCCACGTGGTGATCAATGTTGCGCACTTGGGCCAACAGATCATCGATGCCATTGGCACGGGCGCCGCCTTCGGCCTTGATGTGCGTTTCTCGGTGGAACCCGAGGGTGCATTCGAAACGGCCGGTGGCATTGCCACCGCCGAGCCCTGGCGCGACGGTTACGGCCAGTTGCTCGACTCGCCGTTTCTAGTAATCAATGCCGATGTCTGGACCGACTGGCCCATGCAGCACGCCATTGAGATTCGCGACACAGAATTCACCGCCCAACACCCCACGCGCTGCCATCTGGTGCTGGTCGATAATCCGCCCCACCATCCCCAGGGGGACTTCTGTCTGCCGGCGCCAGGACAATGGCCCTCCACCCAATCGACACTGAAACATGACCCTGACCGCATCGGCCCGCGTGCCGTCGGTTTCCGCGATCAGGGACCCCCACTGACATTTTCAGGAATAGGCGTCTATGATCGCCGTATGTTTGCTGAAATCCGCCCCCGCACGCGCGCAGCACTCGCACCCCTCTTGCGCCAGGCCATCACCGACAACCTGGCCTGCGGATCCCATTACACCGGCGTCTGGAATGATGTCGGCACTCCGCAGCGGCTTGCACAACTGAATACCGACGCATGAACGCGCCCGATACGGCCTTGGCCGAAAACTTTATCGCGGCCCTCCCCGAGACCCTTCGGCCGGAAGAGGTGCTGGGGCCCGTGCATGGCCGGCAACATGAGCACCGGCGCGCCTGCCTTGCGGCCTGGATGGCCTCACAAGGCGGTGGTCTGGCGGTGATCTCTGCCGGCAGTGAACTCATTCGCAATCGCGACAATCCGTTTCCGTTTCGCAGTCACAGTGATTTTTTATACATGACGGGTTTCCCCGAGCCGGACGCCTGGTGGCTGATGCGAGTAGATGCAAACGGCACCTCGCGTAATGTGCTGGCCTGTCGCGGACGCGACCCGGAACGCGAGATCTGGGATGGCGTTCGGGTCGGACCGTTGGCGGCCGCGCAACGTTTTCACATGGATGCCGCGATCGATGTGACCGAACTCGACACCACGGTCATCGAGATGGCCGCCAACCTGCCGGCGTTTTACGCCCATGTGGGCGTACATGCAGAACTCGATGAAAAACTCCGTCGCTGGTTAAACGGCTTACGCGCACAGGGGCGCGCCGGCGTGACCGCACCGGATCGCATCGTTGATATTTCACAGGCCATCGCCCGGCAGCGCTTGATCAAAGACGCGCCAGAGATGGCCACCATGCAGCGGGCGGCCACGATCTCGGCCGCCGCCCACGTGCGTGCCATGCAGCACGCCCGCCCCGGACAACGTGAATACGAGATCGAAGCAGAATTGCTGCATCACTTTCGTGCCCACGGCGCGCAGTCGGTGGCCTACGGCTCGATCGTGGCCGGCGGGCCGCACAGTTGCATCCTTCATCACCGCGCCGGGAACCGCATCATTCAGGATGGTGAGCTCGTACTGATCGATGCCGGCTGTGAACTTGATGGCTATGCCTCTGACATCACGCGCACCTTTCCGGTCAATGGAAGATTTACACCCGCACAACGCGCCACCTATGACATTGTCTGTGCCGCGCAGCAGGCCGCGATGCAGGCCACGGTGGTCGGTGCCAAATTCACCGACCCCCACGATGCCGCCGTGCGCGTGTTGGCCCAAGGGCTGTTAGACCTTGGTCTCATCGCACCGCAAAGCCTCGAGGCCGCCATCGAATCCGGCGCCTACAAACGGTTTTACATGCATCGCACCGGCCACTGGCTTGGCCTCGATGTTCACGACGTGGGCGACTACAATACGAGGCTCACCAGTGGCATGGTCACCACCATCGAGCCGGGGCTCTACATCCGCCCCGCCGCCGATATCGCACACGAATTCTGGAACATCGGAATCCGAATCGAGGATGATGCGGCGGTCACTCCGAATGGTGCCCACTTGCTGACCCGCGGTGTTCCGGTGAACGCCGCAGACATCGAAGCGCTGATGCAGCGTTAAGCCGTTTTTAGGACCTCATCATGTCGGACCCCTTAGTGCGCATTCAAGGCGCAGGCCCTGTGGGCATTCTTGCCGCCTTGTTCCTAGTGAAATACGGATGGGATCCCGCGGCCATCGAGCTCGTGGATCGCACGCTGCACACGCCTCAACCGGCGCACGATCACGACCCACGCATACTTGCGCTGTCGCACGGCACCCTGGTGCGCTTGGCACACCTTCATGTTCCCGTGCAGGCCACGCGCATTCAGCATATTCATGTGTCGTCCCAAGGGCATTTCGGCAGCATGGAGATTCATACCGATCGGGTGGGGGTGACCGACCTTGGGGGATTGGCCAGTTATGCCAGCCTGCTCACCCAATTGCGACAGACCGTGCGCGACAGCGGCGTGGCCCTGCTGGAAACACCGAGCACGGCGACACCGGGTGTACTGATCGTGGCCGAAGGCGGCGTGTTTCAGCGCGATGCCCCCATGAACGATCCCGGCATGGAACTGGTGCGGGACTACCACCAAAACGCGGTAATCGGATGGGTCACCGCCACCCCACCCCCTACCGATACCGCCTGGGAACGCTTCACCGCGGATGGTGTGGTGGCCTTGTTGCCCATTGGCCAGCGCTATGCCCTGATTTTCTGCGCGCAGACCGAGCGGGCCGAGGCCTTCCGACACGCCGCGCCCGAAGAGCAGCGGCGCATGCTCTCCGAGATCATGACATCCCGCGTGCGCGGCATCGACAACATCACCATCACCGGATCGTATCCACTGGGATTGAAATGGCGAGAACGTCTGGCCGATGGCACTACCGTATGGATCGGGAACTCAGCACAGGCCCTGCATCCCGTCGCCGGCCAAGGGTTGAATCTTGGGTTTCGTGACGCGGAGACATTGTCGACCTGCCTATTGCAACGTGGCCACAGCATTCCCGATCGGCTCCAGGACTACGCCCGTCGGCGCAAAGCAGACCGATGGGCCGTGCGCACGGCCACCGACACCCTGGCCCGCGCCGCTTGGGTCCGACGGGCCATCGGTGGCGTCGCCCTCTTGCCCGGTGCAAAAAAATTGCTCGGCCAAGTGTTGATGTACGGTGGCTAACACCATGCATCAGGCCTTGTTTAATGTGCCGTTATCGGTTGGACCTTACACACTGCCGAATCGTGTGTTCGTCGCACCCATGGCCGGCGTGACCGATCGGCCTTATCGCCAACTCTGCAAACGACTCGGCGCCGGCTACGCCGTCAGCGAGATGGCCGCCTCCAACGCGCTGCTCTGGGCCACCGATAAAACCACACGACGCATCAATCACGACGGCGAGATCGCCCCAAAGGCGGTGCAGATCGCCGGCGCAGACCCCGCCATGATGGCCCAGGCCGCACGCTTTAATGTGGAGCGGGGCGCACAGATCATCGATATCAACATGGGCTGCCCCGCCAAAAAAGTTTGCAATGTCGCTGCGGGCTCCGCGCTCATGCAAGCGCCCGAGACAATTCGTGACATCGTGCAGGCCGTCGTGCAAGCCGTGCGCGAGTACCGCGTGCCCGTCACGCTCAAAATGCGTACCGGATGGAGCCGCGCCCACCGTAACGCTCCCGAGATTGCCCGAATGGCAGAAGATCTTGGCGTCAGCATGCTCACGGTGCATGGCCGAACCCGTGAAGACAAATATCATGGCCACGCCGAGTACGACACCATCGCCACCGTCAAACAGCAGGTGCGCATCCCGGTGGTGGCCAATGGCGACATTGACAGTCCTCAGAAGGCCTATGAGGTATTGCACTACACCAAGGCCGATGCCGTGATGATTGGTCGCGCCGCCCAGGGTCGGCCCTGGATCTTTCGGCAGATCGCGCACTTCCTGGAGACGGGGGAATCACTGCCCGACCCCACCGAGGCGGAGATTGCGCAATGGTTAAGAGACCATTTGTATGACCACTATTGCTTCTACGGAGAGTTCACGGGCGTGCGCGTCGCGCGCAAACACATCGGCTGGTACCTCAAGGGGTTGCCTGGCGTAAAGGTGTTTCGTGAAGCGCTGAACCGACTGGAGTCGACCGAGGCACAATTAGCGGCCATTGATCATTTTTTTGCCCACTCCCATGAACGCCGACTCCAGGAAGCCTGACGATGCCCACACCGCCGACCTGGCGGTGCCCAAGGTCGGGGAGACGGTGCGCAAAGCCCTGGATCATTATTTCAAGGCCCTTGGCGATCAATCGCCTCACGCGCTCTACGACATGGTGATTTTGGCGGCAGAAAAACCACTCCTCGAAGTGGTCATGGCCCGCTACCGCGGCAACATCAGTCATGCCGCTAAAGCACTGGGACTGACCCGCAATACACTACGAAAAAAACTGCACTTTCACGGGCTTGCCACCACCGACACGCCCTAACCTTTGGAGCTGTTATGTCTTCTGTTGCACCGGTTGCCTCCTCCCCGCGTCCCCATCGCCTGCCGATTGGGCGCGCCCTGCTTAGCGTCTCCAACAAAACGGGCATCGTCGAGTTTGCACAGGCACTGGCCCAACGCGGCGTCACCCTATTGTCGACCGGTGGCACGGCTGCACTGCTCACCCGACACGGACTCACCGTGACTCCAGTGGATGCCATCACACGATTTCCAGAAATGTTGGACGGACGCGTCAAGACGCTCCATCCTGCCGTACACGCTGGGCTACTGGCACGACGGGACTCTCCCGGTCACATGCAGGCCCTGGCCGACGCCGGATTCGAGACCATTGACCTCCTGGTGGTGAACCTTTACCCGTTTCGGGAGACCCTGGCCCGACCCGGAGCGAGCTACGAAGATGTCATTGAAAACATCGACATTGGCGGGCCGGCCATGCTGCGTGCAGGCGCCAAGAACCATGATGGGGTGGCCGTCGTTGTGGATCCCAGTGACTATGCCGACCTGCTCGCCGAAATGGATGCGCAGGCCAACACTCTCGGCTGGCCCACACGACAACGCTTAGCCAAGAAAGTGTTTGCCCACACGAGTGCGTACGACGGTGCCATCAGTAATTTCTTAAATGCCTTGGAGCCCGTGGACTGCGATGCCAAAGCCGCCGGCTGCATGCCCCCCGCACCGTCGAGCGCAAACGCCTACCCCCAGGTCTTATCGATACAGGTTCAGAAAGTCCAAGACATGCGCTACGGCGAGAACCCGCATCAGAGCGCCGCGTTTTACAAAGATGCCCAGGCCATCACCGGCACGCTCGCCAACTACACGCAACTGCAGGGCAAAGAACTCTCGTACAACAACATCGCGGATTCCGATGCCGCCTGGTCGTGCGTGCGCAGCTTCTCTGCGCCCGCCTGTGTGATTGTCAAACACGCCAATCCCTGTGGCGTGGCCGTGGGCACCGATGCATTGCATGCCTATCAAAAAGCGTTCAAGACCGATCCTACGTCCGCCTTTGGCGGCATTCTGGCCTTCAATACCGAATTCTCGGCCGCAGCCGCACAGGAAGTGGCTAAACAGTTTGCCGAAGTGATCATCGCACCGGGCTTTCACCCCGATGCGCTCCAGGTGTTGGCCACGAAAACCAACCTGCGCTTATTGCAGTTGCCACTGGGCGACGATGGGGCCATTGCCAGCGGCCAGGATGTGAAACGCGTGAGCGGCGGACTGCTGGTGCAGACCCCGGATCGCAACACGCTCTCCCATGATCAGCTCAAAGTGGTCACGACACTTGTCCCCACCCCACAGCAGCTCGAGGACTTATTGTTCGCATGGAAGGTCTGCACCTGGGTCAAGAGCAATGCCATCGTGTTCTGCGGCAACGGCATGACCCTGGGCGTGGGCGCCGGTCAAATGAGCCGGATCGACTCCGCGCGGATTGCAGGCATCAAAGCCCAACACGCCGGGTTGGATCTGAAGGGATCTGCGGTCGCCTCGGATGCGTTTTTTCCATTTCGCGATGGGCTGGACGCCGTGGCCGATGTCGGTGCAACCTGCGTGATTCAGCCCGGAGGTTCGGTGCGCGATGACGAAGTCATTGCCGCCGCCAACGAGCGTGGCATCGCCATGGTATTCACAGGAATGCGGCACTTCCGGCACTAAGGTGATGCGCCATCAACCGTCATCACGCATTGCGGCCGTCATCACGAGCAGAGCGTAGCGGTCCATGACGATACGAATTTTAGGCATCGATCCGGGTCTGCGTCGTACCGGATTTGGTGTGATCGACATTGATGGTCAACGGATCGGCTATGCGGGCAGCGGCGTCATCACGCCGGACATGGCCGGCACCGAGCCGCAACGGCTTGGCGAACTCTTCCGTGGTGTGCAGGAACTCATTTCTCATTACAAACCACAACACGCCGTGATCGAACGCGTCTTTGTTAATGTCAACCCGAAATCCACGCTGTCCCTGGGCCAGGCCCGCGGCGTGGCCATTGCCGCGCTCGCTGAGGCGCAACTGCCCGTGGATGAAATCACACCGCTGCGGATCAAGCAGTCGATCGTTGGATCGGGACGGGCCACCAAAGAACAGGTGCAGCGCATGGTGCAGCGCCTGTTAGCGCTTTCCAAAGCCCCCGGCGCCGATGCGGCCGATGCACTGGCCTGTGCGCTGGCCTGGTGGCAGTCACAGGCGCATGCCCGGGCGATTGCGCGGAGCAGCTCCGCACGCTAACGCGCACCGGGGCGGCAGGTCCGCCCATCTTGCTTCACAATAGCGGGCATCATGATTGGTCGCATCTCCGGAACCCTGCTGGCGAAACACCCCCCACAAGTCCTGGTGGATGTGCAGGGCGTGGGCTATGAGATCGACGTGCCCATGAGCACCCTGTATGAACTGCCCGAGATCGGCAAACCCGTGACGCTGCTCACCCATATGGTGGTACGTGAAGATGCACAATTGCTGTACGGATTCATCAACGCGTCCGAACGCAGCGCATTTCGTGAACTGATCAAAGTCAGCGGTGTGGGCCCGCGAATTGGGCTGGCGGTCCTCTCCGGCTTGTCGGTCGATCAGCTCGTACAGGCCGTGGCCACGCAAGAAGCCGGCTTACTGACCCGTGTGCCGGGCATCGGGAAGAAGACTGCAGAGCGCTTGATTCTGGAACTCAAAGGCAAACTGGCCGATGCGGTGGGCACGACCGGCGCCGCCATCACTTCCGGTGCGGCCGACGTGGTCAATGCACTACTGGCGCTGGGGTACTCCGAGCGTGAGGCACTTGCCGCCACCAAGGGCCTGACCGCCGGCAGTTCCGTGTCCGATGGCATCAAGCAGGCACTCAAGAGTCTCGCCAAGTAAACTAGCGCGATGATTGAACATGAAGATCTGTCCGGGCGCGCCAATGAGGATCGACTCATTTCCGGCCAGGTCAAAACGCCCGCCGAAGACGCCATAGAACGGGCGCTGCGCCCGCAGCGATTGGTCGACTACATCGGTCAGCACAAAGTCCGCGATCAGTTGGCGCTTTTTATCGAGGCCGCCCGCCAACGCTCAGAGGCGCTGGACCACGTGCTGCTCTTTGGCCCACCGGGACTGGGCAAGACCACACTGGCCCATATCCTGGCCCGAGAACTGGGCGTCAATCTGCGCCAGACCTCAGGCCCGGTGCTGGAGCGTCCGGGCGATCTGGCTGCGCTGCTCACCAATTTAGAGCGCAATGATGTGCTGTTCATTGACGAGATTCATCGGCTCAGCCCTGTGGTGGAAGAGATTCTGTATCCCGCGCTGGAGGACTATCAGATCGACATCATGATCGGAGAGGGTCCTGCGGCGCGATCGATCAAACTCGACATCCAACCCTTCACACTGGTCGGCGCTACGACACGCGCCGGCATGCTCACCAATCCCCTTCGGGATCGCTTTGGAATTGTGTCGCGCCTGGAGTTTTATAACGCCGATGATCTGGCCACCATCGTCAAACGATCGGCGGGTTTACTCCAGGCCATGATCGATGACAGCGGTGCGGTCGAAATCGCCAAACGTTCTCGCGGCACGCCGCGCGTGGCCAACCGCCTGCTGCGCCGCGTGCGCGACTTCGCCCAGGTGAAATCCAGCGGCACGATTACGGCGGCGATTGCCGACCAGGCCCTCGCGCTGCTGGAAGTGGACAAGGAAGGGTTCGATCTGATGGACCGCAAGCTGCTGGAGTCCATTATCGATAAATTTGAGGGCGGGCCGGTCGGACTCGATAACCTGGCCGCCGCGATTGGTGAGGCCAAAGACACCATCGAAGATGTGCTGGAACCGTATCTGATCCAGCAAGGGTTTTTACAACGCACGCCACGCGGCCGCATTGCAACGGCGGCCGCCTACCAACACTTTGGCAGAATTGCTCCCACATCCAATTCCAACGCGAGGCTGTTTTAGATCATGAATGCCGCACCCAACATGTCCGTGCTCACCCTGATTCTGGAAGCCAGCCTTCCGGTGCAACTGGTGATGTTGTTACTGGTGATCGTCTCCATTCTGTCGTGGACCGTGATCTTCAAAAAATGGCAGTCGATTGGTCGTGCCCACCGAAACACGGAGGATTTTGAAAAAATCTTCTGGTCCGGCGGGGACCTGATGACGCTGTTTAGCAAAGCCGAGAAAAACGAACTGCCGGGTCCCTTGCCTAAGATTTTTCATGCCGGCATGCGGGAGTTTTTAAAGATTCGAGCCGGCAATACCACCACCGATACCGGCGCCATGATTGACGGTGCCCGTCGTGCCATGCGCGCCGCATTTCAGCGCGAGCTCGATGCCCTGGAGCGCAATCTTCCCTTTCTGGCCTCGGCGGGATCCGTATCACCCTACATCGGACTGTTTGGCACGGTCTGGGGAATCATGCATGCCTTTACCGGCCTATCCAATGTGCAGCAGGCCACTCTGGCCGCGGTCGCGCCGGGAATCGCGGAGGCATTGGTGGCCACCGCCATTGGTCTATTTGCAGCCATCCCCGCGGTCGTGGCCTACAACCGCTACGCCACCGATATCGATCACCTGAGTATTCGATTCGAGGGGTTCATGGAAGAGTTCTCCAACATCCTGCAACGCCAGGCCATTCGCTAAGACCATGGGCGGCCAGGCCTCTTCCCGCAGTCACCGTCGCCGTCGCATGATGAGCGAGATCAATGTCGTGCCCTACATCGACGTGATGCTGGTGCTGCTGATCATTTTTATGGTCACGGCGCCCATGATCGTCACCGGTACGATCGATCTGCCCAAGGTCCGACAGGCGTCCCAGGCCCCCGTGGCCGCCATCGAAATCGTGATTCGCCAAGACGGTTCGCTCACCATTCGCAAGAACACGGAAGGCGAAAAAGAAAAACCCGTGCCCCGAGATGCACTGGCAGCGGCGGTGAAATCCATGTCTGCCTCACCGGAAACGCCCGTCATCATTTCGGCGGAAAAAGCGGTCCGGTATGAGCATGTGATCGGTGCCATGAAAGTGTTGCAAAGCGCGGGATTTGCACGGGTCGGGCTTAACGTCGGTATCGAGTGACCCATGCTGGCCATTGAGGCACGCGAGAGTCGAAACGCCGTAAGCGCAGCGCTGCTGATGCATGCGCTCCTGGTCGCGGGCTTGCTGATCTCTCTCAACTGGGCCCGCGAATCCAAACAACCGGTGCAGGCCGAACTCTGGAGTGGACTGCCTCGCCAGCTGCCGGCCACACCAACGCCCCCTGCCCCACCCCGACCCGCACCACCCCCACCCGCACCCGACGCCAAGGCGGACATCTCGATGCAGAAGAAAAAGGTCGATCCGCCTAAAAAAGCAGAACCGACCAAGGCCGAACTCCAAAAAGAAAAGGAGCGCCAAGAGGCAAAAAAACGGGCAGAGGATAAGAAACTGGCCGAGAAAAAAGCGGCTGAAAAACTGGAGGTCCAGCGTCAGGCAGAGCTTAGGCGGTTGGGTATTGATCCCAACGCCAAACCCGGAACCACCGGCAAAGACGTCACCACGAAATCCGGTGTGGTCGGCGGCGCAGAACTCGGCAGCAAGACCGGTGTGGACGCCGACTACGAAGCATTGATCCAGGCCCGCATCAAGGCACGGATCAACTATCCCGATCGATCGACATCCAACCCCGAGGCGATCGTGGTCGTGGAGCAACTGCCCACCGGCGAAGTCTCCAAGGTGCGGCTCACCAAACCCAGCGGTACGCCCGCCTGGGATGAAGCCGTGCAACGGGCCATCTGGGCAGCCAGCCCACTGCCTAAACGCAAAGACGGCACGGTCGCACGGGTTTTAGAACTCAGCTTCCGACCCAAAGAAAACCGCTGACTATAATGGGCCGCATGCCGGCCTCAACGTCTCTCCTGATCGTCAACAACGCCATCGCGCGGCGTGGTCTGCGGGTGGCCGTGATGATGGTGTGCCTCTGGGCATTGCCCCCACTTGGTCTTGCACAAATGACCCCACTGCGGATCGACATCACCGGCGTGGGCACCAAGCAGATCCCCATCGCCGTGGCGCCCTTCGATGCGACGGAAACCGCCAAAGCCTTCTCCCAGACCGTGACCGATGTCGTGCGTGCGGATCTTGCACGCAGCGGTGTCATGGCGATCGTGGATGCCGGCACGCCTACGCCGGCGCTCAACGAACGTTCGGCCATTCAACCACTGCTGATCGAATGGAAAAGCAAAGGGGCCGATGCTCTGGTGATTGGCAGTACCAGCACCCTGCCCGATGGGCGCACGGAGACACGATTCATTTTGTTGGACACGGTCCGCGGCGCCAATATTGGCGGGCTGGCCATCACGACGCCCAGCAGTGAACTCGAGGCACGGCGCACCGGACACCGGATCGCTGATTTTGTTTATGAAAAACTCACGGGTGAGCCCGGATTCTTTGCCACCCGACTGGCCTTCGTGCGCAAAGATGGCGAGCTCTATAGCCTGGTAGTCTCCGACTCCGACGGACAGAACACGCAGATCGCACTTCGTTCTAAGCAGCCGATCATCTCGCTGGTCTGGTCCCCGGACGGCACGCAGTTGTCCTACGTCTCGTTTGAAGAACGCGGCGGGATCAGTAAGCCCGTCGTCTATGTGCATGCATTGGCCAGTGGAAAGCGATTCATCGTGGCCAATGAACGCGGCAGTAATAGCGCTCCCGCCTGGTCGCCAGATGGGAAGCGACTGGCAGTGGTACTCACGCGCGATGGCAACTCACAGGTCTATCTCGCCAACGCCGATGGCAGTGGTCTGAAGCGACTGACACGCTCCAGTGATATTGATACTGAGCCCACTTTCACGCCGGATGGGAAGTTTGTTTATTTCACATCCAACCGTGGCGGCTCAGCACAGATCTATCGGGTATCGGTGGAGGGTGGGGATGCCCAGCGCGTCACCTTTGGCGGGCCTTTTAATGCCCGACCCCAGATCAGCCCCGATGGGAAGACCATGGCCTTTGTCGCCCGTCGCGATAAGCACTTTCGTATCGGGGTGATGGACCTCTCCACAATGCAAGACACACTGGTGAGCGAAGGCCCGAAAGACGACTCTCCGAGTTTCGCGCCTAACAGCAAATGGGTGATCTACAGTAGCCGCGTCGGTGAACGCAATGTGCTGTCCGCTGTGTCCATCGATGGGAAATTACGCACCCGACTGTCGGCCGATGGCAGCGAAATCAAGGGTCCGGCCTGGGGGCGACTGCCCTAAAGTGCAATGCGGCAGGCCGCCTCGGTTGGCAAAGACCGGTCTTTTTGTGCGAGAATTCGTGGGGCAAAACGATAACTACAAGCCACAAACGCCCGTTTTCGACAAGGAGAAGCCATGCACCACCCCGTACGTTCGTCATCCCGTATCGCTCTGGCCGCCAGCGCTGCCGCATTACTCGTGCTCGCCGGTTGTGCCTCACAAGTTCCGCTGGACGGTAAATCCGGACCGGTCTCGGCTGCCGAGGCTGCCGCCCAGGCAGAAGCCTCCCGCATCGCGGCCGCCAAAGCGGAACTCGGCAAGGTGAAGCCCAATGTCTATTTTGATTTTGACAAGTTCGACATCAAAGCCCAATACCAACCCACCATCACGGCCTTTGCCAACTACTTAAAAGCGGACGGCAAGGCCCGTCTGGTGATCGAAGGCAACGCCGATGAGCGCGGCACCACCGAATACAACCTCGCTCTCGGTCAGAAGCGCTCGGAAGCCGTCAAGAAAGCCCTCGGGGTACTTGGCGTTCCGGCGAACCGTGTGGAAGCCATCAGCAATGGTGAAGAAAAGCCCCGCGCCAAAGGCTCGTCCGAAGCCGCATGGGCCGAAAACCGTCGTGCTGACTTGATCGTCAAGTAATTCATTTAGGCCCGATGGCCCAAATGCGTTTCAAGATGGCCGCCCCGATATACCGGGCGGCCATTTTCTTTTCTGCCATGGGCCTGTCATGCCTTGCTCAGGCCAGCCTGTTTGCCGATGATGAGGCCCGCCGGGCACTCATCGATCTGCGGATTCAGGTCGAGGCGCTTTCGACCAAAATCACTGATCTTGAACGCCGACTGCAGAGCGCGACCCAAGGCCAGCTCACGATGCTCAATGAAAACGAGCGCCTTCGCGCAGAACTCGCATCATTGCGGGGTCAGATCGAGGAAGCGAATAAAGTCGTCACCACCGGCAAGTCCCAACAAAAAGATCTGTACACCGATTTAGATCAGCGGTTGCGCCAGATTGAACCCGTGGCGCTCACCTTCGAGGGCATTACCTACCGCGTCAGTCCGAATGAAAAGACCCGTTTTGATGAACTGCGTGAGTTACTCAGAACCGGTGACTTTAAAAAGTCGATTGCAGCCGCCCAGGCCTTCGAACAGGGTTTTCCTCAGTCCACGCTGTCGCCTCACGTGTTGCTCATTAAAGGCACCGCCCTATACGCCGACAAGGATTACAAGGGGTCGATTGCGGCACGCCAGGACTTCATCGAACGCTACCCCAATCATCCGGGGCGTCCGCAGGCCACCTTAAATATGGCGGCCAGCCAGGCAGAGTCGGGTAATCCCAACACCGCGCGCGGGCTTTTAGAAGACCTGATCAAGGCCTACCCGAACTCTTCCGCAGCCACCGAGGCCAAGGAACGCCTCAAGGCGCTTCCCAAACCCGCCGCGCCTGCGAAAGCACCCCCACCGAAAGCCGCTCCCAAAGCCCAATCCAAGTAAACTTCTGCGCATGATTTCGGCAGAAGACATCGATCGTATCGAAACCGTAGTGGTGCTCGCCGGATTGGGTATTGGAGCGGTGTTGGGCCTGATCTCCCGTTACGCCGGGTATTGCACGGTCGGGGCCATCTCGGACTGGTACAGCAGTGGCGATACCGGTCGCATGCGCATGTGGCTGCTGGCCATTGCCACTGCGATGCTGGGCACACAAGCATTGGTCAGTGTGAATGGGAGCGCGATCGACGACTCGTTTTACATCGCACCGCGTGTATTCTGGCTGTCCAATATTTTGGGCGGCCTGGTGTTTGGGTTTGGCATGGTCCTGGCGTCGGGGTGTGGCAGCAGAACGCTCATTCGAATTGGCGGAGGAAGCCTGAAGGCGTTGGTGGTGTTCTTGGTCATGGCCATTTTCGCCTACATGACCATGCGCGGTATTTTTGGTGTGCTGCGCGTGCAGACCATTGAACGAATCAGTGTCACGCTATCTACCAAACAGGATCTGGCCAGTCTATTGGGCCAGCCCCGCTTCGCGGTGGCGGGGATCGTCGGCACCATCCTGTTTACACTCGCACTGGCAAGTCGTGAGTTTCGCCAGCGCCCCCGGTTATTGATCGGTGGCGTGATGATCGGTGCCATGGTGGTCGCTGGCTGGTGGACCACTGGGCATCTCGGCTTTATCGCGGAGGATCCCAACACGCTGGAGCCGCGGTTTATTGCCACGAATACGCGCGGCGTCGAGTCACTGACCTTCGTGGCACCGCTAGCGTATTGGCTGGATTTATTCATGTTCTGGAGCGACGCGTCCCGGATCTTGACCTTCAGCGTGGCGACGGTCACGGGTGTGGTGCTGGGTGCATTTGGTCACGCTGTGGTCACCAAGAGTTTTCGGCTCGAAGGGTTTATCGACCGGCAGGACTTGTCTCGGCATTTGATTGGTGCGGCCCTGATGGGCATCGGCGGGGTGGTCGCCTTTGGCTGCACCATCGGACAAGGCATCTCGGGTTTATCGCTGATGGCGGTGGGATCATTGCTGGCCACCGCGGCCATCGTGGCCGGCGGCTGGCTCGGGCTCGCGTGGACCGAGCGGTCTGCATAATTCGGGCGGATCGGCTAGAAT
>JBMSML010000009.1:0-24840 GCA_049421125.1 Burkholderiaceae bacterium
GGAGGACGCGGAGCAGATGCGGGCGCGGATGGCCATTTTAGGATTCGAGGCCAAGGTCAGTGACACCATGAAAGATGGCGTGACGTTTCATCGTGTTCGGCTAGGTCCTTATGCCTCTATCGAGGAATTGAACAAGGCGAAGGCGCGCGTGTCAGAAAACGGGATTGAGTCCAGTGTGATTCGTGTCACGATGCGTTAATTCATCGAGAGTGCCGATATGGGTTTGAATCGAAGATCGTTTTCTTTAGGGCTTGTTGCTGTGGGTGCCGCGACGGGTGTGGGCGGTCTGGGCATTCCTGTCATCGCTTTGGCCCAGCAGACCATAGATGAGGGCATTGATTACAAAGTCCTGCGGGAGCCGGTGCCCGTGTCTTCTCCTAGCAAGATCGAGGTATTGGAGTTTCTCTGGTATGCCTGCCCCCACTGCTACCACCTTGAGCCCCACGTGAACAAATGGAGGGCTTCTCTCGGGCCGGACGTTGCCTTTAAAAAAGTTCACGTCGCGTTTCGCGGGGATACGCACCAGAAAATTTTCTATACCCTGGATGCCCTGGGGCTACTCGAGAGGCTAACACCGAAGGTTTTTGATGAGATTCATCAGCGTGGTAACGCGATGGGTATGCTGATAGAGGTCTCCGAATGGGCGAAAAAACAGGGCATTGACGTGGCGAAGTTTGAGGCCACCTGGAACTCCTTCGGCGTTCAGACCCAGCAGAAACGTGCCAATGCGCTCACGGCCGCCTATAAGATCGACGGGGTGCCCACGTTTGGTATTCATGGCCGTTACGTGACATCACCGGCCATGGTGGGGGGCAGTCATGCCCGCGCGCTGCAGGTGGTTGACCATTTGATCAATCTGGAGCGCAAGGCTAAACGCCGCTGATCGGCTTGCCAAGTATGGCCTGGTAGGCCTCATCGCGCGTGACCCTGCACATTTTCATGAGGCACTTCGCTGCATTTGGAGCGGGCATTTCACCGCGCAGTGCATCGGCCCATGCCATCAGCTGCGCCTGATCGGCGCTAACGGCTTTTTTCTCTCCGAGATCAAACACCCAGACCATCTCGCCTTTGGCCGCACCCGGATCTTGTCGTTGACGTTCCGCCACCCGATGTTGAATCTCGCGAATGGGTCCTCGCAACACGGTCTCGTGTTGCTTAGTGAGTTCACGGGCATAGAGCATGGGCGTGCGTTCTCCGAATACTGCCGCACAGTCGGCCAGTGATGCATCGGCGCGATGCGGCGCCTCAAAGATCACGGCTAACCCGCCAGTGCCGGCCAGATTTTCCAGCCATGATCGCCGCGCGGACGCCTTGGCCGGCGCAAATCCCCAGAAGCACATCGGCCATCGTGCGAATCCACAGACACTCAGTGCGGTGATTACCGCACTCGGGCCGGGCAGGGGACTGATCGGAACCCCATGCGTCCATGCGGCATCGACCACCAGAAATCCGGGGTCACTGATGGCGGGTGTCCCCGCATCGGACACGATGAGCACGGACGCACCGTGTTCGATGGCAGCAATCACCTCATCGCGCACCGTGTATTCATTATGTTCATGCAGAGCATGCAGCACGGATCGATCACGTGAAATGCCCAACGCATGGAGCAGCGTCTGGGTACGCCGGGTGTCTTCGGCATAGATACGATCGCAGCGTGTCAGCGCCTCCCGCACGCGTTGGGAGACATCGTCCAGATGGCCGATGGGTGTTGCGGCCACATACAATCCGGCGGGAAATGAGTGGTGTGCCATCCCGGGATTCTCCCTCAAAAGCGCTGACGTTAGCGCAGCAGCGTGGGCGCCAGGCGGAGGATCATGCGTTGGCTTACCTGATCCGTCAGCACCTGGTGTTGCTTGGTCGTAACGTCGGTTATCGCGTCGGAGAGCTGGATCTGGTCATGCGCGATGGCACCACATTGGTGTTTATTGAAGTTCGATCTCGGCGGCGGCCCTGTTTCGGCGCAGCCGCCGATACCATCGATGCTGCTAAACAGCGACGCGTAGTTCGGGCGGCCCAGTGTTGGTTACAGCGGCACCCGTATGCCACCTTCTCGGCGCTGCGTTTTGATGTGGTCGTCATCGATGACGGACATCTTCGGTGGATCCCTAATGCTTTTGATGGAGATCGGGTCCTATAATTATGGTCTTCTCATAAGGGACCCCTATGCGACATCTCTTTTCTGTAATGACCGTTTCGGTGATGTGCGGCAGCACCCTCTTTCTGTCCGGTTGTTTTCCAGTGGTGGCAACAGGGGTGGTCGGCGGCGCCTTGTCCATCTCGGATCGGCGCACCACGGGTGCAATCACAGAGGATCAGGCCATTGAATTCAAAGCGTTCAATCGATTTCGGGATCGATTCAAATCGGATCAGGTATCGCTCAGCGTGACCAGTTATAACCGGATCGCTTTGCTTACGGGCTATGTGCCTAACGAGGCCACCAAGTCCGAGGCTGCGCGCGTGCTGTCGCAGGTGGAGAATGTTCGTTCCGTGATCAATGAAGTGGTCGTGGGATTGCCGCCATCCATTCGAACCTATGGTGCGGATACGGTATTGACCACGCGCATCAAAGCCTCCCTGGTGGAGGCAAAAGATATTCAGGCCAATGTCATCAAGGTGCTGACAGAGTCAAGCACGGTCTATTTGATGGGCATCGTGACCGAGCGTGAGTCCAACCGGGCTGCGGATATCGCCTCACGTGTATCCGGAGTGCGGCGTGTGGTGCGCGCTTTTGAAATTATTTCTGAGGCGGAGCTTGCACGTATGAAGCTACAGTCGGGGGGGGATCAGAAGCCGGCCGCACCGGCATCGCCTGCGCCCCAGTCATCGGTGTCCACACCCGCGTCGGCCAGTGCCAGCACTACGGTCACGCCCACGAATGACGCGGGCGCTACCGTCACGCCGATACGCTGATACGGTTTAAAGCGGCCGGCATTCAAAACCAGCCGCGTCCACAGCGGCGCAGATGGCCTGGGCTGCCGTCTGTTGATCGTCTGGACTGCACTCGGCCACCCATGTCACGGTGGCTCGGTGAACCACGTGATCCACGCTAACGGACTGCACATGGGCTACTGATTGAATACAGCGACTGACGGATTTAGCACATCCTCCACAGGTCATGCCCAGTACTTCAAATGCCGTTGTCGTCATCATCACTCCATAGAATTAACGAGCGGGTGTCCAGCGCCGCAATCGCGCGGCGTTGATCATGACCAGAGATGAACTCAAGGCCATGGCGGCTCCTGCGATAGCCGGAGAGAGTTTTCCCGTGACGGCCATCGGAATGGCCAGTGTGTTGAAGGCAAATGCAAAAAATAGATTTTCTTTTACGCGCCGCATGACCGATTGGGCCAGTGCCAAACTATCCGCCACGCCGATTAAGGATCGTTGGCTGGATATGGTCAGGTCGGCGGTCTCTAGGGTAAGGTTCGCGCCCGACCCCATGGCGATGCCGAGATGGGCATGTGCCATCGCCGAGGCGTCGTTAATGCCATCGCCCACCATGGCGCAGTGCCTGCCTTGCGCCCCGTAGCGATCCAGGCACGTGGCCTTTTGTTCGGGACTGGTTTCTCCGCTGGCAGTACTTATGGCAAGCGCTTGGGCAATGCGTTGAACGGCGGGTTCCCGGTCTCCACTCAGAATCTCGCTGGTGATGCCCTGATGCGCCAGGCGGTCGATGGCGGCTGGCGCGTCGTCGCGCAGTGTGTCCGCTAACCAAATGCGACCCGCCCACGTTCCATTCATTTCCACATCCACCGCACTGGCATCGGGATGCAGATGGGCAATGGTCGTGGGCGCCTGGTTGATCCAAGCGGGTTGTCCAACACGCAGTGAAAGAGCGCGTGCACTGCCGGGATCCAGAATGGTGGCGCTCACGCCAAGACCGGGGTGCACGTGAACAGCGGTCACGTCGGGCATGGGACGGCCGGCCGCATGGGAAAGCAAGGCACCGGCAAGAGGATGTTCTACGCCACGCTCTGCGCTCGCCGCCGCCGCAAGCCATAGGGGCCAGGGATCGTCAGTGCTGATGGCGAGCACTTTCGGGCGGCCGGAGGTCAGTGTTCCGGTCTTATCGAACACCACATGATCAATATTGGCGGCGCGTTGCAAGGCCTCAGCACTGCGAAATAGCCACCCAAATTGTGCGGATCGCGCGAGTCCGGCCGCGATGGCCGCGGGAGTGGCCAATCCAAGTGCACATGGGCAGGCCACTACCAGCACGGCCACGGCGTGGATCATGCCGGTCTGAGCACGGCCGGTCCACCACCAATATCCAAGCCACGTGGCGAACGCCAACAGTAATACGGCGGGAACAAAAATAGCAGCAATCTTATCGGCCAGTGCCGCGATGGGAGCCCGTGAGCCCAGTGCCCTGAGAAGTCGCTCGCCGATCTTGGCCCGCCGAGAGTCCGAGAATCGCGCACTGACCTGTGCGATCACGGTACCGGCGAGGTTAGTGCAGCCCGCGAACAGCGGCAATCCAATGGATTTCACCACAGGCTGGCTTTCTCCGGTCATAGCGCTTTCATCCACTTCGGTCTGACCCTCGGTGATGACGCAATCCAGGCGAATGGCGGTGTTCGGTGGGATACGAACATGATCACCAACATTCACCTGATTCGGGAGCAGTGCCTGCCATTGTCCAGTGCCACCACTGCGGACCTCTACGGGTGCGGTGTCCAGCGTGATTAACTGCGACAGCGCGTCTAAGGCGTGCCGGCGCGCACGCTGCTCAATGGATCTCCCGATGGTGACCATGGCCAGCACCACAATGGATGTTTCGAAATAAAGCGTGAGCCCCCCTGCTGGAGGACCGGAAAGCCAGGTGATCGGACCCATCTGAGCGAGCGCCGCGCATGACCATCCATATGCGGTGAGCGTTCCGATACTGACCAGGGTGTCCATAATCGCGGTGCCTGCCCGGGCCGCGCGACTGGCATGCTGGTAAAACGGCCAGGCCACGACAGTCTGCATGAGCGTGGCCAGACCCCATTGCCATGCCAACGGAATCCGACCATGATGATCAATTAGCATGCCGACCATCTCTGCGGTCATCACGGCCAGACCAATGACCGATACCCATAGGCGGAACTGATCAATCGGGCGGGATGTCAGATGGAAAGTTGAACGGGTCACCGTGGCCGCACTGGCCGATCGCGGATGCATGGGCCAGGCGTCGTAACCGGTCCGACGAATTGCCCCGATCGCTGTATCAATGTCGGTTCCGGTCACTCGTGCGCGATGCTCGAGCAGGCTGACTTCCGCATGCACGCCCGAGAGTTTATTCAGTGCGTTCTCAATTCGCCCGGAACACGCTGCGCATGTCATTCCTTCGATATGCAGGTCAAACGATTCCATGTTCTTATAATGCCACTTATGACTACCACCGCTTCCATATCTGCGTCAAAAACACCGTTATTAGCCGTGTTGTTAGCGGTTGCCGTGATTGCCATCGGCGCCGCATTCCTGCTGCGTGCAACGCCCGCACCCTTGGTGTCCGGTCAGACCATCACGGGACAATCGGTGTCCTCCAAGGCGCTAAAAGGCAAGCCATACCTTGTGAATTTCTGGGCCACCAGCTGTGTGACCTGTGTTAAGGAGATGCCGGATCTCGTGGCCGTGCATCGGGAGTTCGAGTCCAAGGGCTTCACCACCATCGCGGTGGCTATGAGTTATGACCGATCGGATTACATCGCTACGTTTGTGAAGGACCGTCACATCCCCTTTCTGGTCATTCATGACAAAGACAATGTCTGGACGAAGGCGTATGGGGACGTGTCGGTAACCCCGACCACGTTTTTGGTGGATCGTGAGGGCAACATCATGAAGCGTTATGTTGGAGAGCCGAATTTCTCTGAACTTCGAAAAATCTTGGCGAAAGAACTGGGCTAGCGTTTGCCGCAAGCCGTCTAGGGAGCAGGCTGGAAAATACCCGCCTGATGGGCCTGTTGATCGGCATGATAAGACGATCGGACCAGTGCTCCAACGGCGGCATGGGTAAATCCCATACGCTGCGCTTCCTGGTCAAACCGTTTAAACATATCGGGATGCACATAGCGACGCACGGGTAGGTGACTCGTGGAGGGTGCCAAATACTGACCGATCGTGAGCATGTCGATGTCGTGGGTCCGCATATCGTGCATCACTTCGAGAATCTCTTCATCGGTTTCACCAAGCCCGACCATCAGGCCACTCTTGGTCGGCACACCGGGCACCTCCTGCTTGAATTGCTTAAGCAACTGCAGCGAATGGCGGTAGTCTGAACCTGGCCGAGCTTCTTTGTACAGGCGCGGAACGGTCTCTAGGTTATGGTTCATCACATCGGGTGGAGCGGCTTTTAAAATGCCCAGGGCACGATCAAGCCGGCCGCGAAAATCGGGCACTAAGACCTCAATCTGGGTCTGGGGGGAGCGTTCGCGCACCCGCTGAATGCAGTCCACAAAATGTTGTGCGCCTCCATCGCGGAGGTCGTCGCGATCCACGCTGGTGATCACGACGTACTGAAGCTTCATGGCGGCAATGGTCTTGGCGAGATTCTCGGGCTCGTCAGGATCGAGCGGATCCGGACGCCCGTGACCGACATCGCAGAATGGGCAGCGACGCGTGCATTTGTCCCCCATGATCATAAAAGTGGCTGTGCCCTTGCCGAAGCACTCTCCGATATTGGGACACGAGGCTTCCTCGCATACGGTATGCAGTTTGTGTTCGCGAAGAATCTGTTTGATTTCGATAAATCGCGAAGACGTAGCCGCCGCCTTGACCCGGATCCAGTCAGGCTTAGGCAGCGGATCGGCCGCCACCACTTTGATGGGTATCCGAGAAGTCTTGTCTGCGCCTTTTTGCTTTTTCAGCGGATCGTAATGGGTCATGGAGCGGGTCGGAGGTGCCGTTCGATCTGATCACACAGGCAATTGGCCACGTCTTGCCAGCCCACCTGAACGCCCATTGTAGCCATGTCGACGGTGCGCAAACCCGGATAACCGCAGGGATTGATGCGGTTAAACGGTTCCAGATTCATGGCGTTGTTTAATGCGACGCCATGGTAGGTGCAGCCCTTCGACACTTTTAGTCCGATGGCTGCAATCTTCACCAGCCCTCTATCCTCGCCGGAGTCGGGGACGTAGACACCGGGTGCATCGGGTTTTCGGGTGGCCTCTGAAATCCCAAAATCTAAGAGGGTATCGATCATGGCCTGTTCGAGCCGGCAGACGGTGTCCTTGACGAACAGGCCTAAACGACGAATGTCCACTAAGGCATAGACCACGACCTGTCCTGGCCCATGGTAGGTGACTTGACCGCCACGCTCCGTTCGAATGACGGGAATGTCGCCCGCATCAAGAACATGGGACTCCCTGCCCGCCTGTCCGAGTGTGAATACCGCAGGGTGTTCAACCTGCCAGAGTTCGTCCTCGGTGTCGGGGGAGCGTTCCTGAGTGAAGGTTCGCATGGCCGATAGCGTCTGAAGATAGTCTGCATTGCGCAGCGTCTGTCGCTTCATTCGCCTATAAAACAATTTTGACCATGGGGTGACCGGTCAGGGCACGATAAATATTATCGAGCTGTTCGCGTGAATGGACCATGACGGTGACGGTCAATCCGAGATAGTTGCCATGGCGGCTGGGCCGCATCTCCATGGTGGCCGGATCGAATTCGGGATCAAATGATCGAACCACCTCTGCGATGGCCTCTGCGAACCCATTCGCGCAGGCGCCCATCACTTTGATCGGGAACGAACAGGGGAACTGCAGCAGCTCAGGCGGTACGGGTGGCAGTGATGACGTCATCGTAGGCCTGACGGATTCTTTTATAAAGCGGCCCGGGCGTTCCCGCATGCGATGGATGGCCGACGGGGCGCTGGTCCATGCGCACAATGGGAAGCACTTCTTTCGTGGCCGATGTCATCAGGAGCTCATCGGCGGTGCTGACTTCGGCCTGCCGGATTCGGCGTATCTGGACGGGTATTTGGAGTTTCTCCGCTACTTCTTCCATCAGTCCGTATCGCACCCCTTCGAGCACCAGATGGTTTTTCAGCGGAGCGCAGAGCACGCCGTCTTTGATCATCCAGATATTGCAGGCGGCGCCCTCCGTGAGGAATCCATCCCGAAACATAATGGCTTCTGTGGCACCGCGGTCGGTGGCGGCCTGACGGGCGAGCACATTGCCGAGTAGGGCAATCGACTTGATATCGCAGTGCAGCCATCGCTCGTCGGGCAGGGACACTACTTCCACGCCCTTTTCTCGCATTTGGGTATTGGGCGGATGAAAGGGTGTGGACATTGCGAAGACGGTGGGCGTGACCTCGGGCGATGGGAATCCGTGGTCGCGTTTAGCGACACCACGGGTGACCTGGACATAGACAAACTGATCATCGCCCTGATTGCGTGTAATGGCCTCCTGGAACAGGGCTGTCCAGCCAGTGTGATTAAAGGGATTACTGATTCGAATGGCATCCAGACTGCGCACGAGGCGTCGCAGGTGGGATTCCAGACGAAAGGGTTTGCGGCCATAGGCGGGTACTACTTCATAGATACCGTCACCAAAGACAAAACCGCGATCGAGCACCGAGACCTTGGCCTGGGATAGGGGCAGCCATTCCCCGTTGAGGTAAACGGTGGGATCGCCTTGAATGCCTTGAATCATGGTGTTGCCTTTTTAATCAACGGTGAGGAAACGAGAATTGTCTCAGAAGGTCTTCCACCACAGCCGTAGGGCGTCAATGGCACGGCCGAGTAATCCTGCCGATTTGACGGATTCGGCCGCGGCGACGGGCACCTGATGAATTTCGGTATCGCCGAGCCAGATGCGTAATTGACCGACCGGCTGTCCTAGGGTGACGGGGGCCAGTAGGGCATTGGGACGTTCTAACTGGGTTCGAATCCCGCCGGCTTTGCCACGCGGAATGGCCACCAATACATCTTTAGGAAAGTGCAGCCGCGCGTGGCCAGAGACCCCTTTGTAGACCGGAATGACTTCGCTGGCCTCATCGGCCCGAAAGAGTCGCACGACATCGAACTGTTGAAAACCAAAATTAAGCAGCTTGAGCCCTTCCTGCGCCCGGGCCTCCTCGGAGGCCGCCCCGGCAATGACCGCCAGTAATCGCCGCTGCAGGCGTTCGCGTGTCCCGACGGGTTGCGGTCGGTGGGCACTGATGGCGATGGCAAATCCTTCCGTGTCGCTACGTCCGGTGATCAGACCGTCGACGGAGTTATCCAGCCACAGTAGCCGATTGCGGTTGACCTGACGGATGCCGTTATACATAAACTCGCGGCGACCAAATTCCCGCAGATACTCCGGAAACTCATTGACGATGTTGGTGGCTAGTCGCATGACATCGGCGACGGTGGAGACATGTTCGGGATGTGGCACACCCGTAGAGTTTGCAAAGCGCGTGCTGGTTAATCCTAGCTTCTGAGCCGTCTTATTCATCTGCTCGACAAAAGCCGCTTCGGAGCCCGCGATCGCTTTTGCGAGCGCGATCGCAGCATCGTGGGCACCCAAGGTCAGCAATCCCTGGACCAGTTCATTGATGGAGACGTTCTTGCCGGGCAGCAGAAACATTCGTGCGCCCTGAGGAATCTCGGCTTCTGCCGGAGAGGCCACGCTTTGATCCAGACGAATCTTGCGTTCACGGAGGCCGGAGAAGGTCAGGTACGCGGTCATCAGTTTCGTGAGTGAGGCGGGTGCGATCACCCGGTCGGCGTTGGAGGCCGCCAGAATTTGCCCGGTGGTGGCATCGACCAGCATCCATGAGGGTGCGGCCAGCTTCGGCGGACTTGGCCATTGTGACGACGGCGGGGTAGTGACGGCTGCCCATGACGGGCTGCCCCCGAGATGGACTCCGAAGACCATCAGCAGCAGACATCTGGCCATCCAGGATGGGATGCGCGCAGTCGCGTTCATGCCATCAGACACCGTGAGATGCAGTCCCGTAGAAACGGAAGCTTGGCATGGAAAAAGTGGGTGGACTTCGGCATGACCAAGACGGGATGTTGTTGCGGGGCTACCCAATCGAGTACCGCGGCCAGCGATACAACCTCATCGTCTTCGCCATGAATTAATCGCGCCGCTGGCGTCAATGGTGCCGGTGCACGGCGCTCGTCTGCGATGCCGAGACCCACCAAAATAACGCGACTAAGTTCCGGTTGGTGTTGTGCGATCGGATGAGACGGCCACTCATGGGCAATGTGGGTTGCCATCACACCACCAAATGAAAATCCGCCCATCCAGCGCCGGCCGTTCACCATTGAAAATTCCTTGATCAACCATGTCCAAGCCGCCCACAAATCCTCGACCTCGCCGTGGCCGTGATCATGTTCGGACTCACTTTGACCCACGCCACGGAAATTAGGTCGTAGGCAGATCATGTGGTGCTGGACAAATGTGCGCGCGATCGTCTGAGCTACCTTGTTATCCAGTGTGCCGCCGAATAGGGGGTGGGGATGGGCGACCACCGCGAGGCCCTCCACGGGACGCTCTTTCGCGGGCAGGTCCAGCGCGACTTCAATGGATCCAGCGGGGCCCGGAATCAGAAAACGTTGGGTGGCGGCGTTCAAATGCGTAAACGCTCAACGGGTCGATCATTGAGCAGGTGTTCCTCGATAATCTCGTCGACGTCGCTCTGGTCCACATAGCGATACCAGATGCCCTCGGGGTAGACGACCATGACCGGACCCTCGTCACAACGATCCAGGCAGCCCGAGCGGTTAATTCGAATACGACCCGCACCGCTTTTTTTCAACGCCTTGATTCTGTCTTTCGCGTAAGACTGGATATCACTGGCCCCGCAGGCGCCGCAGCAGGCGGAATCTTCATCACGTTGATTGATGCAGAAAAAGACGTGCTTTTGAAAGTAATTCATCCCAGGATTTTAACGTGGCCGGATTGCGGTTCGGTGCGGTGTCGGACGGCGTTCCAGAGCACGCACGGCCCGGCGAGGAAGAATGAAAAATAACCATGCGAGGGCCGCAAATGGCCATCCGGTGGCCGCCAGGTTGGCCAACGCTTGGAGATTAAACCAGCGGCCTTTTGACCAGTCCGCCTGCAAGGCGCTGGTGTAGCCGCCTTCGGGAAGGCTGTTGGCCAATACGATCGTGGTGATCAAACCGGCGATGGCGGCAATACGCTGTTGTGTGGGCCGAGCGCCGGCCAACCCGTAGGCCGAGAGTGCGGCCAGGATCACTCCGGCCTGGGCCCCGGCAGTGAACCAGGTCTCCGGTCGAACGGCCGACAGAACTGAAATCCACGCTGCACGTATGGTCAATGTCAACAGCGTCACGATGACCAGTGTGCGCATCCAATGGGCCGCGGCGTAATTGGCAAACCATCGGGAAGAATCCAGCAGGGTCAGATGCACGATCAGTGCACAACTGATAATGGCCGATGCCACGCAAAGGGCTTCCGCAAGAATGCGTTGCGCCGCAAACACTTCGGCTTCCATCACCGGATTCTCGGGCGTCGGTGGTGCAAACCACGTGAACACCGAGCCCAGATCAGTTTGAATGCCGATATCGCCAAGGGCCAGCCAGATGGGTTGGGGGGCCGCCTGCGCCAGAAACCAGATTCCCAGCAGCATGACGGCGCTAATCTCCATTGGTGTGGTTTCTCGAATTGTTGGTCGCGAGCGATTCTGGGCGTAGGCACTTGCGAAAAATGCACCGATAAACGTGCCCAATCCATTCGCTAACACATCCATGAGTGAGGGCCGACGACTCGGCAGATAGGTTTGAAGACTTTCTAACGCGATCGACAGCAGTAACCCTGCGGCCAGTGTTAGCAGCAATGACCAGGCGGCACCCAGTGTGCGATAGCGCAGTCGATCACTGATGCTTTTGCCGATCAATACACCAAACGGCGCGTACGCCAGAATATTCACCAAGACATCAAAACCGGTCCAATACTTGGGCCAGGGTGCCCACACAAACGCCAGAGGAGATTCTGGGATCCATGCCCAGCCGGACCATGGGGATAGCGAGATGATGGCGATACCGCATGCATACAGCAGGCCAGCGATCAGCATGGAGGTGGATCGGTTCATAAGACGTGCGTAATCCGAGCGGTCATAGGGCTATGATGCCAATAATGTGGCGATGTGAGCATATTCCAACCACGGACTCGACCCAGTGGGAGGTCCTGCGGCGCATTACAGCGGAATGTCACGCGGCCGCATCTGTGGCCGCCCCGACGCCCCTGGCCCTTTGGACATTACAGCAGACCCATGGCCAAGGCAGTCATGGCCGGCGCTGGCAGGATAGCCGTGACGGTGGCCTGGCCATGTCGATGGGCTGGCCGAGTGGACACGATGCATCGCCCTGGTCGGCGCTCCCGGCGCGCATCAGCGTATGCGTGTTGCAAACGTTGGAGCGTCTCTATCCGGAAATCCAAGCGCGGCTCGGATTGAAGTGGCCCAATGACATCATGGCCGGGAATGCCAAATTAGCGGGTGTCTTGGTATCGCGTCACTCGATTGAATCGATCGATTGGTGGATCGCGGGGGTCGGCATCAATCTCGCGTGGGAGGCGCCATCGACCGTGGATCGTCCCGTGACGGATTTAAAGCGTTTGGGCGTAACGATGAGCGATCCAGCGGCGCTCGTGCACGCGGTATGCCAGGATTTGCACGACCTGTGGACGGGCGATGGTCTCGGTTTGCACTGGGAGCAAGAGTTCATGCGACGAGATGTCCTTTTGGATTGTCGCGTGAGTGTGGTGCATCCATTGACGGGCGAGGTATTACAGCACGGTCGGCATCGCGGTGTGAATGACCAGGGTCAGTTACTGTTGGAGTGTCAAAATCAGATCATGACCGTTAATATTGGTGAACTCTCTTTGCGCGGCGACATCCTATGAACCATCACGGCTTGTTGCTGGTGGACTGTGGAAATTCCACCGTGAAGTCTCAGGTGCTCCGGATCCCCTCGGGCTCTGTCGAGGATCCTGCGATCTTATGGCATCAGGTCAGAACCACCGATACAGATCGCATGGACAACGCCCATGTTTCGGCCGATGCCTTGGTGGCGCAGTGGCGCACTCGCGGCGCGTCGCTTTTCGCCGCCGATTCAGCCGGTGCGCCATCACGATGGCACATGGTGTGGGGCTCGGTCGGGCCGATGGCGGCGCAACAGGCGGTTTGTGATGCATTCCGACACCTCACGGGCCAGGATGCACCGCCTCCTGTTCGGCCCACCGCCTGTCTGGCATTAAGGGGAATTGGCATTTCCCGTTATGAGAACCGATACACCCAGCCGGAACAACTCGGCGTGGATCGTTGGTTATCGGGCCTCGGGCTTATCGGTCAGATCACACTCGTACCGGGCGATACGCATCTTGTGGTCAGTGCCGGTACCGCAACGACCATCGATCTGATACGCATCGACGGCCCTGACCAGTTGTCATTTAGTGGCGGCTGGATTTTCCCCGGGATCGGATTAATGAATACCGCCTTGCGTGATCACACGCGGGATCTTCATGCGTGGATGGACGTGTCCCGTGACATGCCGGATTCGAACGTCGTGGTCATGGCCACGGATTCGCCCGGGGCGATACCCTTGGATTCACGGTCGGCCATTTTCCATGGCATTGCCCTGGCCCAAGCCGGGGGAGTCGCGGCACTCGTGCGCCATCATCCGGTGTCCCATGTATGGGTGCATGGGGGCTATGCGACCCAATGGCGGGCGTACTTCTCGGCGTTTGCGGGCGATGTCCGTACTTCTGTATTGACTCAGGAATCCCCTCATCTTGTGCTCTTGGGGCTCGTCACGGTCGCGTGCTATCGAACTTGAGACGATCGTATTTAAGAAGCGTCGTATGACAAAACGCTCTTTTGAGGAATTAGGCTTGTCGAATTCGATTGATCAGCTGTGTGGTGGATCGTTTGTGTTTAAAAGGAATAGAGAGCACTCGCCCCCCGTGTTGGCGTGTCCAATCCCCACCCACAATATCATCGAATGACCAGTCCCCGCCTTTCACGAGAACCTGTGGGGTAATGATCTGAATTAGAGCGGAAGGAGTGTCCTCAGAAAAATGCGTCACGAGCGATACGCATTCCAGTGCCGCGATGACTGCCAGACGATCTTCCAGGGTATTGATGGGGCGGTCTGTTCCTTTGCCGAGCCGTTTCGTGGACGCATCATCGTTAAGCGCAACAATCAGTGACGCTCCTTCGGCCCGTGCTTGAGCAAGATAGGTCACATGTCCTCGATGCACGATGTCAAATACCCCGTTTGTAAAAACGATCGGTTGAGCAAGTGCGGAAATATGTTTAGCGATTTGATCGGGGGAAATGATCTTCGATTCGAATGTGGGCTTATCAAACATGAGGTCAGATTACGAGGCTTTTCCGATAGCGGTTCAGTTCCTGCACGGTGGCGAAGTTATGTTCGAATAGAAGTGACAGATTGTGCAAAATCCGCTCCGCCACTCTGCCTTCCCAGTTCGCATCGAAACGAATTTGCTCGTCGAGCCAGCGCTCCAGCCATCCCGGCTCGGGGGTGCGGCTCTGGACGGTGTCATTCGGAAAAAGGGACTCGTTCACGTGGAGATTGGTCGGGTGGAGTGCCTGGGAGGTGCGCCGTGCGCTGGCCATGAGCACCCCGATCTTGGCGAATGCGGCACGCGCGGTGTGGCCGGTGGTGACCAGCGCCTTTTTCATGTAGCGCAAATAGGCGCCGCCATGGCGGGCCTCGTCTTTGGCAATGGTGTCGTAGATCTGTTTGATCACGGGTTCGGTATGCCATTGGGCGGCACATCGATACCAGTGATTCAATCGAATCTCTCCGCAAAAGTGAAGCATCAGCGTTTCCAGGGCGGGCGCCGGATCGAATTCAAATCGTATGGCGTGCAGCTCGGCTTCGCTGGGGACCAGCTCCGGTCGAAAGCGGCGAAGGTATTCCATCAGTACGAGGGCGTGCTTCTGTTCTTCGTAGAACCAAATGGACATGAAGGCCGAAAAATCACTGTCGTGACGATTGTCGCGCAGGAACATTTCAGTGGCGGGCAACGCCGCCCATTCGGTGATGGCATTCATTTTAATGGTCTGCGCCTGTTCATCGGTCAGGCGTGACGCGTCAAATGCATTCCATGAAATATCTTTTTCAAGGTCCCAACGGACATGTTCAAAGGCCCGAAAGAGTTCGGGGTACAGCATGGTGGCGGGATTCGGTGCACGCATCGTGATGGCCTTAAAAATTCGCCCCCAATTGTAAAGGCCGAATCCCGAATTTGTTCAGTGGGCCCGCCCGATTTTTCGGCGCAGCCACGCAATCAGGCGGCCAATAAGGGGCAGTGCCTGCATGAGCTGCGATGCGTCCCAGTGGTCGACATGCTCCTGTATTTCTCCGTGGTCGTTAAATAGGAGTCGACTGCAGCCGGCAATGGACTGTCGGGCACTGCGCTTGTCGAGGGCAAACTCAAACTCCCATCCGATTACCGCCTCTCGGGCCGATTCTGATACCGCCCCGAGCAGTCGAACATTGCGAAAACACGGCGCCTCCAGGTCATCAAACATGCCCTTATAGATGTGAAGCACACGGGTGCGGCCCACGACCGTTTGAAACGGGTCGGCAAATCGACACTCGGGCGCGTAGAACATGGAGAAGGACTCCAGGGAACGTGGACTAAGATCCTCTGCTGCCCGGATAAATTGATGGATATGCGATCTAAGGTCGACCGGAGGCATGGTTAGCGTTCGTCGTGGGGGGGCCTGGGCACGGCCTGGCGCATGATTCGGAAATACAGTGCGTAGGGCAGAAGGCGCAACAGCTTGAGCCAGCGCGTGAATCGCCTGGGATAGTGGATTTCAAACGAGCCCTTGGCGAGACCGGCCATAGTCTGTCGGGCGGCCTCATCCGGTGTGATCATCGCTGGCATCCTGAAGTTGTTTTTCTGGGTCAGACGGGTCGCGACGAAACCCGGATTCACCACGGACACCGCAATGCCCACCCGTTGCAGTTCGAGATAACTGGTCTCGGCCAGATAGGTCAGCGCGGCCTTACTGGCGCCGTAGGCGGCGGCCTGCGGAAGGCCACGATATCCGGCTACGCTGGAAACAAGAATCCAATGGGGCGATTGGGCAGCGGGACGCGATTCACGTCTCTCTTTCCAGTGGGCGACCAGCATGGCCTGTGCGTGGTAGGCCGAGAGCACGTTAATACGAAACGTCTCCTGGACCCCGTGAAGATCCAGTGCTGCGCTGTCCATGGGGTAATACACACCGGCCACCCAGAACACGACGTCCGGGAATGCATCGGCATCGCGCAGGGCGGTGAGTGCGGTTTGCATACTGGCCGAGTCGCCAATATCGCAGGGCAGGCACATCCACGGTCTCGGCGTGATGGCCCTGAGTTCCGGTTCCCGCCGCGCGGTGACCACGACCCGAGCGCCGGCATTGACGAGTTGTTGGGCGAGTGCGCGCCCGATGCCGGACGAAGCGCCGACGATCCAAACGGTGCGCGATCGCCAGTCGCGAATCGGAGGATTAAAAGAGGCCATGAGGAACCATTGAGGGCATGTTATTTGCTAAAGGATAGTGTCACTTCTCCCATGCGAAACCCCCACTTGCTGAAGACGGCGCGGTTGAGCATGACCTTATCGTCAATCAGCAGCATCCAGTCATCGAAGTTCAGTCCAATGGTGCTGCCACGGAAGGGTACATTGAGCGTGTAGCGCCAACGTAGTGTGTTGCCGTAGATTTCGCCAATGGCTTCGCCGTCGACATCATCGGCCTTTCCGATGTAGCGATTCGGACCAACGGCCTTTAGTCTCCAGACACGTCGCTGTTTTTCCCCGTCCGACCAGTCAAATGCCTCATCCAGAATGCCGTCATCGCCATTCCAGGAGGCGTGGATGGTGACCACAAATCGTCGGTCCACCTGACCGTTTCGATTTTGCACCATGCCCCAACCCTTGATCTCCCCGTTGAAATACTGTTTGAGATCCAGAACCGGTGTCTGGGTCTGATACTGAATGGGGTCGGGGCCCGCACACCCGGCCAGCAATCCGCCCATGAGGAAGGTCGACAACACCACGGCAATTCGATGGCGTAGGCGACTACGTGGAACGAACAACAAATAATTTTTCATGAGGAGGCCTTTCGTGAAAACGCGTGGGCAGAAATCCGACTCAGCCAGATGATGGCGATGCATTTCAGCAGACTAGGTAAGCCCGCATAGGCCCACTGTAGCGCATGACTGCCCGAGGCCGAGGGCTGCCCAGGCAAGTAGTTCAGCAGTGTTAAGGCGGGTAATGTGAGACCGGCCGCCAGCGCCAATGCGAGTTTGATCACCAGATTCCAAAGACCAAAATAACTGGCTTCCAGTTGTCCGCGATGGCCACGGTGGGCGATGATCTGACCGAGCAGCAGGGGCGGGCAGATCAGCTCGGCGCCCAGGGCAAACCCCGTGACAATGCAGATGATGGTGAAAGACATCAGTTCCATCGCGTCCAGGCCCAGTGCCCATACGAATGCCAGGACCGCCACTCCCATGGCCACGCGCCAGGCCGGTAATGCCCCCCAGCGTGCGGCGAGCCACGACCAGAAGATGACGCTCAAGGCCGCAGACAAAAAATACACCGCCAGCAAGGCGCTGGACTGATCTCGGGTGGCCCCTAAGACATCGGAAAGAAAAAATAACACCAGCGTGGCCGGAATGGCGTTGGCCAGGGCATTAACGCTAAACGCGCCCAGGAGCATTCGAAATTCCTTGAATACGAGCATGGCGTGCCACGGTGGTGGCGCTACCGGCGATGCGGTGTGTGGCCGATGGTGCGCGCCGTGATGCTGAAGCCCCATCGTGAGTCCCAACGCCACCGTGGCACCAATGACCACAGTGATGGCCATGATGGGACCAGACCGTTGAGCCGCGATGATGGCCGCGACGATCACGCCAATCAGGGACCAGACCTCACGGCCTGCGATGAGCTGTGCCTGGTCGGACACGCTTGTGGTCCATCGCACGGCCCAGCTTTGATGGGCCAGAGTGGCCACACTATTGGAGAGCGAAGCGCCTAGGGCCATGATGCCCATCCATCCCAATAGGAGCGCGGGGGATAACTCGCCGGTGCTCAGCCAGGCGGTTGGCGGATTCACCAGCAAGGCCAGGCAGACGGCCATCACCACGAGTCCGCCACACATCCAGTACCAAAGACCGGTCGAGTATCGATCCATCCATCGACCTAACAGTGGATCGGCAACGGCATCGGTGACCCGTGTCAGCATCAGCACCAGCCCCACGGCCGCAAGACTCACTCCAATCTGCTCGGCATACAAGGCGGGCGTGAGCAGGTACAGCGGAAGCGCCGTGAAGGCGAGTGCAAATCCCGGGCTGCCATAACGTGTGACGCTGACCAGTGACTGCATTACGGGTCGCGCGAAGGGGCTCGCCCCAGTAACTGGCTCCTCAGGTCTGGCTTTGTCGTGCGCGGATCTAACCAGATGGAGAAAAACGCACGTGCAAATTCGGCATCCGGTATGGATCCGATGAACTGGTTATTGAAATAGAAATGCGCCGCACGCCCTGGTTCGTAGACTCCTCGTAGGCGGTCTCCTGATTTCACGGAGGGAAAAATCCTTTGCATTTGTGCAAACCATTGCTCCGCTCGATCGGCGGACACCCCGGTTAACTTTCGGATCTCGTCGAGACTGGTTTCTGCGATCTTAAGTCCTGAAAAATCCCGTGCATACGTGAGCTCTAGGGCAAAGGGTTGTTGCAATGCCCGCTCCGGGGCCAGGTGATCAGAGGAAAACAACCGCGCATCGTAAATCTTTAATCCAAACCATCGCAGCGTGCCTTCGCCCTGTAGCTGGAACGTGTCGGTATTGGCCATCGCCACGCCCTGGAGGCACAGCACTGCGAGCCATCCGGTCAATCGGGCGCCGCCGTGGAATCGGAACGGCACCCCATTGCCGCCGAACCTAGCGATCCGGGGCCAACGTGAATTGAATAACATCGACATCTCCTTCCGCGAATCCCGCTTCGCAGTAGGCCAAATAAAAACGCCACATCCTCTGAAACCTGACGTCAAATCCCAAGGCGTCGATCGCCGACCGTTGGGCATCGAATCGTTTGAGCCATTCGGCCAGGGTTCGACCGTAATCCTGGCCGAAGTGAAACCGATCTATTACACGTAGACCGTGGCGATGGGCGCAGGATTCAAACACGTTGGCAGAAGGCAGCATGCCGCCCGGGAAAATATAGCGCTGAATAAAATCCGTGCCACGTCGATAACGTTCGAAGAGGGGATCGCGGATCACAATAGTCTGAATCACCGCCCGCCCCATCGGGGTCAGGCATTTTGCGAGTGTGGAGAAGTAGGCGTCCCAATAGCGTTCCCCCACCGCCTCAAACATTTCGATCGATACGATCCCATCGAATTGACCGGCTTCGTCCCGATAATCCTGAAGGGCAACCGACCAGCGGCCGGTGGCATCACACGACCGGAGATGGCTCTGGGCCCAGGATTGTTGCTCCGTGGATAGCGTCAGTCCCTTGTACTGGCAGGCGTGCTGTCGTAATAAGCGCTGGGCAAGACCGCCCCAACCGCAGCCGATTTCCAGAACGCGTTGGCCCGGATCCTTTGGATCCAGGGCGAGCTGCCCAATGGCGCGGTCCATCTTGCGGTGTTGACCGGCCATGAGATCGACCTCCCGATCCCAGCCGCCGGTCGTGTCGAACAGGGCGCTGGAGTAGGTCATGGTCGGATCCAACCAGGTGGAATAAAACGCATTGCCCAGGTCGTAATGGGCCGCGATATTTTTTCGGGATCGGGCTTTGCGGTTAGACCGCAATAGATGACGAAGCTGATCCATCAGGGTAGCCCACCACTGTCCATAGATGGCGCTTGTGATCGATTCACGGTTGGCCGTGAGCAGTCGCAATAGAGCGCTGAGATTCGGTGTGGACCAGAGCCCTTGCATATAACCTTCGCCGAATCCGATGTCGCCGCGTGATACGGCCATCGAAAGGGCCTTGAAGTCATGGAGCTCCAATTGCGCACGATGCATGGCATGGGCGGGCGCGCTAGCGGTATTGCGGCCACGGTAGACGCGTGTGCTGCGATCCGGATAGATCATCTCGAGCTCACCGACGCGCAGCGATGTCAGCAGTCGCAGCGCGAGGCGGGCCCGCAGATCGGGCGCAAGGCCTGCGGCATCCGTGACGTCGACGGTGGTGGAGGATGTGGTGCTGTCGTTCATGGGGTCAGAGTGGGGTGGAGGCCGATCCGTCGTGTTTGGGTCGAGGATTGAATTTTGCCCCTTTTAGCCAAAGCACAAGGGCCTGCCAGTGAATTCTGGTGATTATGCCGATGGAGTGCCAGGGAGAGAAAAGCCAGACGCGCAGTGCACTGGCCTGGGTGAGGGCCGAGGATGTGCCGCTCATGGAGGTGAGCAGCAGGGCTTTCGACTGATCCCGATACTCGATGCGCGCCAGATCTCGCCCCCCCATCGCCGATTTGAAAAAGCGAAATTGATAGTGGCCTCGGATATCAAAAAATGGGGATACGTGGAAGGCTTTGTCGACCTCGAGCGTTTCTCCATTCGCGAGCTGCCGGTGGGACGGCACGAGCACATACACATGCCGATCACCGAAGGTGTTATTGACTTCGGCAATGACGGCCGCCGTGGAGCCGTCTTGGCGTTCGCAAAACCAAAAGCTCACGGGGTTGAACACGTACCCGAGCATGCGCGGAAAGGTTTGCAGCCAGATTTCCCCATCGACATCGTGAACACCGGCCTGTCTCAGGATATCGTCTGCCCACTCCAACATTGGCCGTCCATCGCCATGGTCTCGGTCATGGACGCTCAGCAGCGCCCGACGGTTGATGCCCCAGCCACGGCCCTTGCATGGGTCATGCTGAAGTGCGCGCAGCGGCAGTTGCAGATAAAACGCACGATATCGAAACGCATGGGAAAATGGATGAAGACGGGCATGCCAGACCTGGCCGGTCACCAGTCGTGGGCGATGCGGGTGCTCAGGCGGCTTTGGAAATTGGGGCGGCATGAGAAGGTGTCGCCAAGTGTGACTGGAGATCGCGCGCCGCTTGGATACCGGATTGGAATCCGTCTTCGTGAAAACCATAACGCGTCCAGGCACCCGCCAGCCAGACGCCTTGCGCGCCTTGCACTGAAACAAGTTCCGCTTGTGCGTGAACGGCCGGTCCATCAAAAATCGGATGACTGTAATGCATACGATTGATCACCTTGTGGGGCGCGGGATCCTGGATAGGATTTAGACTGACCAGTACCGGTGTGCGCACGGGCAGTGGCTGTAATCGATTCATCCAGTAGGTCACGCTCATCGCGCCGCGCGCCGCGTTATCGGCTTTGGAATCATGGATGTAGTTCCACGATGCCCAGGCGCGTCTGCGCCGCGGCATGAGTGCAACGTCGGTGTGCAGCACGGCCTCGTTATCTTGATAACGAATCTTGGCGGCCACACGTCGTGCAGTG
The DNA here is from genome assembly GCA_049421125.1 of Burkholderiaceae bacterium. Taxonomy (GTDB): domain Bacteria; phylum Pseudomonadota; class Gammaproteobacteria; order Burkholderiales; family Burkholderiaceae_A; genus Lacustribacter. The sequence goes on from JBMSML010000009.1 coordinate 21,440, forward strand.
CTCCACTCGGGCAATAGGGCGGCGGCCTGGTCCGAGTGACAGGCCAACACGACCGCATCAAACGATTCTGTAAATGAGGTGTGCTCGGCACGGTCACGCCGTATGCCGCTGACATGCACAGCGTCGGCGCTCCGAATGGCCTGACGCGGCGTGATGGAGGTCACATCGTGATGGGTTCGCCACGTGACGGCCCGGCCTAATTCCACCATCCGCTCACGCAGGGCGGTGATGTAGGAATGGGCGCCATGTCTTACGGTGTACCACTGTGGACGGTTCGTGATGGCGAGCAGGCCGTGGTTTTCACAGAACCGCGTGAACGTGGTCATGGGAAAGGCACGCATCTGTTCGGTGGGACAAGACCAGATGGCGCCGGCCATCGGCAGCAGGTAGGCATCTAGAAATAGTCGGCCGTAGCGTTGACGATCCAGATATTCCCCGAGCGTCGGCCCGCCTCCTTGCATGGTGCGAAACGTCGCTGCATCGCGCGGTGCTTCGCGGTTAAACCGCATGATGTCGGCCAACATGGACCAGAATCGCGGGGATACCAGATGGCGACGTTGCGCAAACACGGCATTCAGGTTGGTGCCGCACCACTCCAGTTGACCTTGGTTCAGGCTGGCGGAAAATGACATATCGCTTTTTGCAGTGTCCACCCCAAGGGTATCGAACCAGGCCCGTAGGCCGGGATAGGTGCGATGGTTAAATACAATGAATCCGGTATCGACCGGAAAGGTGGTGTTCTCAAGCGTGATCTGCTGCGTGTGGGTGTGTCCGCCGAGCCGTGATGCCGACTCCAATACGGTGACCCGTGCCCAGGAGGAGAGCTCCCAAGCGGCAGCGCATCCGGAGATGCCGCTGCCAATGACCGCAATGTTCATCAATGGTGTAAGTGGTCGATCTTCGCGTAAGCGGAGTGGTTGTGAATAGATTCGAAGTTCTCGGATTCTACGCTGTAGCCCGCAATACGCTCATCACTGGACAGTGCGAGTGCGATATCGCGCACGAGGTCTTCGACAAACTTGGGATTGTCATAAGCCCGCTCGGTGACGTACTTTTCATCCGGGCGTTTGAGCAGTCCCCAGAGTTCACACGAGGCGGCCTGCTCAGCGACACGAATTAGATCTTCCACATTCATGGGGCCTTTGAGTTGTGCCGTGATCGTGACGTGAGACCGTTGGTTATGGGCGCCGTACTCTGAGATTTTTTTCGAGCATGGGCACAGGCTCGTCACGGGCACGACGACGGCCACGGTCATGGTGCGTTGTCCTGTGACCTGTTCGCATTCCCAGGTCACCTGGTAGTCCATCAGGCTCTCGACGCCGGATACCGGAGCGGCCTTCAATACAAAGTAAGGCAATGACAACTTGAAATAGCCCTGATTCGACTCCAGCCGAACGAGCATGGCGTTCATGAGGGATTGAAGGGAGTGGAAACTAATCGGATCGCGATGGGCCTGAAATACCTCAAGGAAGCGGGACATGTGGGTTCCCTTGACATCAGGCGGCAAGGCTACCGTCATGTCGATCGTGGCCACCGAGGGTTGTGGTCCTTTGGCGGTCTGAACCGTGACCGGATGCACGAGGGATTTCACGCCGACGCGTTGAATGGCGAGTTGACGTGTGTCGGCGTGGGACTGAACGTCAGGAAGAGCGTGTGCGGAAAAAAGCTTATCCGATGCATTCATCGAGGGGTCTCCTTGGAATCGGGAATTACGAGCGTGGAGCGGCGAGTGCGCGCTCAATTTCGGAAATAAAGCGTCGGTCTGACGGCGATACCATGCTGGAAAAACTTTTCACCAATCGCCCGTCGCGGTCGAGGATGTACTTGTGAAAATTCCAACCCGGTGCCTCGGACAGACGGGCGAGCTGTTTAAATAGGGGGTGGGCTCCGCTGCCTTTTACCGATGTCTTGGCGGCCATTGGGAACTTCACCCCGAAGGTGTTGGAGCAAAATGCCGCGATCTCTTGGTTGCTGCCGGGCTCCTGATTGCCAAAATCGTTCGACGGGAACCCCAACACCACCAGGCCACGGTCTTTGTATCGGGAATAGAGCTTTTCAAGCCCTTCGTACTGCTGGGTGAACCCGCAAAAGCTTGCCGTATTCACGATTAAAATGACGCTGCCTTGGTACTGGCACAGGTGTTGAGGGGCATCATCCTGCAGCCGTGGGACGCTGTGGTTTAGCAGCGCCGGGCAGGTGTTGCTCTGGCCCGGCTGGGCCCACACGGCGGGTGCAATCGCCAAGAGCAGCAGGCTCACGACCAGGATCGCGCGCAGACGCCACGGATTCGAGGCGCTTAGAGCGTGGAATGTGGACTCGGGGAATACCTTAGGCGTCATCAAAATGTCTTGGTCATTACAGGTTAGTGAACCTATACTATGGGCTGAAAAGGTCTTCGTCAATTATTTGTCTATGACAAAAGAGGGATTTAATGCAAGCGTCTGATTTGACGGTCGTCCATCTCAGCATTTCGGCGGTCGAGCGGGATACCGGCTTATCCAAGGACACGCTGCGGGTTTGGGAGCGGCGGTATGGCTTTCCGAATCCCCAGCGGGATGCGTTCGGCGAACGGATTTACCCTCTGGATCAGGTGGATCGGCTTCGGGTCATTCGCCGCCTGATGGACATCGGCCACCGTCCCGGCAAGATCATTGGCCTGGACATCGCGGAGTTACAGGCCTTGGCCGACACGTCCACCGGTTCTGCGTCTGGCAACCGTGCCGATGCCCATGCCGATATTCATCCGGACGTGACCCACTTGGTTGCGCTGACCAAATCCCATGACATCGAGGAACTGCGCCGACAATTAGGCCAGCGGCTACTTCGACTGGGGTTGGCCAGGTTCGTGACCGAGCTGGTGGCGCCGCTGACCCAGAGCATCGGAGATGCCTGGTCGCGAGGCCAAATGGAAATTTACGAAGAACACCTCTCCACCGAATCGATGCAGGTGGTGTTGCGTAACGCGATCGCCACGATTCCCCAGCCGGGCGACCGGCCGCGGGTGCTGTTGACCACCTTTCCCGCCGAACCCCATGGCATGGGACTACTGATGGCGGAAGCCCTGTTGGCGTTGGAAGGGTGTCGCTGCATATCCTTGGGGACGCAGACCCCCATTTGGGACATCGTGTTGGCCGCCACCGCCCAGGACATCGACATTATTGCCCTATCGTTCTCGCCCGTGATGAATCCGAATCAGGTTCTGGAGGGGCTCAACGAGCTGCGCTCCAAACTGCCGCGTTCCATGGAGATCTGGGCGGGGGGCCGATGCCCGGTGCTTCAACGACGTCCGCCTGCGGAGATTAAGGTCATCTCTGAGCTGACGGATCTGACGGCGGCCTTATCGGACTGGCGACATCGGGCTGGACGCAGCGCCGACTAAGGGGTTTTCTCGGCCGAGGCGC
>JBMSML010000010.1:0-24657 GCA_049421125.1 Burkholderiaceae bacterium
TCCTGTAAGTTGGCCTTTCGGCCGTTACCACGAAAACCCCCCGTGGCCGGAGATGACGCAGAACCTACGCGCGACATTCGTTGTGTTCTTTCCAAGGGCCCGAGCGCGCTCATGTCAGCGCGCCTTGCTGGGTCGCGTACCGGGCACGACGCACGATATCGGCGGTCACCCGATCCGCACCGGCGCTTTTCGCATCCCGTTCGGCACGATCGCGTAAGCGCTTTGCCGCAGAGATCTGAACCAGCACCGGTTCGGTTTGAACAAATTCATTTAACAAAGCTTGTGCATCGGCCTCCCAGGCCATCGCCTGAGTCGTATCGGCTGTACGGGCCGGCGTCGGATCGACACGATCCATGTCCGTGCCCAAGGGCAGAATATGAAAGAGCGCATCAAACAGTGCGTTACAGAATTCCTGCAGGATGTAGGTCGCACCGGAGTAGCCCATAAACGGTGTCCCGGTATGACGGCGGATGATCGCCCCAGGGAACGACGCCGGAATATAAGTGGCGCGCGATCCGTTCTCAGCAAGGTACATCCGCTCGTTGTAGCTGCCAAACATAACGAGCGGTGGTTTGTCCTTGCAGAGCTGGCGAACGGTTTCACTATCGGTTTTTTCACCGGGTTTACGCGACACCGCAAACTGACAGGGCAGGCCGAGCTCATCTTCCAGAAAGTGGCGGACGCCACGGGCATAGGTGTCGTTGGCCACAATCGCGAAACTGGCCGTGCCGAAGAAATCCTGCGTCACCGAGCGCCACAGATCCCAGATGGGTTTAATCGTGGTGTGCTTTTGCTGGGTGATGAACGGTTCAGGATCTAAATCCAACAGCTCGCCCAGGCTACGCAGGAATTTAGTGGTGCTGTGCAGTCCGATCGGGGCCTGCAGATAGGGGCGATCCAGGGCCTCGCATAAGAGCCGGCCAAACTCGCGGTACATGCAGATGTTGACATCCGCCTCGACCAGGCGGGACACGTCGGCCAAATGCGCCCCCAAGGGGAAAACCATATTGATCTCGGCGCCAATGCCCTGAACCAGACGGCGAATCTCCGCCAGATCACTGGCCATATTGAATGTGCCATAGGCCGGACCGATGATGTTGACGCGCGGCTTTTCACCCTCCTTGCGCGGGCGTCGTGCCGGCACCTTCTTCATGCCGTATTCGGTCCACAACCACATCATGGCCCGGTTGGCACACTGCCATTGATCCTCATCGATCGTACGCGGCAAAAAGCGTTTGATATTCGTGCCCTCGGGCGTGACGCCGCCGCCGATCATTTCAGCAATCGATCCGGTCACCACCACCGCCGGGAGATCCGGATCCAAGGTGGCATGGGCACGCTTCATGGCGCCTTCGGTGCCCTCACGGCCTAATTGCTCTTCCGCTAAACCCGTCACCACAATGGGCAGTTCATGCGGTGGCAAGGCATCGGTGTAATGCAACACCGATGTCACCGGCAGATTCTCACAGCCCACTGGGCCATCGATCACTACCTGCAGGCCTTTAATGGCGGTAAATACGTAGACGGCACCCCAGTAGCCGCCCGCGCGATCATGATCGATCACGAACATCAGCCCATCTCCTCGGATTTACGGGCCTTTTGCATCTTGGCCAGCTGTCGACGGGTCATCTCTCGGAATTCGGGGTGGGCCTTGGGCATCTCCTCCCAGACCCCAGCGTTATCGCCATTACCCACTTCTTCAAAGAACTCGTGCATCTGGTCAAAGCGCGCCTTATTGCCGATGGCCGCGTTGATCACTTGGGCGAGGGAGCCCGCACCGGCCGGTCCCATCAATGGGCGCGCCGAAATCAGATTGGTGAAGTACAGGGCCGGAATGCTGGCCTGCTTGGCCGCCTGAACCACGGGCGTGGTGCCAATGGCGAGATCAGGACGAAACTCCTGCATCGCATTGATGTCCTGTTCCAGCGATGCCCGAAACTGCACCCGCACACCCTTGGCCTCCAGCCATTGACGATCATCATCGCTCCAGACGGTGCGCGGACAGGCGGTGCCCACATAGCGCACATCGGCGCCCGATTCAATTAACAACCGGGCCACTAATAACTCGGAGCCTTCATAGCCACTCATCGTGATGCGACCGCGAATCGGCATACGGGCAATCGCTCCTTGAATGGCCGGAAGCATGGCGTCTTTAGCGGCATCAATTTTTTCCTGCGGCACGTTGGCGGCGCGACCGATGGCCTGAAGCCAACGCTCCGTGCCCTCAACCCCCACCGGCGCGGAACCCACCACGGGCCGCCCAGCCGCCTCAAATTCGCGAATGCTGGCGGTGTAAAACGGATGGATCGCCGCCACTGCCACGCCATCGAGTGCCGTGTAAAGCTCGCGCCACTCACGTGTGGGCACGACTGGGCCGGCCGCCAGTCCCATCGGGGCCAGCATCATGCCGATGCCCACCGGATCGGCCGGAAACATTTCGCCCAACAATGTGATGGTGGGCTTATCCGTAACCCGATTTTTCGGAGCGGACACCGGACCGGCCATGATCTCTTCGCGGGCGTATTTCAGCATGGCACCGGCCAGCACGTCTTTCGCTTCCGCGTGCGTAGGCACGCCGAACCCCGGCACGTCAATGCCGATCACCCGTACACCATTAATTTCTTTGGGCAGCAGACGCAAAGGGACCCCACTCGCCGTAGGAACGCACAAATTGATGATGACGATCGCGTCGTATCGGCTGGGATCGGCCTGGGCATGGACCGACTCGCGAATATCTTCAAATAGCTTTCCCGTAACGAGTGTCTCGGAATTAAACGGCACGTAGCCCACACTGCGACGGGCACCATAAAAATGCGAAGTGAAGGTCAACCCATAGACACAACAAGCGGATCCGGACAGAATCGTGGCCGTACGACGCATCCGCAAACCCACCCGTAACGATCCAAATGCCGGACACATACTCTGCGGTTGATCGTGCGGACCTTTCGGATAGTCTGCTGCGTAGCGCGCCAATGTCTCGGATGACCCCGTTGCCTGCGCGGCCGCCCGCAGTGTGTCGCGATCCGAGTGGCAACCCAGACTCTCGGCCGCATTGACCACTTTGATCGGAATATCGAGAGGTTTGTTCATCGCCACTCGCTTCAGACTTCTTCGTAGACCACTTCTAGGGTCTTCTTCACCGGGGTGTCGACACCGGTCATATCGGCCATGGTCGCGGGCTGCAACACCACATTACGACCAACCGTATCGGAAGAAAACAATCCCAGCAGCTCGTCTTGAGTCAGCGGCTTGGGCCGCACCGGCGGCGCTTCGGCCACGTTGTCACCGAGCTCTGCAAACAATGGGCCCCATTGGCTGTCGGGCTTGCCCACGATCTCATAGCTTGCACTTTTACGGCGAATATCGTCATGCGCAGGAATGGCGGCCAACACGGGTATGCCGGCTTTTTCCGCAAAGGCTGCCGCCTCACCGGTGCCATCATCTTTGTTGATGACCATACCGGCCACGCCCACATTGCCGCCGAGTTTGCGGAAATATTCCACCGCCGAGCAGACGTTATTAGCAACGTACAGGGACTGCAGATCGTTGCTGCCCACCACAATTACCTTCTGACACATATCGCGGGCAATCGGGAGACCAAACCCACCGCAGACCACATCCCCCAAGAAGTCGAGCAGGACGTAATCGAACCCCCACTCGTGAAAGCCAAGTTTTTCCAGGGTTTCAAACCCGTGGATAATGCCGCGCCCACCGCATCCTCGGCCCACTTCTGGGCCACCGAGTTCCATTGCAAATACACCGTCACGCTTAAAGCAGACATCCCCAATGGAGACTTCTTCGCCGGCGAGTTTTTTCTTCGACGATGTCTCAATGATGGTGGGCGTGGCCTTACCCCCAAACAGCAAGGAGGTGGTATCGCTTTTCGGATCGCAGCCAATCAGCAGTACTTTTTTCCCTTGTTGGGCCATCATGTAAGACAGATTAGCCAAGGTGAAACTCTTGCCGATACCGCCTTTTCCGTAGATCGCGATGATCTGTGTTTCTTTCGTTGCACTCATGCGAGTTGCCTCCAGTCCAAGACCATCTTTAAACAATCGGGGTTTTCGAATGCGGTTTTATAGGCAGCACTCGCCTGGGGCGGCGTGCTGCGATGAGTGATCAGCCCATCCAGGGACAACGCGCCGGACTCGGCCAGGGCCTTCACGGCGGTCAGGTCCTGCGGCTGCCATTGGGCAGCGATGCGAATGGATGCCTCGCGCATGAACGCGGGCGGGAAGGTGAAGGACAGTGGCGCGTCATAGAAGCCGGCTAAGGCGATCTCACCGCCCAGACTTAACCGCGCCACTAAGGTGTCCAGAATGTTGGGGTCGCCACTGACATCGCAGATCCGCGTGTAATCGCGGCGGGAATCCTGAGCCGGATCGACCACGGTGTAGCCCACGGCGCCCGCATGACGTGCCGCATTGGTCTCCCAGACCACGGGCGCATGACCGGCCACTACCGCAAGACGTGCGATCAATCGGCCCAACACACCATGACCAATAATCAGATCCGGTTGCGTTTGTGGGCGGCCGGCATAGACATGATGGGCGGTGGCTGCGAGCGCCAACAGCACGCCTCGCTCGCCCAATGACTCATGGATGCGGAGAATGCGATCACCGGGCACCACGACACGTGATGCGGCACCCCCAAAGAGTCCTTTGATATCTCCGAAACATTTCGCACCGGGGACGAACACAAACTCCCCTTCACGATGCGCAGTGCCGGGCGTGGCGTGCACCACCCGACCAACGGATTCGTAGCCCGGTATCAAGGGATAGCCCATGCCGGGAAACATCGGCATGCGACCGGACCACAGTAACTTTTCGGTGCCCGTGCTGATACCGCTGTACTGAATGTCCACGACAACATCACCCGCCTCAGGCGGCGTCAGCGCAACGGTACTCAAACGCAGCTCGTGTGGTTGCTGAAGAACAATCGCCTGGGTTTCAGTGGCGATGGCGGGTCGGATCATTGTCAGTTTCGCCTTACGTTTGTAATGTCAATTTTAATTGACATTCCCATGCTATTCCTCTCGCTGTGGTTGTCAAGAGAAAAGCTGGACCACTTTGATCGGGATTGGGGCGTCCCTATTAGCGGCGGGACCGATCGGAAACTACGATGCCCCCGCCTTTCTGGCCACAATCAGACGGACCTGCAAGGGGAGCCGGGTGGACTGGAGTTCGGCACCGGTGAATCCGGCCTGCGCCGTCAACTCCATCAACTGTTGTGCACTGCGGGATCGGCCCTTGCCCATGGCCAGTAGATAAAAACCAAAATAGGCGTCGCCCATGCTTTCCGCCCCCGGCGTGCCCGACATCGGCTCGGCCACCACAAGCCGCGCGCCGGCCGGCAGTGCCGTGTGCACGGCCTTCAAGATCGCTAGTGCGCGATGGTCATCGTGGTCGTAGAGCACGCGAATCACCGTGGCGGCATCGGCCCCCGTGGGCAATGGTGTTTCAAAAAAACTACCGCCATGCACTTGAACGCGGCCGCCCAGTCCCTGCGCTTCAAAATTCTTTCGCGCCAGACTGACCACACCAGGCAGATCAAACAGCATGAAGTTCACACGCGGGTAGCGGGTCGCCGCGGCCATCAGGAACGTCCCCTGCCCACCGCCAACATCCATCACACATCGATGCTGAGCGAAGTTGTAGGCGTCCAGAATTTCGCCGGCCACCAACGGTTGCGATGCACTCATTAAACGGGAATATTCTGCAACGCGCTCTTCACTTAAGAGCGTGGGCGACTGCGCCTGCTCATTTGCGTACGGCCAATAGCCTGCCAACGCGGGATTGACCTCACCGCGCAGGAGGGCGACGGGATCCCGCAGATCGGCATACAACGTGGCGTGATGCTCCACCAGCGCGGTGACCGCCGTGTTGCTGACCATGACGCCTCCCAACAGACCCAGGCCCCACATACGATCACCGTTCACTGCGCCACGTTCCTCCACGAGCCGCAACGACTGGGCCGCGGCGAGCAGTCGCGACGCGGCGTCGGGTGACAGCGAGAGGCGCACGGCCAACGTGGATAAAGGTTGTGGGCCAGAGGAAAGGATGCGAAACAAATCCAGCTTCACGCAGGCAAACAGGATCTGCGAATACACAAAGCCGGCCACCAGATCGAACAGTGCCTTGGCCTCCCGACGGGCAATGGGCCGCGTCAGCGGAAACCAGGCTGCAAATCGATGAAACCCGTCACTGGCCAGTAATCGGTCGCGCAGTGCGAGCCAGGCGTTCCGCAACTACACGCGCTCCAATACATCGCGCGGCACGAGACGCTCCGACTCCGCCATCACCAGGGCACGCAGGTGTGGCGCACCGGGGCATGAGGGAATGGCACGTATCGCTTTGCCGACCAACAGATCAAAGTTCTGTACCGCACCGTAAAGACCAAGTTCGCGCGCAGAACTCTGACGATCGTGCGCCATATCCTGTCCCACGGGTTTGCCAAGAGCCTGCGCATCGCCCACAACATCGCGAATATCGTCGGCCACTTGATACGCTTCACCGAGCCACTCCCCCAGGCCGCGCCACGTATCGGCGTGACCGCCGGAAGAGAGTGCGCCGCAGGCGGTGGCGGCCGCAAACAAGGCCCCGGTTTTCGCCCGCTGATAGTCCCTCAGATTAGCCTTCGGCTCGCACTCCCACGCCTGCCCCGCGACGATGCCATCCGGAGCGCCCACCGATTGGGCGATCAGCGACGTCAACGCCGCGACACGTTCGGGGTGCTGCGCCTTCACCGTGGCCAGGACCTGAAACGCCAGCACGATCAATCCATCGCCCGTGAGCACCGCAATGCGTTCGCCATATTTTTTATGCACAGACGGCTGTCCTCGTCGCGTATCCGCATCATCGAAACACGGAAGATCGTCGTGCACGAGAGAGCCGCAGTGCAGAAGTTCCAGGGCTACCGCCGCGGCCATGGACAAGGCCGGATCATCCTGGCCGCAGGCCCTGGCGACGGCCAGTGTCAGCTGCGGACGAATGCGGGCACCGCCCGGGAACACCGCGTGATGATAGGCTTGGGCCAACAGACTCGGGCCGCGAGGCGACTCCGCAATGGCCACGGCGGAGGTCAGTGCATTTTCCAGTGCCGTCTTCATCAGTTCCGTGGTTGCCATGGCCCGCCCCTTGCCCGTTCGAATGTGCGGTTATATTGTCACTTATGACTGTCAACTGCAATAGACACTACGCCACTGATCGTGAAGGACCGCTCGCGGCGTTGCCGAGCGATTGGCCATACAAAGCAAGTAGTCACTTTATGTCTATAGGCCGTCTGCGCTGGCATCTACAAATACATCCATCGACTAAAGCGTCTGCCCTCACCCTGATGCTGCTGCACGGAACCGGCTCGTCCAGCCACTCGTGGTCGGATCTGATTGAACCGCTGACCCGCGTCGCCTGTGTGGTCACGATCGATCTGCCGGGCCACGGATTCACCACCGGAGCCCAGACCCAGGATCTGACCCTGCCCGCGATGGCCCGTGATCTGCACCAGCTGCTCTTGGCCATCGATACCCGAGGCGACGTGGCGATGATTGGGCACTCGGCCGGTGCACCCCTGGCCATCGAATGGGCGCTGGCCCATGCGCAGGAGCCCGCGCTGCCCTTTCGTCTGACGGGGATTCTGGGACTGAATCCCTCCTTGGTGCCGCCCCCATCTCTCTACACTCTGTTGTTAGGCCCGATGGTGGCGCCCATTGCCACCTCGGGACCGGTCACCGGCTTACTGGCCTTTATTGCGGCGAACACCAAGATGGTGGATCAGTTGCTGGACTCCACGGCATCCCGTATTCCCGAACACCACCGACGGCACTACCGCTACCTGTTCACCCAACCCAACCATGTGCAGGGTGCGATGGGATTCATGGCGGGCGCCGATCTTCCCTCGATTCTGACGCGCGGTCGACAGCTCACCGTCCCCATTCGTTTTCTCATCGGCGCCCAAGACTCCTGGGTGAAGGAGGAGCCGCTGACGCGCGTGATTCGGGAATCGTTTCCAGGGTCGACCACCACGACATGGCCTGGGGGTCATCTTCTGCATGAAGAGCGCCCCGAGGCCGTGGCCAACTGGATCACGAATGCATTGAACGTATAGCGTGATTCACTTGGGCCGCGCCTGCATGGGGAAGTGGCATGTAACGCGCATGCATATGTTGGGCGATGAGCTGCGCCGCCGAGGATGGTTGCGGTGAGGTATCGATCACCATGGCCGCGTAACCGGTGATCGCAAACTGATCGGCAGCGGCCACCGCATCACGGTTGGCCTGCTCACGACCCGGCTTGCCATCACGACCGATATTGGCCTTGCCATCGGTGAGCATGACGACCAACGGTGTCTCGCCCTTTCGTGCAATGCTCATGGCCAGAGCAACGCTCGCATCAATGGCCAGTGCCAACGGGGTACCCCCGCCACCCGGCAGCCCGGACAATCCGCGCTTGGCACGCACCAGCGAACGTGTCGGCGGCAGAATCATCTCCGCCTGCTGACCGCGAAACGCGATCACGGCCACCTGATCGCGTCGCACATAACAATCGGCCAACAACAACTCCACCGCACCCTTGGCCTCGGCCAGTCGATGAATCGCCGATGAGCCCGAGGCATCCACCACAAAAATCGTCGTGGTTTCTGTTTTGTCTTTAAAGCGCTTGATACGGAAATCTTCAGCACGAATACGCAACGGCCGATCGCAGAAGGCGTCGCGACCGTGCGATGGCGAGGCGGCAGAAGATTGCTCCAACCCCCCGCGAAGTTTTTGCCAGGGCGCGGCGGCCCGTAGGGTGTCGATAATGGAGAGGCGCGCACGGCCCTCGGGCAGTCCCTGCCGCGCCCCCAAGGGGCGGCCACGGGCGCCTGCTTTTTTCTGGGCACCGGATTTTCCCGAGCCGGAACTGCGCGCGAATAAGCGTTGATCCGATAACAACTGCGCCAGGAGTCCTGCCGGAATGGCTGCCTTAGCCGATTCCAACACCACATCGTCTAGATTTTCCAGATCCTGATTCGGGGATTGCGAGTGCTGCGCACGATCGTCCGGCGCAGGAGTGTCATCGGGCGGGGGCGACTCCGGAGGTGGGTCCTCGGGATTCGACGGCAGACGCGTGGCACGTGGTGCGAGCACCAACCGCGCCGCCAGGGTTGCGTCTTCTTGATCAGGGTGGACATGGCCCATCCAACGCCCGGCCTGTTCCGCCACACGACGCGCGAAAATTGCCGCACGAATGGACGCAATCCCCAGGGCCATCGCCGTCGCGCACAAGGCCCGTGTGATCTCATCCCCAATTCCATTTGCGTCCACTGCACGTGAGGCCAGCGATGAAGGCGCGCCCAGATCTCGATCCCAAGAGCACGCTTGAAACAAGTCCAGCGCCTGATCAAGTTCACGAACGCTTACATCCCTCAGGTCAATATGAAATGCAATGCGATCCATCAGCTCAGGCGCGATCTGCTCATCATCGGCCACGCTTTCATCCAGTAATACCAGGCCAAAGGCGCTGTCGATCTCTGCCGAGAGCCCCTCGCGGGCGATGACCAGTTGCCGGCGATCCATCACACTCGCTAAACGGGCCGCCAAGGATGGCGACATGCGTTCGGCCATGGCCACCATCAACACCCCCCCATGAATGTCGGCCAATACACCACGCGATAACACGGGCTTGCCTGCGGCCAAGGTGGCCGTCAGGTCGAGCCCCCCCAGGAGCCGCTCATCCTGAATGGTCAAAGGAAGTTTTCGTAGGGGCACCGACGCCGGCAGACACGATCGCAAAAACTCAAGGTAACGGGATCGTACGGGGCCGGCATGCGCCTTGATCACCAGACCCCCCAGCGGGGCCGGATTGTGTGCGAAAAGCTCTGCAGCGATCAGTGCATCCTGCAATCGCTCCTCGTGAGACTGGGGGTTGTCAGTCATATTAACGGGCCGGCGATCCGCCAAGCGGGCCGTGCCTAGACGGGAATCATTTCATCCACAGTGCGCTGAACACGCACACCGCTGGCCGTGTCATCCAACGGGTTGCGACGCAAACGATGGCGCAGCGCCATCGGTGCCACACGTTTGAGATGACCGACGGTGACCGTCTTGGCGGACTCCAAGGCCGCCAGTGCGCGCGCCGCACGCATCAAGGTCAGTTCCCCTCGCAATCCATCGGTCCCTAACTTCATGCACAACTCGGAGGCTTTCTCCAAGACCGAATCGGGCACCGTCACCGATTTCAAATGGTCACGACCGGCAGTAATTTTTCGGCGGATCTTGTTGTCATCTTTTTTCCACTGCTCCAGAAATCCATCGGGATCGCGCTCGAAGGCGTCACGCCGCTTGACCACCTCGATGCGTGAGGCTAACTCCTGCGGCGTTTTCACATCCACCGATAACCCAAATCGATCCAGCAGCTGCGGGCGCAACTCGCCTTCTTCAGGATTCCCGCTGCCCACCAACACGAATCGGGCCGGATGCTGCACACTAAGCCCCTCTCGTTCCACCACATTCTCACCGCTTGCCGCGACATCGATCAGTAAATCCACGATGTGATCTTCCAGCAGGTTCACCTCATCAATGTATAAAAACCCACGATTCGCACGGGCCAGTAATCCGGGCTCAAACGCTTTCACACCGTCGGTCAAAGCACGCTCGAGGTCCAGGGCACCCACCACGCGGTCCTCGGTCACGCCCAAGGGAAGGTCCACCACCGGCACCGGCAGAAGATGGGTCTTCGGCGACGTTTTACCACGCTTCAAGGGGTGGCAAAACTCGCACGTCGACTTACTGGATTCGGGATCGCAGGCGTACGGGCAGCCCACGACCGCTTTCATTTTTGGAAGTATGGCGGCGAGCGCGCGCACGGCCGTGGACTTGCCGGTGCCACGATCACCGAACACGAGCACCCCGCCAATACTCGGATCGATGGTGGTCACCAACATGGCCAGCTTCATTTCTTGCTGGCCCACGATTGCAGAAAATGGGAATGCGGCGGACATGTCTGCTAGTTTACCGCTGCCACCGGTTCCAGATGTCCAGGGCATGGGCCAGACCCGCCAACGCCAGGAATGCCATGACCAGCCAGGGACTGGCCGATGTGATCGCGGCGCGCAAGGCGAGCATGAGCATCAATCCAGGCAACAGATGACGAAGAATGCCGGCAGGATTCACGCCACGTCCGGTGCGGCGATGCCAGACTGCCAAGACCACAAACTCCACTAGCGTGATCACGATGACCACGTCCACCACAAGACGTAAGGTGGCGCTCATCGCAACGCACCGCGGGCAGTAATCGGCCAGATCGCCTGCACGCGATCACCTTGCACCACCACCAGTTCGTTATAAAGATTAACGGTGGGATCACAATGACCGGGAATCAATCGGAGCTTGTCCCCCAGTGCCAAGGGCGGTCCATTGACCTGGAGCACCCCGTGCTCATCCGAGGCTTTCGTGTAGATCACGTCGGGGCGATCCGCCACCACCGGAAGACCCGAGTCCACGCTCGAGGCCTTCAGTCCTGCATCCACCACCGCATGATGATCACCACGCACACTCATCACGGTCGTCCATACAAACAGACTGTGCTCAAACTTCGGCATCCGACTGTGGGTCCAGTCGTTACGCGCGTAGTCCACATCCATAAAGATGTAAGAACCCACCTGCAATTCGGTGTACACCTGACTGGCCGCCTCCACGAGAAATCCTCCCGTACCGGCACCGGCAATCACCGGACATGCAATGCCATGGGCAAGAAGCAGATCGCGCGTGGATTTGGTGAGGGTAATGGCCTCTCCAATCGCCGCTTCACGCTCCCGCTCGGAGCGCATGTGCTGTGCCGGCCCATGATAGGCCTGCAGGCCTGCGAACGTCAGTCCCGGCATCTGCCGAATCGCCTGGGCCAATTGCAAGGCCGGTATCCCCGGTGCAACGCCACAGCGATGGGCGCCCACATCGAGCTCCATCAACACGGGAATCACCACGCCGGCCGACTGGGCGGCGGTGTGAATATCGTGGGCATTTCGATGGTCATCCACACATACCGAAATCGTGATGCGTCGGGCCAGGGCGATTAACTGAGCAATTTTTTTGTCGCCCACGACTTCATTGGAGATCAGGATATTGTCAATGCCGGCCTCCGCAAAGGCCCAGGCCTCGCTGACTTTTTGGCAACAGATGCCCACCGCGCCGCGACGCATTTGTCGACGGGCGATCTCCGGGCATTTATGGCTCTTCGCATGCGGTCGCACCGCCACCGATCGCCCCTGCAACGACTGCTCCAGCCGATCGCAGTTGCGTTCGAACGCATCGAGATCAAGCAGAAGTGCTGGTGTGTCGACCGCGGCGAGCGGTTCCCCAACGACCGCGACCGCTGCCGCATTCGGAATGGGCATCGTCATTAACGGACCGGATTACGCCAGGGCACGTGCGGCGGCCAACACGGCCTCCACATGGCCCGGCACTTTGATACCCCGCCACACGGCACGCACGCGCCCTTGTGCATCCATCAAAAAGGTCGAGCGCTCGACGCCCAAGACTTTCTTTCCATACATGTTTTTCTCCCGGATCACCCCGAAGGCGCGGCATAGGGTCTCGTCGGTATCCGAGATCAACGTGATGGACAGCCCGTACTTTTTTATGAACCGGTCATGCGCTGCAAGGCCATCGCGCGACACACCGACCACCTGGGTATCCGCCTTGAGAAACGCTGCATGCTGAGCCGAAAACTCCTGGCCCTCCGCGGTGCAGCCGGGCGTATCGTCTTTCGGATAGAAATACAGCACCAGGTGGTGCCCACGAAAATCGGCCAGGCGGGCATTGCCCCGCGTAGTGGCGAGCGCCAGATTTGAAATGATTTCCGGAAGGGTCTTGCCTTCCACTACTGATGTCATGTGCGTATCCTTTCTCTGTGATGGGCCAATCCCACTGCCGTGTCCGGAATTATCGTGCAGATGATGCGGCATCTTCCCCGGGATAGCGCACGCGAACGACCTCCACTTCACGGCGACCCGTAGGACTTTGGACACGGATCACATCACCCTCCCGGGCCTTGATCAGGGCCCGGGCCATCGGTGAAATCCAGCTGATCCAATGCGGCTCCAAATGGGTCTCGTCCACCCCGACGATGCGGTAAGTCTGCTGGCTTCCCGATTCCTCTGCAACGGTGACCCACGCCCCAAAAAAGATCTGATCCTGTCCGCGATGGTGACGCGCGTCCACCACTTGCGCCATTCCCAGGCGCTTGGTCAAAAACCGCAATCGCCGATCGATTTCCCGCAGCCGACGCTTGCCATACAAGTAATCCCCATTTTCCGAACGATCCCCATTCGAGGCGGCCCAGGACACGATCTCCACGATCTTTGGTCGCTCCACTTTCAAGAGCTGATTCAACTCTGCGGTCAGCGCCGCGTAGCCTTCCGGCGTGAGGTAGTTGGGCGTTCCAGCGGGCAGGCCAGACGGCGGCTCCAGGTCGTCATCGTCCTGGTCGTCGGTCTCCTTGATGAAGGCTTTGCTCATAGAATGCGCATTCTAGTCAAAGGAGCATCCATGATTCACGAACTTCGCATCTACCACTGCTGCCCCGGAAAACTTCCGGACTTGATCGGCCGATTCAAGCAGCACACGTTGGGGTTTTTCTCCCAATACGGAATCAAGCACACCCATTTCTGGACCACACTGATCGGTCCGTCAAACGCCGCCCTCTATTACATTCTGGAATGGGAATCGCTGGCCGAGCGGGAACAGAAATGGAATGCGTTCCAGGCGGATTCAAAATGGATCGCCACGCGCAAAGAGAGCGAGGCCAACGGTCAGATTGTGGAACGCATCGAAAACCTGATGCTCAGCCCAGTGACAGTTTGAGCCGGGGATCCGAGCGACCGTTTTCGGCAAATCCTTTGCTGCGCAGCTGGCAGGCATCGCAGGCGCCACAGGGTTGTCCATGGACATCCGGGTCGTAACAACTGGTGGTCATGGCGTAGTCCACACCCAACGCGAGACCAAGCCGGATGATCTCGGCCTTGGTCATGTGCAACAAGGGAGCATGAATAGTGACCCCGCGCCCTTCGACACCTTCGCGGGTCGCCAGGTTGGCCATCGTCTGGAATGCCTGAAGGTACTCGGGTCGACAATCGGGATAGCCGCTGTAGTCCAGGGCATTCACACCAATAAAAATATCGCGGGCCCGCAAGACCTCCGCGCAGGCCAAGGCATACGATAAAAAAATAGTGTTGCGCGCCGGAACATAGGTCACGGGGATGGCCGCATCCGGATGGGCCAGGTCCCGCCCTTTGGGCACGCCAACATCACTGGTCAAGGCCGAGCCGCCAATCGCGCGTAAGTCAATGGTGACCACCCGATGCGCCAGCGCGCCCATCGTACGGGAGATGCGCGCGGCCGCATCGATCTCAATGCGATGCCGTTGTCCGTAGTCAAATGCCAAGGTGGTCACCGAGTAGCCGTCTGCGATGGCCTGGGCCAATACCGTGGCCGAATCCAGGCCACCGCTTAACAATACGATGGCGGGCGTTGGCATGGATTCGATTGGCATGCGTTTGATCTTATCAGCAAGCCGCATTAGCCTTTGACCTTCACGACCCACCCGACCAGGATGCCCCCGCATGATCACCTTTGATGACCTTCACGCTGGCCAGCGTTTTCACTTTGCACCACGATCCGTATCACAGGACGAGATCATTGCATTTGCCAAAGACTTTGATCCGCAGATCTTTCATGTGGATCCGATCAAGGCCAAGGACTCGCCCTTTGGTGGTGTGATTGCAAGTGGCTGGCACACCTGCTCCATGATGATGCGCATGCTGGCCGATGCCTGGATTTTAAATTCCAGCTGCGCCGGAAGTCCCGGCATTGATGCCCTGAAGTGGGCCCACCCCGTGCGACCAAACGATACCCTTCAGGGCCATGCCGAAGTACTGGAACTTAAACCCTCGAAATCAAAACCCGATCGTGGGATTGCCAAAGTGCAGCTCGTGCTGAAAAACCAACACGATCAGATTGTCTTGGAAATGCAGGCCCATATTATTTTTCTACGTCGGCCATGACGCCATCCGTTGTGCCGTTATTTCCCCTGCATCAGGGACTGTTTCCGCACGGCCTGCTTCGCCTGACCATCTTCGAGGTGCGCTATCTGCACCTGATTCGACGCTGTCAGCGTGACGGCATCACCTTTGGCGTGGTGCCACTGGCCAGTGGCAGCGAAGTGCAAAAGGCCGGTGAGTTAGAACGATTGCACCAGTGGGGATGCCTGGTGGATCGGTTAGAGGTCACGGAACTGCAGCCATCGGTGCTGGCGGTGACATGCCGGGGCACACAACGTTTTTTGTTGGGCGAGCACTCCCGAGGTGCCTATGGTTTATGGAGCGGCGAGATCACCGTCTTGCCCCCGGACCCCCCGACCGCAATCCCCGCCGATCTGGAACCGCTGGCCAATAGGCTTGGAGAACTGATCGCCACCGCGCAGCGTGACCAGATGGAAGGTCGTTTGCCAATGAATCCCCCATATCGCCTCGATGATGCGGGGTGGGTGGCCGATCGTTGGGGCGACCTTCTCCCGATACCGGCGGAAGAAAAATCCGCGTTGTTGGCGGAAGCAGATCCTGAGGTGCGTTTACGACGACTGCTGAAGTGGTTTTAACGGTCACTGTCGCCGGTGGGACTACCAGCGCACCTCGAACACGCAGGCGGATGCCCCCATCGATTCACACTCGGTCTCCACCACGCGGGACATCGGGTGCACGATCGCACGAAAAATGCGCTCGAAGGTGGCCGCATAGTAGTCGCATGAGGGGCTGTCGGCGCGGATCTTACTGCAGATCGGATTGCGCTGAATTGAGAAAACAAATGGTGTACCGGGCGTCACACGGAATGTGCCACTACCGGCAAATGTCCAGGAGTGCCGCGCAATCGCGCCGGCCAGCACGCGCGCTGCGAACGCGGCGGGCATCCACCGCAAGATGGTCTGGGCCAATGCCGGAATGCGATTGGCCAACAGGTAGTCCCCCGTGCGCTGTCCGGCATCCCACGAGATGGCCTTGGCCATCTCCACACCGAACTGCTCCCGCAAGGCAATCTGAAGTATCGCTACGTCGCGTTCGGACACCATCTCACGCGGACGCTCCTCCATGTAATGGCCAAGCCCGACCGTATTGAAAAATGCGAGGGTCGCCGGGCCTCCGATTGCAGCATGGAGCGCCTCCATGACCTGAATGATCGCATTGGGACCAATCCGATCATTCGCCACCTCATGGGATGACATCATTAGACGGTCGCGGTTTCGTCCTTTTTCGCGCGCAGATCCTCGAGCCGTTGGCCCGCCAGTACGGCATCCATCTCCGTATCGCTGAGCTGCTCGGTGTTGCCACCGCCACAGGCCATCGCGGCATTCAACTCGCCTTGACGACGACGGTGCTCAATTTTCGGGCCGTGCATGGTGACCCATCCATCATCGCTGGCCACGCTCTCGACCCCTGGGGCCATGGTGCGTGACGCATCGAAGGCAAAGTCCACTTTCTTGGTGCTCTGCGGACCCCAGTACCCCACACGGCCCAGATCGTAGAACTTACGCTCAAAGCTGCTCTTCAGAAACGCCTTCAGGCAGCCCATCAGGTATTTGCGCTTGGTCTTATCCCGTGTCCAGGGATAGTGCAGAAAGCTTTTGCGCATAAAGAAACGCCGGTAATTTGCCATCACGCCATCCAATAACTCTGCGCGATCCATGGCTTCGGGTTTCATGATGGGCGTAACAAAGTTGTATTTCTCGAAATCAAACACTTCCACCTTATCGCCGAGTTCCTGGAACAGGTCACTGAACGGCCACGGGGTATACATCGCCCAGTTGGCCATGTCCGGATTCCAGTCCAGGGTCATGCGGTAGGTTTCCTCGAGGGTTTCCTTGGTTTCGTTCTCCAGGCCCACAATGAACTGGGCCTCGGTCACAATGCCCGCATCGCGCAGCAGCTGAATCGCCTTCTTGTTCTGGGCGATGGTGGTTTCCTTATTAAAACGATCCAGTTTCAACTGGGCGGCCGCCTCGGTGCCCAATGAAATGTGAATCAAACCGGCCTTGCGGAACATCGGCAGAAGTTTCTCGTCACGCAGGATATCCGTCACACGGGTATTGATACCCCAGAGCACGCCCAGATCACGGTCAATCAGTTCCTGACAGAACTGGATGAACTTCTTGCGGTGAATGGTGGGCTCTTCGTCGGCCAAGATGAAAAATCCGACGCCATGGTTCTTGACCAGATCCTCGATCTCATCCACCACTTTTTTAGGATCGCGAATACGGTAGTCACGCCAGAACTTCCACTGACTGCAAAACGTGCAGGTGAACGGACAGCCGCGGGCAAAGTTTGGAATGGCCACTCGGGTATTCATCGGTATGTAGATGTATTTATCCCACTCCAGGATGCTCCAGTCGGGCTTAATCTTGTCGAGATCCTCAATCGTCGGTTCGGCCGCCGTGGCCACCACTTTGCCCTCGGGTGTCGCATAGGCAATGCCGCGCACCGAATGACGATCGCGCGCCCAGGACCCGTTGTCGATGGCCGTGACCAGATTAAGAAATATCTGCTCGCCTTCGCCGCGCACGATCGCATCAATCCAGGGCGCTTCTTTAAGCACTTGCGGATACATGAAGGTCGCGTGAATGCCGCCCAGCACGGTGACCACCTGGGGATCGACCTCCTTGGCCACCTGCAAGATGCGCTCCGCTTTATAGATCGCCGGCGTGATGGCCGTGGCGCCCACCACATCGGGTTTTAGCTCCACCAGTTTGGCGCGCACCACCTCCTCGGAGAGGTCGTGGGTCATGGCATCGATAAAGGTCACGTCGTGGTAGCCCCCCGACTTCAGGTAGCCGGTGAGATAGGCCACCCATGCTGGTGGCCAGTTGCCCGCGATCTCCGCACCCCCCGAGTGATAGTTGGGATGGATCAGAACGATACGCATTGGATTCCCCTTGCGCCTACGGGCGCCTGATTGACGTGGTTTCAAGTTAACGCAGGAAGTGTCAATATGTCTTGACACATATCAACGCCAAACGTTTTAGATCCGATATCCGTCCGCCAGGCCCGGATCATTCACTGTGAGCAATTGCTAACAACTAGAGGATCCGGGGAATGAACCGCGTGGTGCGACGCATGTACGCCGCATAGGTCGGATACCGCGTCTGCAGTGCCCGCTCCTCGGCCCGTGCCTTTAACCACAGTACCAGTGTAAGCAGGCCCGCGGCCAATCCCGCATTCACCGATGGTTGCGACAACACACAGGCAAGCCCGAAGAGCATCACCGCCGTGTACATCGGATGCCGCACGTGCCCATAGACACCCTGCTCGATAAGCCGACCGTTGAACTTCGGTTCTGGACGAATATTGAAATTGCCGGGCCGGTTGGCCACTAAGGACGCCGTTCCCACTGCCACGGCGCACCCCATCACGATCACCACCGACACCCTTCCCACCTGAAGTGCCGCCCATGGCGCCGTAATCAGAATCAACACCAGCAACAATGAAAACTGCAGTGTCACCAACAATCGGCCATGAATGCGCTGCGACGGTTTTTGCGGAATAGGGTTCATTCCAGAGGAAGTGTTGCGCAAATAGTGCTGCCCCGCAACACTCTCACCATAGACGCTCCCGGAAAACCTTGGTACTGTCCACGCATGATGTCGCGCACCCGCCAGATCATGGCAATGACCGCCGTAACGCTGCTGTTGCCGTTGGCCCAGGCCGCGCTAGCCGACGACCGTGGCCGCGTCAACACCCAGGACTGGACCCTCACGCTGGTGATCAATCGTCATGGTGCGCTGGAAGAGCAGTTAAGCCAATATCCGACGCGGCGCACCTGTTATGACGCCATGTTTGACCGCATACAAGAAGCGAAACGGACACCGGGACACTCAGCGGCCGGATTGTGTTTGAAGATGTTCGTGGGCTCCAATACACAACTCACCGATGCTGATCGTCTGGTGCCCACATCGGCACGCGTTGTACAGCACTCGGAATCTGCCTACTGACCACTCCAGGACATGGGGTCAGCACGCACCGCCTCGGAAGCCTCAGATCCAGTACGCCAATCCCAGGCCGGTCATCAGCATGGCCAACGATATCGCCCACCATTGGCGCACGCTGCGCCGGGCAAGTGGCGACCGCTCTCCCAGGTCGTACTGATAACGCTCCGTGGTCAAGGCCGCAATCGGCAGACCCGCACTCACCAGTTCACGTTCCACGGAATCGGCCATGGCGGTCGGCCCGCAGATCATGACCTGCACCCCGGGGGCGTCCAGTGCCATGCCAGCCTCACGACACAATGACAGCACCATGGCCCCGTCACATCGCCCGACTCGGCCGGCCCACGCCGCATCCGGTTCGTCCACCACCGGCACCAAGGACAGATGCGGGATACGGGACAATGGAATGCACGACGCTAGATCCACGTGCTTGGCCGGTGTCTGCGCCGCCACGATCACCAGAAAACGACGGGCGTCATCACGCTGAGCGCAATTCTGTAACAGATGAATGACCGGTGCAACGCCAATTCCCCCCGCGACCAACACGACAGTCTGCGCATGCTCGAGAATCTGAAAGTCGCCGTAAGGACCATCCAGATAAAAACGATCCCCTTGAGGAAGATGGGGAATGGACCGGGTGAAGGACCCGGCTTCCTTGATTAAGAAGTGAAGCTCATCCGCCTGAGAGGACGACTGCATTACCGAAAACGGATGGTCTCTGCGCGACCATGGAGTTCGGTGCTTTAACCAGAAGAACTGCCCGGGACGCGGCGTAATGACTGGCGTACTGCACGGGGAGAGGATCAGCTCCCAGGTCTGCTCGGCCCGTTGTGACACGCTGGTCAAAGCATAGGGATGGGCACGTTGATGCAACGGCATCACCACATAGATCGTCAGATTGACCAGCACGGCGACCGCCAAGAGTGTCCACCAATACGCTGCAATCCACGGCAGCGATGCATACAGCCCGGCATGCAAGGTGTGATGCAGACCCAGTCCAATCACCGTAATGGCCAAGATCGCATGCCAGAAACGCCAACGGTGATAATCCTTGCCCGAATCGTGCCGATGCACCGCCAGCATCACCAAGGCCATCAGACTTGCCCCGGCCAGCGCTCCCGAGAGCAACGATGCAGCATGAATGCCCAGCGTGCGGGGCGTGGGATTGCCCGTCGGGCTCATCGTGCCCCAGAGGCTATACAAAAAAGGATGGACGACTAGAAATGCGCAAGCGGTGCGCGCGAAAAGCTGATGCACCCGCATGACTGGACCACACCCAAACAGATTGGCGATCGGTCGGAGTCGATGGATGACCAGATACTCCAGAAACACCAGTGCAAAGCCGGTCATCGCCAAGGCGGAGGCCAGGTCATCACGAAAAGGTCGCCCCGTATGTGTCGATGGCAGGGGGCCGAACGCCAACAGAGTCAGCGGCACAAAGGGCGCAAGCCCATAGACCCCAATAAAAAGGAGTTTTAACGCCTGGCCCATCGTGCCCGAAACACCGTCCGACTAACGCGTCCCACGCACGAGATTCTCAGCGGCCCGATCCTGGTAGGTGGTATAGCGCAACGCCGTGCGCTCGGTTTCAATGCGTCGCCACACCACTTCACGTTCATCCGGCCCCATAAAAATCCAGTTCGAGATTTCCTCCAGCGTACGACCACACCCTCGGCAGATGTCATCACCGGCCGTGGTAGAACAAATAGCAATGCAAGGGGAATCGGGGCGTTCAGGCATGGCGTCGCTGATTCTATCGGGTTTCGTTGTTTTGTTCTGTCCCTTTTTGATGAATTTCCCTGGCAATGATCCGAAAAAGGAGTAGTGTGGAGCGATAACTAAAACTTTCAGGGACAACACGTGGACAAGGGTCGCGACTACGACTCACTCTCGCAGAGACTGGCGCGGCTATTCGTGTCTTCTGCAGATCTGTCGCAAGCATCGAATCGTTTGCAACGATTTCTCGATGCCTTTAAGGCCAAGAGCGCGGGGACGCTCGAACCGGATGGACGACGAGACTTACTGGCTACGGTGCTCGATGAGGAGATCATTCCCCGTCTCTTAGCGGCGCACCAGCACGAAAGCCTCACGGGCCGCCCGGATCATCTGGCCCATCCCGACCCCCAGCAGATCACGCTGGAAGAGGTCGAGCACTTTGCCGATCTTTGCCTGGCGAGCGACCCGACATTGGGCTATCAGTTCGTTCACCAGCTTTTGGAACGCGGACTGTCCCGCGACGTCATTCTGCTCGAACTGATCACGGAGAGTGCCCGTGAGATCGGACTGCGTTGGGTGGCCGACCGGTTAAATTTTGCCGAGGTGTCCCTGGCTTGCGTGCGCAAGCATGAGATCGTGCACCAGTTACAGGCCCATGCGGATGAACATCCGTCCCACCAGACCCCCACCATGAATGGGCGCGTATTGCTGGCCAGCGCCCCAGGATCCCGGCATATTCTCGGCCCCGTGATCGTGGCCGAATTCTTTAGAAATGCCGGTTGGTATGCCCAAACCCTGCTGCCCGATCACCCGGAGGTTCTGCTCTCACGGACCCGAACAGAATGGTTTGATGCGATCGGCATTTCCGTCTCCATCGACAAACAACTGGAGGGGCTCAAGAAATTAGTAGGTTCCATTCGTGTGCAGTCGAAAAATCCTAATGCCTGTATTTTTCTGGGTGGGCCGGTCTTTGTGCTCTCTTCCGATCATCATCCGACAGAATTCGATGCCGACGCGATCTGCCTCGATCCCCGGGTGACGGTCACACTGGCCGAAATCAGCCGACTCGCTTCGCGTTAGCCCTCTTCTTGCCGTTTGGTGCAGGTCGCCAGTCGATTAGACTGCTGCCCCATGGACATTCAGACGATCTATCTTCTTCTGGCGGTGGTGTTTATTTCCATACCGCTCGGCGTTTATTACACGAGTCGCGACGCACGTGCGCGCATTGTGCTCTGGGGCGCGGTCCTCGTGTCCGCCCTCACGATCGTGCTGGTCGGCGAGAACGGCCCGCCGACACTATTACTCGGTACGGCCATTTCAGCAGTGCTACTGTTGGGAGTGATTGCCGACATCGTATTGCGAGCGAGTCACTCGGAGACCAAGAACGGAGAGGGGCGTTTCCGGCGACTCTTGGCCGAACAGAACCAGGAGTTACTGCGGCATTTACTGACCGACGAGTTGACTGGCCTGCACAATCGGCGCGCCCTGGAGCAGTCCATTCACGACTATCGCTCCTCGGCCGGCTTTTATACGCAACCGCTATCGATGGTCATGATGGATATCGATCAATTCAAAGCGATCAACGACACCCACGGCCACGGCGCCGGCGATCAAGTCTTAAAACAGCTCAGCGCACGCTGGCGGGCTGCGGTTCGTGCGTCGGACTTGCTGGCCCGTGTGGGCGGTGACGAGTTTTGCCTAGTGCTGCCCAATACCACCTTGACCCAGGCGAATGGGATCGCTGAAAAAATCCGGCGAATTACATCGGGCAACCCGATGGGTCTCCAGCAAGATCCGACCGACATCCTAGTCAGCATCACCGTGAGCCTAGGAGTGGCCACCGCAGATGATCCAAAGAATATTGATCTGGAAAAGTTCATGACCCTGGCTGACGATGCCTTATACGAAGCGAAACGTAATGGGCGAAATCAGGTAGTCACGCGTCGGTATAACTGACCGTACACCGTATGAACACATGTTGAGTACTGGTGTGTGGTCTGTGTGTGTCGTGTGTAGGTACTGGTAGGGCGTGCTGGACTCGAACCAGCGACCAAAGGATTATGAGTCCTCTGCTCTAACCAACTGAGCTAACGCCCCCCGAGAAACATTGACGCCTCACTCGGTCGAGGAGGCCGAGATAAGAGAAAGGCCCGGTTCCCCGGGCCTGTTGATTTACAGCGTGTCTAAGAAACTCTTCAACTTATCACTGCGGCTGGGGTGACGCAGTTTACGCAGGGCCTTCGCCTCGATCTGGCGTATTCGCTCCCGCGTGACATCAAACTGTTTCCCCACCTCTTCCAGGGTGTGATCCGTCGCCATTTCGACGCCAAACCGCATGCGCAGCACCTTGGCCTCTCGGGGCGTCAGGGAGTCCAGCACTTCCTTGACCACGTCGCGCATGGAATCCTGTAGCGCCGCCTCCATGGGGGCCACCGTATTGGTATCTTCGATGAAATCGCCCAGGTGAGAGTCATCGTCATCGCCAATCGGGGTCTCCATCGAGATGGGTTCCTTCGCGATTTTCAGAATCTTACGAATCTTGTCTTCCGGCATTTCCATCTTGATCGCCAGGGTCGCGGGATCCGGTTCTTTGCCGGTCTCCTGCAGAATCTGACGTGAAATACGGTTCATCTTGTTGATGGTTTCGATCATATGCACCGGGATACGAATCGTGCGCGCCTGATCCGCAATGGAACGGGTAATCGCCTGACGAATCCACCAGGTCGCATAGGTGGAAAACTTGTATCCGCGACGGTATTCGAATTTATCAACCGCCTTCATCAGACCGATGTTGCCTTCTTGGATCAAGTCCAGGAACTGCAGGCCACGGTTGGTGTATTTCTTGGCAATCGAGATCACCAGGCGCAGGTTCGCCTCGGTCATTTCCTTTTTGGCCGCCCGTGCTTTGCGCTCCCCGGCAGTCATTTTCTTGTGAATCTCGCGCAGATCGGCCAGCGGCAACACCACCCTGGTCTGTAGCGCTAGGAGTTTTTGCTGTTCCTCTTGAAGCGCGGGCAGGTTCCGTTGAAGCAGGGGCGCACTGGCACCCGCGGTGGCCACCTTGGCAGAAAAGAGGTTCAGGTCGGTCTCGTGACCGGGAAACTCTCTGATGAACCACTCCTGGGCGAGGCCCACCTTATCCACGGCAATGGCGCGAATCTTGCGCTCGATCTTGCGAACTTCCTCCACCTGGCTGCGCAGGGTATCGGCAAGCCGCTCCACCATCTTGGCGGTAAACCGAATGCTCATGAACTCATTGCTGATCGTCTTTTGGGCCTTGTCATAGGCGGGGGATTTATAACCATCCCCATCGACGGCTTTACGCATCTTGTCGAAGGCCTTTTGAATCAGATCGAATTTTTCGAGCGCGGCCACCTTGCGCTCTTCAAGACGGGCAGTATTGGCGGCGGCGGCGGCAGCGCCATCATCGTCCGCCTCTTCCGACGCCTCAATCGCGGCAAATTCAGCTTCGGTGGATGACAGCAGATCCTCTTCGGGCGCGTTCGGATCGACGATGCCGTCGACCACCTCATTGATCATCATCGTGCCCGCACGAATCTTGTCGGCACTCTCGAGCACCTCCGCGATGGTCACGGGGCACTCGGAAATGGCCAGCACAATATCCCGAAGGCCCTCTTCAATCTTTTTCGCGATGACAATCTCGCCCTCGCGGGTCAAGAGCTCGACGGTGCCCATTTCGCGCATGTACATGCGCACAGGATCGGTGGTGCGACCGAATTCGGAGTCCACGGTTTGCAGGGCGGCTTCCGCCTGCTCTTCGGCATCATCATCGTCAGAGGCCGGCGCATTGCTGGTCAGCAGCAGGGTCTCGGTGTCGGGCGCCTGCTCATATACCGCGATGCCCATGTCACTGAAGGTGCTGACGATGGTTTCAATCTGTTCCGCCTCAACAACGTTCTCGGGGAGGTGGTCGTTG